>NZ_JAJNQP010000005.1:0-160285 GCF_022227985.1 Halorhodospira sp. M38
CCCGGGAATTCGTGTTTCGCAACCGAGGATCACCGCATGAGTAGAGTCTTCAACTTCAGCGCCGGTCCGGCCATGCTCCCCGAGGCGGTGATGCGCCAGGCCGCCGACGAGATGCTCGACTGGCACGGCACCGGCATGTCGGTCATGGAGATGAGCCACCGTGGCAAGGCGTACGTCTCCATCGCCGAGAAGGCCGAGGCCGACCTGCGGGAACTGCTGCAGATCCCGGACAACTATAAGGTGCTCTTTCTCCAGGGCGGTGCTACTGGCCAGTTCTCGGCCATTCCGATGAACCTGCTCCGTGGCGGGCAGCGCGCCGACTACATCTACACCGGGCAGTGGTCCAAGAAGGCCATCGCCGAGGCGAAGAAGTTCTGCGACGTTAACGTCGCCGCCTCCGGCGAGCCGGACATGATGCACATCCCGCCGCAGTCGCAGTGGCAGCTTTCCGACGACGCCGCCTACGTCCACTTCACCCCCAACGAGACGATCAGCGGCGTGGAGTTCCACTGGCTGCCGGACGTCGGGGACAAGCCGCTGGTCGCCGACATGTCCTCGACGCTGCTGTCGCGGCCCATCGACGTCAGCCGCTACGGCCTGATCTACGCCGGGGCGCAGAAGAACATCGGCCCGGCCGGCGTGACCCTGGTCATCGTCCGCGAGGACCTGATCGGCCAGGCGATGCCGCAGACCCCCACGGTCTGGGACTACAAGCAGCAGGTCGACGCCGACTCCATGCTCAATACGCCGGCCACCTATCCGCTCTACATTGCCGGGCTGGTCTTCCAGTGGCTCAAGGAGCTCGGCGGGCTCGAGGCGATGGCCGAGATTAACCACCGCAAGGCGCAGAAGCTCTACGACGCCATCGACGGTTCCGGCTTTTACAGCAACCCGGTGGACCCGCAGGCGCGCTCGTGGATGAACGTACCCTTCGTGCTCGCCGACGACAGCCTCGACAAGACCTTCCTCGAGGAGGCCGAGGCGGCCGGTCTGACCACCCTCAAGGGGCACCGCTCGGTCGGTGGAATGCGGGCCTCGATCTACAACGCCATGCCCGAAGCCGGTGTCGACCGGCTGATCGAGTTCATGGCCGACTTCGAGAGGCGAAACGGGTGAATCCCATGTACCGCATCCTCACGCTGAACAACATCTCGGTGAAGGGCCTGGACCGGCTGCCCCGCGAGCGTTTCGAGACCTCGTCGGACATCGCGCACCCGGACGCCATCCTGGTCCGTTCCGCCGACCTGCACGGCCAGGAGGTTCCCGATTCCGTGGTGGCCATCGGCCGCGCCGGGGCGGGCGTCAACAACATCCCGGTCGGGGACATGACCGAGCGCGGCGTGCCGGTGTTCAATGCCCCGGGTGCCAACGCCAACGCGGTTAAGGAGCTGGTCATCGCCGGGCTGTTCCTGGCCGCGCGCAACATCTGCCCGGCCTGGGAGTATGCCCGGGGCCTGCAGGGCAGCGACGCCGAGCTGCATGAGGCCATGGAGGCCAACAAGAAGCGCTTCGTCGGCTTTGAGCTGCCCGGGCGCACCCTGGGCGTGGTTGGCCTCGGCGCCATCGGCGTCCAGGTGGCCAATACCGCCCGGGCCCTGGGCATGAAGGTCGTCGGTTTCGACCCGCAGATCACCGTGGATGCCGCCTGGGCCCTGGACTCCGGGGTCGAGGCGGCGCACAGCGTGGGCGATGTCATGGCGCGCTCGGACATGATCACCATCCACGTGCCGCTGATCGACGCCACCCGGGGGCTGATCAACGCCTCGCGCCTGGCCCAGGCCCGCCAGGGGGCTACGCTGCTCAACTTCTCGCGCGCCGAGGTGGTGGATGAGGGCGACGTGCTCGAGGCACTCAACGAGGAGCGTCTGCACGCCTACGTCAGCGACTTCCCCAGCAATGCCGTCAAGGACCATCCGCAGGCGGTGACGCTGCCGCACCTCGGGGCATCGACCCACGAGGCCCAGGAGAACTGCGCCATCATGGTGGCCGATCAGGTGCGCGATTACCTGGAGACCGGCAACGTGCGCAACGCGGTCAACTTCCCGGACATGAGCATGCCGCGCAGCGGCAAGGGCGACCGCCTGTGCGTGGTCAACGCCAACGTGCCGAACATGCTCGGTCAGATCTCCAGTCTGCTGGCGCAGCACGGTCTGAACATCGACGACATGTTCAACAAGGCGCAGGAACGCCTGGCCTACACCTTGGTGGACGTCGAGGGCGAGGTGCCGGAAGCGGTGGCCGAGGAACTGCGCGGCATCGAGGGGGTTCTGAAGGTCCGCGTGATCCGCTGAGGGGGAGCGATGTCCGTCGACAATGACGACCTGGCCGCGCTGCGGCAACGGATCGACGGGATCGACGACCAGATCCTCGAGCTGGTCAGCGAGCGGGCTCGCCTGGCTGAGGAGGTGGCCCGCGCCAAGGCCCGCCGCGGTGAAGCGCTCAAGGTCTACCGGCCTGAGCGGGAGGCGGAGATCCTGCGGCGGCTCGTCGAGCGCAACCGGGGGCCGCTGACCCGTGAGCAGGTCACGGTCCTCTTCCGCGAGGTCATGTCCGCGTGCCGGGCGCTGCAGCAGCCGCTGACCGTCGCCTTCCTCGGCCCGCAGGGCACCTTCACCGAAGAGGCGGCCAGCAAGCACTTCGGCCACGATGCCGGCATGTCGCCTCAGGCCACCATCGGCGGCGTATTCCGCGAGGTGGAATCGGGGGCGGCGCATTACGGCGTGGTCCCCGTGGAGAACTCCTCCGAGGGGGTGGTTAGCCACACCCTGGACCGCTTCCTGGACTCGGAGCTGGCCATCGTTGGCGAGGTGGAGCTGCGCATCCACCACGCCCTGGCCAGCCACGCCGGTGGGCTGACCTCGGTCGAACGGGTCTACTCGCACCAGCAGGGGCTCTCGCAGTGCCGCGCCTGGCTCGAGACCCATTTGCCGCAGGCCGAGCGCCATCCGGTCTCCAGCACCGCCGAGGCGGCCCGGCTGGCGGCCTTGGAGCCCAACGCCGCGGCCATCGCCAGCGAGGCGGCGGCGGAGCGCTACGGCGTGCCGCTGCTCCAGGAGCGCATCGAGGACTACCACGGCAACACCACCCGCTTTCTGGTTCTCGGCTACCAGTCCCCGCCGCCGAGTGGTCACGACAAGACCTCGCTGGTGGTCTCCAGCGCCAACCGCTCCGGGCTGCTCTTCCAGCTCCTTGAGCCGCTGGCGCGCAACGGCATCGACATGACCCGGATCGAGTCGCGTCCGGCGCGCCAGCAGGGGGTGTGGGAGTACGTGTTCTTCATCGACATCCTCGGGCACGCCGGGGACGAGCACCTGCGTGGCCCCCTGGAGGAGATGCGCCAGCGTGCCAGTCTCTTCCGTGTTCTCGGCTCCTATCCAAGGGCGATCTGATCCATGGCTGCATCCGAATCCGCATTCCTCGAGCTGGCCAATCCGGGCGTTCGCGGCCTCGCCCCATACGAGCCCGGCAAGCCCATCGAAGAGCTCCGGCGCGAGTATGGCGTCGAGGAGGTGATCAAACTCGCCTCCAACGAGAACCCGCTGGGGCCCTCGCCGCGGGCGGCGGAGGCTGCTACCGCGGCGGTCCAGGCCGGTCACCGCTACCCGGACGGCAACGGCTTCGAACTCCGGCACGCCATCGGCGAGCGCCACGGGGTGGATCCGGGGCGGGTGACGCTGGGCAACGGTTCCAACGATGTCCTCGCCCTCGTGGCGCAGACCTTTCTCGGCCCTGGACGCCGCGCAGTCTTCTCGGCCCACGCCTTCGCCGTCTACCCGATCGTGACCCAGGCGGCGGGGGCCGAGGCCCGGGTGGTACCGGCGCTGCCCGCCGGGCACCCGGAGCAGCCCCGCGGCCACGACCTGGAGGCGATGGCCGCCGCCACGGACGAATCGGTCCAGGTGGTCTTCGTCGCCAACCCCAATAACCCGACCGGCACCTGGGTCGGGGGCGAGGCGCTGCGCCGGTTTCTCGACGCCGTGCCGGCGACGACCCTGGCGGTGGTCGACGAGGCCTACTTCGAGTACGCGGTGGAGGAGGCGGACTACCCCGATGCCAGTCGTTGGCTCGACGATTACCCGAATCTCATCGTCACCCGCAGCTTCTCGAAGGTCCACGGCCTCGGCGGCCTGCGGGCCGGCTACGCCCTGTCGCATCCGGCGGTTGCCGAGCTGATGAACCGCGTGCGCCAGCCGTTCAACTGCTCGGGCCCGGCCCAGGCGGCGGCGGTCGCGTCGCTGGCCGACTGCGAGTACCTGGAGCGTTCGGTGGCGCTCAACACCGAGCAGCGCGCAGTACTGCGCCGCGGCCTGGAGGAGTTGGGCTTCGCCCCGCTGCCGTCCGCCGGCAACTTCCTGACCTTCGACGCAGGGGATCGGGCGGCGGAGCTCAACGAGGGGCTGCTGCGCAGCGGGGTTATCGTCCGCCCGGTGGACGCCTACGACCTGCCCGGGCACCTGCGTGTGAGCGTGGGCACGCCGGTGGAGAACCGCACCTTCCTGGCCGCGCTCTCCCGGCAGTTGCACGGGGGTACGGCGTGATCCGCCGCCTGGCGATCATCGGCGTGGGCCTGATCGGTGGATCGCTGGCCCTGTCCCTGCGCCGCAACGCAGCGGTGGAAGAGGTGGTCGGCTGCGGGCGCAGCGCCGCCAACCTGGAGCGTGCCCGGGCGCTGGGGGTCATCGACCGCGGTTGCCACGACCCCGCCGAGGCGGTTCGAGGCGCCGATCTGGTGGTGATCTGCGTACCCCTGCGTGCCATGCGCGGGGTTCTGGCCGCCCTCGAGGGGGCGGTGGAGCCCGGTACCGTGGTGACCGACGCCGGGAGCGTCAAGGGCTCGGTGATCGAGAACGCCCGTGCCGTCTACGGGACGCCGCCGGCGTGGCTGGTGCCCGGCCACCCGATCGCCGGCACCGAGAACAGCGGCGTGGAGGCCGCCTTCGCCGAACTCTACGATCGCCGTCGGGTCATCCTGACCCCCACGGCGGAGAACCCCGAGGAGGCGGTCGAGCGCGTCGCGGCCATGTGGCGGGCGGCCGGTGCCCAAGTCGTGCGCATGGAGGCCGATCACCACGATGAGGTCCTGGCGGCCACCTCCCATCTGCCGCACGCGCTCGCCTATGCGCTGGTGGATGCCCTGGCCGGCTGGGATGACCGGCAGGAGATCTTTGAGTACGCCGCTGGCGGATTCCGCGACTTCACCCGTATCGCTTCGTCGGATCCGGCCATGTGGCGGGATATCTGCACCGCCAACCGGGCGCATGTGGTCGCGGCACTGCGCCGCTACCAGGAGGATCTGGGGCGGCTGACCGACGCGCTGGCCGCCGGTGACGACGATCGGGTCCTGCGTGTGTTCGAGAATGCCCAGGAGGCCCGCGCCGGCTTCCTGCGCTTGCTGGAGGGGCGCTCGTGAGCGCGATGCAAAACGAGAACTGGCGGGTCGCCCCGGGCGGGGCGATCCGCGGCGAGGCCCGGGTCCCTGGGGACAAGTCGATCTCCCACCGGGCGGTGATGCTCGGCGCCCTGGCCGATGGCACCACGCAGGTCACCGGTCTGCTCGAGGGGGCCGACGTCCTGGCCACCATCGAGGTCTTCCGCGCCCTCGGCGTGGCCATCGACGGTCCGGAGCACGGCGCGGTGACGGTCCACGGGGTGGGCTGGGAAGGGCTGCGTCCGCCGGCCTCCGAGCTGGACGTGGGCAACTCCGGCACCTCCATGCGCCTGCTCGCCGGACTGCTGGCCGGGCTGCCCTTCGACACCGTGCTCACCGGCGATGCCTCGCTCAACCGTCGCCCGATGCGCCGGGTCACCGAGCCCCTGGCGGAGATGGGCGCGCGGATCACCACCAGCGAGGCCGGCACCGCTCCGCTGCGCATCCACGGAGGCAGCCCGCTGACCGGCATCGATTACACGCTGCCGGTGGCCAGCGCCCAGGTGAAATCGGCGCTGCTGCTCGCCGGCATGCGCGCTGCCGGCCACACCTGCGTCACCGAGCCGGCCCCCACCCGCGATCACACCGAGCGCATGCTCCAGGGGTTCGGTTACCCGGTCTCCCGCGATCTGGCCACGGTCTGCCTGGAGGGCGGGCGGCGTCTGTACGGGACCCGCGTCGACGTCCCGGCGGACATCTCCTCGGCCGCCTTCCTGCTGGTCGCGGCGAGCATTGCCCCGGGCTCGGACCTGACCCTGCGCCATGTCGGCTGGAACCCCACCCGCACCGGCGTGGTGGAGATCCTCCGGCGCATGGGCGCCGATATCGAGGTGCTGGGTACCGACGAGGTCGGTGGCGAGCCGGTGGCGGACCTGCGGGTGCGTTCCGCCGGGCTGCGTGGCATCGCCATCCCCGAGGAGCTGGTGCCACTGGCCATCGACGAGTTCCCGGCGCTGTTCATCGCGGCCGCCTGCGCCGAGGGCGAGACGCTGCTCACCGGCGCCGCCGAGCTGCGCGTTAAGGAGTCCGACCGCATCGCGGTGATGGCCGAGGGCCTGCAGGCGCTGGGGGTGACGGTCGAGCCTCGCGAGGATGGGGCCCGCATCGTCGGCCGGCCGGTGCTCGACGGTGGGCAGGTGCACAGCCATACCGACCACCGCATCGCCATGGCCTTCGCCATCGCCGCCCTGCGTGCCGAGGCCCCGGTGGCGATCGAGTCCTGCGAGAACGTGCGCACCTCCTTCCCCGGTTTTGTGGAACTGCTGCGCCGGCTGGGGATGGGGGTGGAGGTCGACGCCGGGCCCGCCCATACCCCCTGAACCCTAACCGTCGAAACCTGAAACTTCATGACCCAGACCAATCCCCCTCCCGTACTTGCCATCGACGGCCCCAGCGGGGCCGGAAAGGGCACCGTGGCCAAGGCCGTGGTGCTTGCCCTCGGCTGGCATTTCCTGGACAGCGGTGCCCTCTACCGCCTGACCGGGCTCTACTGCCAGCGCCAGGGTGTGGCCGCCGACGATGCGCCGCGGGCCGCCGAGCTGGCAGCCGTGCTGCCGGCGGAGTTTCGGGTCGCCGACGGGGCGGAGCGGATCCTCCTCGACGGCGACGACGTCTCGGCCGAGCTGCGCACCGAGACCACCGGGGCCCTGGCCTCGCAGGTGGCGGCTCTGCAGGCGGTGCGTGACGCCCTCCTGCAGCGTCAGCGCGACTTCCGCCGCCCCCCGGGGCTGGTGGCCGACGGCCGCGATATGGGCACCGTGGTCTTCCCCGACGCGCCGGTGAAGGTCTTTCTCACCGCCAGCGCCGAGGAGCGCGCGCGGCGGCGCTATAACCAGTTGAAGGAGCAGGGGGCCGATGTTAGCCTTGCGAGCCTGTCGGAAGAGATAGCCGAGCGAGACCGACGCGACGCCTCCCGTACCACGGCGCCACTGAAGCCCGCCCCGGACGCCGAATACCTCGATACCACTGGCCTGGCCATCGAAACGGTGATCGAACGGGTACTGGCGCAAGTGCGGGGACGGCTGGGATAATCGGCACAAGCGCGTCGCCGCCGCCCCCCGCGGGGTGGCAGGCGGCCGTAAATCGTATTCAAGGAAGGGCCGGCGGCCGTGGCCGCCGAAATCCACCACCAACAACTGACCGTGACACGGTCCTGGATCGACTGAGCGATGACCGAAAGCTTTGCGGAACTCTTTGAGGAGAGCCTTGCGAACACCGATATGCGGCCTGGCGCCATTGTTACGGCGAAGGTCGTGGGGATCGACAACGAGGACGTGATCGTCAACGCCGGCCTCAAGTCCGAGGCGGTGATCCCTGTCTCGCAGTTCTATGACGAGGCCGGGAACCTGGAGGTGAACGTCGGCGACGAGGTCGAGGTGGCCCTCGACACCGTCGAGGACGGCTTCGGCGAAACGCGGCTCTCCCGCGAGCGGGCCAAGCGCGCCTACGCCTGGCGTGCCCTCGAGAAGGCCTACGAGAACAGCGAGACCGTGTCCGGTCAGATCAGCGGCAAGGTCAAGGGCGGTTTCACCGTCGATCTGGGCCACATCCGCGCCTTCCTGCCCGGCTCCCTGGTGGACATCCGCCCCGTGCGCGACACCACCTATCTGGAAGGCAAGGACCTCGAGTTCAAGGTCATCAAGCTCGATGCCCGTCGCAACAACGTGGTGGTCTCCCGCCGCGCGGTGGTCGAGGAGGAGTACAGCGCCGAGCGCGAGGCCCTGCTCGAGAAGCTCCAGGAGGGCGAGACCCTCAAGGGCATCGTCAAGAACCTGACCGACTACGGCGCCTTCGTCGACCTCGGCGGCATCGACGGCCTGCTGCACATCACCGACATGGCCTGGCGCCGGGTCAAGAACCCCTCGGAGGTGGTCGAGGTCGGCCAGGAGATCGAGGTCAAGGTGCTCAAGTTCGACCGCGAGCGCAACCGCGTCTCGCTCGGCCTCAAGCAGCTCGGCGCTGACCCGTGGGAGGCCATCGCGCAGCGCTACCCGGAGGGGGCGCGCGTGCCGGGCAAGGTCACCAACATCACCGAGTACGGCTGCTTCGTCGAGATCGAGGAGGGCGTCGAGGGCCTGGTCCACGTCTCCGAGATGGACTGGACCAACAAGAACGTCAATCCGGCGAAGCTGGTTGCGGTCGGCGACGACGTCGAGGTGATGATCCTCGACATCGACGAGGAGCGCCGCCGCATCTCGCTGGGTATGAAGCAGTGTCAGCCGAACCCGTGGGATGAGTTCGCCGCCAAATACGCCAAGGGCGATCGCGTCGTCGGTCAGATCAAGTCGATCACCGATTTCGGCATCTTCGTCGGCCTGGAGGGCGGCATCGACGGCCTGGTTCACCTCTCCGACCTGTCCTGGGACGAGGCCGGCGAGGAGGCGGTGCGCAACTACCGCAAGGGCGAGGAGGTCGAGACCGTCGTCCTGTCGATCGACCCCGAGCGTGAGCGCATCTCGCTGGGCATCAAGCAGCTGGAGCAGGATCCGCTGAGCCAGTGGCTGGCCGACCACCAGAAGGGCGCCACGGTCAAGGCCAAGATCCTCTCCGTCGAGGCCAAGGGCGCGACCCTGGACGTCGGCGGCGGTGTCGAGGGCTACATCCGCGCCTCGGACCTGGCCAAGGAGCGCGTCGAGGACGCCCGCTCGGTCCTTGAGGAGGGGCAGGAGCTCGAGGCCAAGTTCGTCGGCGTCGATCGTCGCAACCGCACGGTCAACCTCTCCCTGCGTGCCCAGGAGGCCGAGGAGGAGCAGGTGGCGGTGCAGGAGCACGCCCGCCCGGGGCCGAGTGCCGGCACCACGCAGCTCGGCGATCTGCTCAAGGAGCAGATGAAGGGCAACCAGGACAACTGAGTCCGGTGACCCCGGGGGGCCGTGCGCCCCCCGGTCCCGCCGATCCGAGCCAGCAAGCAGAGACCCCCGACCCATGACGAAGTCCGAGCTCATTGAGGCCATTGCGTCCAAGCAGCCGCATCTGGCTCACAAGGACGTTGAAGACGCGGTCAAGAAGATGCTCGAGCACATGAGCGAGACCCTGGCCAACGGCGAGCGGATCGAGATCCGCGGCTTCGGGAGCTTTTCCCTCCACCACCGCCCAGCGCGGATGGGCCGCAACCCCAAGACCGGAGAACCCGTGGCGCTGCCAGCCAAGTACGTGCCACACTTCAAGCCGGGTAAGGAGCTGCGGGAGCGCGTAAACAGCAGCCGCCACCAGGCGCCGCTGCGCTCGCAGTGAATCGTTTCCAGCCATAGAGGGTGAGAGCCGGCCCATGCGACGCATATTCGCCATCATCGGTATCCTTCTGATCATTCTTATCGGGCTTGCCTTCTCCGTGCTGAATGCGGATCCGGTCGCCGTGGATGTCTTCTTCGCGGAGTTCCAGGTGGCGCTGTCCGTGGCCCTGGTGATCACGCTCATCGTCGGCGCCGCCCTCGGCGCCCTGACCAGCATCGGCGCCGTCTGGCGCCGTCGCCGCGAAGTCTCCCGGCTCCGGCGGCAGCTCGGCTACGCCGAGCGGCAGCTGCAGGCCATGCGCCGCGTGCCGCTGGGAGACAGTGACTGACCCCGATGCACGAGCTGCTGTGGCTACTGCTGCCAGTAGCCGCCCTTTCCGGATGGTGGATCGGCCGGCGCGGCGGAGGTGACGAGCACCACGATTCCTACTCCCCTCCGATCTCGGATGCTTACTTCCAGGGCCTCAACTACCTGCTCAACGAGGAGCGAGACAAGGCGCTGGAGGTGTTCACCCGCATGGTCGAGGTCGACAGCGATACCGCTGAGACCCACCTGGCGCTGGGCAGCGTCTTCCGTCGGCGGGGCGAGGTCGACCGGGCCATCCGCATCCACCAGAACCTCATTGCCCGTCCGTCGCTGACCCGACGCCAGCGCACCTACGCGCTGCTCGCGCTGGGCGAGGACTACATGAAGGCAGGGGTCTTCGACCGGGCCGAGAAGCTCTTCCAGGAGGTGGTGGAGCAGGACGCCCACGTCGATCAGGCCCTGCGCCGGCTGCTGACCATCTACGAGCATGAGCGCGAATGGGACCGCGCCATCGAGACCGCCGAGCACCTGGAGCGGGTGGGCGAGGGCGACTATCGGGTCCGGATCGGCCAGTTGCGCTGCGAGCAGGCCGCCCACGCCCTGAGCCGGGGGTACACCGAGCACGCCCGCAAGGCGCTACGCCGGGCGCTGAGTGCCGACCCGGACTGTGCCCGGGCGAACATGCTCCTCGGTGACCTGGAGCGCGAGCTGGGACGCTACAAGGCCGCGGTCAAGGCGTATGAGGCGGTGGGTACGCAGGATCCGGCGCTGCTGCCCGAGATCCTCGACGGCCTGGCCGCCGCCTACCGCGGGCTGGGGCGCCCGGGGCAGATGGAGACCTTCCTGCGGGATACGGTCACGCGCATGCCGGACGGCCGCCTGATGGTCCGCCTGGCCGAGGTCATCCGTGAGCGCCGCGGCACGCAGGCGGCGATCCGCGAGCTGACGCTGATGCTGCGCCGGCAGCCCTCGCTGGACGGCATCCGCCGCCTGGTGGCGCTGACCCACTCGGTGGGTGAGCCCATCGACCCGCGCGAGATGCAGATCCTGCTCGATCTCTTCGAGAAGCTGGAGGCCGGTCGCGCCCTCTACCGCTGCCGGCGCTGCGGTTTCTCGGGGCGGACCCTGTTCTGGCAGTGCCCCGGCTGCCAGAGCTGGGCGAGCATTCGACCGCAGAACGAGACGGAGGGCGGATGAACGTACCTGCCGGGCCGCGACTGATCGTGGCGTTGGACTTCCCCGCGGCGGCCCCGGCCGAGGCCCTGGCCGCGCAGCTCGATCCGCGGCTGTGTCGGCTGAAGGTGGGTAAGGAGCTGTTCACCCGCGCCGGACCGCAGCTGGTGGAGCGACTCCAGGGGCGGGGGTTCGAGGTCTTCCTCGACCTCAAGTACCACGATATCCCCAATACCGTGGCCGGTGCCTGCCGCGCGGCGGCGGAACTCGGCGTCTGGATGGTCAACGTCCACGCCCTTGGCGGACGGCGGATGCTCGAGGCCGCCGGCGAGGCGGTGGCGGCTGCCGACGGGCAGACCCTGCTCACGGCGGTCACCGTGCTGACCAGCCACGACGCCGCCACCCTCGAGGAGATCGGCCTGGCCGGGCCGCCGCGTGAGGCGGTGCTGCGGCTGGCCGGGCTGGCCCGTTCCAGCGGGCTCGATGGCGTGGTCTGCTCGCCGGAGGAGGCCGCAGCCATCGGTGAGCGCTTCGGCGGTGGCCTGCTTCGGGTCACCCCCGGCGTGCGTCCGGCCGGGGCGGCGGTCGGGGATCAGCAGCGCATCGCCACCCCGGCTGCGGCGGTGGCCGCCGGATGTGATTACCTGGTCGTCGGCCGCCCGATCACCGCCGCCGACGATCCTGCCGCCGCCGCCGCCGGGATCGGCGCCGAGATTGCCGCCGCCGGGTGAACGCCGGCGCCGTCCCCGATTGGCCCGGCCGGGGTGGGCTGCTACATTAATACCGACGCCGTCGCAAGACGGTGTCGTCCGTCGCCAGGGAGTGGCGACTTACAGGCACAAGCATCAAGGAGGATCCGACATGCCTGAGCAACTCAGCGGCGCTATCCGCGCGTCCATCCCCGCGACCCTCACCGCACTCACGCTCACCGCCGGGGCTGTCCAGGCCGCCGGGGGCGTGGACATCAATGAAGCCGGTGCCGAAGAACTCGCCGCCGGGCTGACCGGCGTCGGCGAAGTGCGGGCGGCCGAGATCGTCGAGGAGCGCGAGGCCAACGGTCCCTTCCGGGATGCCGACGACCTCAGTCGCGTCAGCGGCGTGGGCCCGGCGACCGTGGAGGACAACCGGGAACGGATCCGGGTGGAGGACGCCAACTAGGGCGGTGAAGGCGGGGGCGGCGGGGCCGCCCCCGCCACCGGCGATCACTCCATGTGCAGGCCGCCGTTGATGTCGAGGTTGGCGCCGGTGATGAAGCCGGCGTCCTCCGAGGCGAGATACTCGATCAGCGAGGCCACCTCGTCGGGCTCACCGAGTCGTTGTACCGGGATGGTGTCGATGACCTGCTGGCGGGCTTCCTCTTTCATGGCCATGACCATGTCGGTGGCCAGGTAGCCGGGCGAGACCGTGTTCACCGTCACCCCCTTGCGCGCCAGCTCCCGCGCCAGGGACATGGTGAAACCGTGCATGCCGGCCTTGGTGGCGGCGTAGTTGCATTGACCGAACTGGCCCTTGCGGCCGTTGACCGAGGCGACGTTGATGATCCGGCCCCAGCCGCGGCCGGCCATGTCATCGGCGAACTGCTTGGTGACGTTGAAGACGCTGTCGAGGTTGGTCCGCATCACCGCATCCCAGCTCTCCCGGGTCATCTTCTTGAAGCTGCCGTCCTTGGTGATGCCGGCGTTGTTGACCAGGATGTCCACGGGCCCTGCCTGCTCATGGATCGCCTCGGCCATGGCCACACAGGAATCCCAGTCGGAGACGTCGCACTGAACCGCATGGACGGGCCCGGTTACCCCCCGCTGCTGGAGCTGCTCGCGCCACTTGTCGACACGGCCGTTGTCCGAGGTGTAGGTGGTCACCACGGTGTGTCCGCTGCGCCCCAGGCGCGCACAGACCGCTGCGCCCAGCCCGCCCAGGCCACCGGTCACCAGTGCCGTCTTCTGGCTCATAAGGTTGCTCCCCCTTCGATCTGGATCCTTATCCTTGGTGGTGCCGCCTGGACAGGTGTGCCTGCCTGCGGCTTTTTCCCCAGAATAGGGGCTATGCACTCTTTTGCAAATGACGCGGCGCAGCGTAATGGTGGCTTTTGCTGCACATCGGAAACGCTTGCGCGGGGCCGTTCTCAGGAGGTGGGATGACGCAGACGCAAGGACCCGCGCCGGGGCGCGGGCGGATCTACGACGACTTCGTGGCCACCATCGGGCATACGCCGCTGGTGGGCCTGCCGCGGCTGAGCGCCGAGGCGGGTCTGGCGGCCGAGCTGTTGGCCAAGCTGGAGCTGTTCAACCCGCTGAGCTCGGTCAAGGACCGCATCGCCCTGGCCATGATCGAGGCGGCGGAGGCCGAGGGCCGTATCACGCCAGGTCGCTCCACACTGATTGAACCCACCTCAGGGAACACCGGCATCGGCCTGGCCTTTATCGCCGCCGCGCGGGGTTATCGGCTGATCCTGACCATGCCGGCGAACATGTCCAGCGAGCGCCGCAAGCTCTTCGCCTTCTACGGTGCACGGGTCGAGTTGACGGATCCGGCTGTCGGTATGCGCGGTGCCATCGAGCGAGCCCAGGAGCTGCTTGAGGAGATCCCGGACAGCTTCCAGCCGGGGCAGTTCAGCAATTCCGCCAATCCCCGGGCCCATCGCCGCGCTACGGCCGAGGAGATCTGGCAGGACACCGGCGGTGTCGTGGACGGGCTGATCGCCGGGGTGGGGACGGGGGGCACGCTCACTGGTGTGGCCGGGCTGCTCAAGGAGCGACGGCCGGGCTTTCGGGCTTACGCCGTGGAGCCGGCCGGCTCGCCGGTGCTCTCCGGCGGGGCGCCCGGCCCTCACGGCCTGCAGGGTATTGGCGCCGGCTTCCTGCCGGAGACCCTGGATGCCGCGCTGGTGGATGAGACCCTGCAGGTGGAGGACGCTGAGGCGCTGGCCATGAGTCGTCGTGTGGCACGATTGGAGGGGATTCCCTGCGGGATCTCCAGCGGCGCGGCATTGGCGGCGGCGGTGCGGGTGGCCGCGCGCCCGGAGCTGGCCGGTCAGCGTCTGGTGGTCATCCTCGCCTCTAGCGCCGAGCGCTATCTCTCGACCCCGCTGTTCGAGGGGCTGGATGACGAGGCGTAGTCGGCGGCGAGGAGCCGGCGGGCACACGTTCCACCTGCCCGAGCGGTGGAACGCTCCAGAGCTGGTGGATACTGCGGCCGCGGGAGGTGGGGGCGTCAACACGGCGCATTGAGCGCACCGAGCAGCGCAACCCCCTCGGGGCATGCGGTGCGAACCTTTGCTGGTTCGCACCGCATAGCGCGTAGCGCACGAGCGCCGCGCAGCGGCGCGAGCTTTACGCGCGGCCCCGAGGGGGAGAGCAGCGCAGGGGACCCCGAAGGGGTGCGCTCATCAGCGCCGTGTTGACGCCCCCACCTCCCACGGCCGCAGCGAGCCGTCCTCGGGCTTCGCCAGCCCGCATCGCCCAAGCGGTGAACCGCCTGCCCGCCGGCTCCTCGCCGCTTACGTCTCGTCATCCTCGCCCAGGGCGAAGAGCGAGGCATTGCCCCCGGCCGCGGCCGTGTTCTCCGTGACCACCCGCTCGTTGACGAAGCGCAGTAGGTAGTTCGGACCGCCCGCCTTGAAACCGGTGCCCGACAGACCTTCGCCGCCGAAGGGCTGCGAGCCGACCACCGCACCGACAATATCCCGGTTCACATAGGCGTTGCCGGCGCGGATCGCCCGCGTGGCCGCATCCCGATGACTGTCGACGCGGCTGTGCACACCGAACGTCAGCCCATAACCGGCGGCGTTGATCCGCTCCACCACCGACTCGAGTTCCCCCGCCCGCCAAGTGGTGTAGTGGAGCATCGGCCCAAAGAACTCCTCCTGCAGGTCCTCGATGGCGTCCAGCCGGTAGAGCGACGGGGGGACAAAATGGCCGCGGGCTCCGGCGTCGCCCAGAGGTGTTCGATGGACCACCCGGCCGGCGGCGGCCATCGCCTCATGGTGGGCCTCCAGCCGGGCCCGGGCCGAGGCATCGATGACCGGGCCGATGTCGGTGGCCAGCCAGCGCGGGTCGCCGACCCGCAGGGCGTCCATGGCACCGCGCAGCATCTCTAGAAAAGGTTCGGCGATGTCTTCCTGGAGGCAAAGCAGGCGCAGCGCCGAGCAGCGCTGACCGGTACTGAAGAACGCCGAGCGCAGGACATCCACCACTGCCTGCTCGGGCAGGGCGCTGGAGTCCACGACCATGGCGTTGAGGCCGCCGGTCTCAGCGATCAGGGGGACGATGGGTCCTTCGCGCCCGGCCAGGGTGCGGTGGATCTGCTGCGCGGTGGCGACCGAGCCGGTGAAGGCCACGCCGTCGATGCGCCGGTCGGCGACCAGCGGCGGCCCGATGCGCCCGCCCTCGCCGGGTAGCAGGTGGAGCACGTCGCCAGGGATGCCCGCCTCGTGCATAAGCGTCACCGCCCGGTGGGCGATCAGCGGTGTCTGCTCCGCCGGCTTGGCGATCACCGCGTTGCCGGCGGCCAGGGCGGCGGTGATCTGACCGGTGAAGATCGCCAGCGGCAGGTTCCAGGGGCTGATGCACAGATACGTGCCGCGGCCATGGAGTTGTAGCGCGTTGGTCTCGCCGGTGGGTCCGGGCAGCGGCGTCGGCTCGCCCATCAGCCGTCGTGCCTGGGCGGCGTAGTAACGGCAGAAGTCCACCGCCTCGCGGACTTCGGCGATGCCATCGCGCAGCGTCTTGCCGCCCTCCAGGGTACAGAGGGTCATGAGCTCGGCCGTGTGCGTCTCGTAGAGATCGGCCAGGCGCTCCAGGGCGCGGGCGCGTTCCTCGACCGGTGTCGCCGCCCAGCGCGGCCAGGCCGCGGCGGCGCCGGCCAGCGCCTGTTCCAGTTGCGAGGGGCCGGCCCACAGCACGCGGCCCACCCGTTGCCCGGTGTCGGTGGGGCTGCAGATATCCGCCCACTGGCCGTCGGCGTCGTCCGCGTCGCGGCCGTTAATAATCGGCCGCGCCTGACGCCGGGTCTCGGCCGCCTTGGTCATGGCGTCGGCCAGCGCGGCGGTCTCCTGGCGGTTGGAGAAATCGATGCCGCGGCTGTTGGTCCGACCCGGGCCGAAGATCCCGGCCGGCAGAGGCAGGTGGGGATGGCGCAGGGTCGGACGCGAGCGCAGGTGCTCCACCGGATCGGCGATCAGGGTCTCTACGTCGCCCTCGTGGATCCGGTTGACGAAGGAGGAGTTGGCGCCGTTCTCCAGCAGCCGCCGGACCAGGTAGGGGAGCAGGGCCTCGTGCTGGCCCACCGGCGCGTAGATGCGCACCGGGACACCGCGGCCGGGGCGGGCGTCGACGAGTTGATCGTAAAGCTCGTCGGCCATGCCGTGCAGGCGCTGGAACTCGAAGGGTTGCTCTTCGGCCAGTTCCAGCACGGCGGCCACCGTGTGGGCGTTGTGGGTGGCGAACTGGGGGTAGATCTGTTCGGGGTAGCGCAGCATGCGCCGGGCGCAGGCCAGGAAGCAGACGTCGCTGGCCGCCTTGCGCGTGAAGACGGGGTAGTCGTCGAGGCCCTGGATCTGGGTGTCCTTGACCTCGGTGTCCCAGTAGGCGCCCTTGACCAGGCGGACCCGCAGCCGTCGCTGGTGGTGCCGCGCCCGTTCGGCAAGCCACTCGATCCACTCCGGCGCCCGCTTCTGGTAGGCCTGCACCGCGATCCCCAGGCCGTGCCAGTCGGCCAGTTCGGGGTCGGCCATCACCGCCTCGAGCACGTCCAGGGTCAGATCCAACCGGGCCGCTTCCTCGGCGTCCACGCACAGGGCGATGCCGGCCTCCCGGGCCCGTCGGCAGAGCGCCTGCAGCCGTGGGATGACCGTCTCCCGGACGCGTTCCTCCTGGCCGGGCTCGAAGCGCGGGTCGAGGGCCGAGAGCTTCACCGAGACCTCGGCGCGGGCGTCCATCGATGCGTTGGGGTCGGCGCTGCGGCCAAAGTGTTCGATCCCTGCGCAGTAAGCCTGGAAGAAGCGCTCGGCGTCGGCATCGGTCCGCGCCGCTTCGCCGAGCATGTCGTAGGAGTAGCGGTACCCCTTGGCTTCGAGCTTGCGGGCACGCCGCTGCGCCTCGGGGATGTCGCGGCCGAGGACAAAGGTCTCGCCGAGCAGGCCCATGGAGCGGCGCACCGCGCGGCGGATCAGTGGCGCCCCCCGGCGCGCCATGGCACCGCGCAGTTGAGCCCCGAACCAGCGTTCGGCTTCGCCGGCATCGAGGATCCGCCCGGTCAGCGCCAGGCCCAGGGTGGCGGCGTTGACCAGCAGGCGGCGGTCGCGGCCCAGGTGCGATGACCAGCCTCCGGCGCCGAGCTTGTCGTGGATCAACCGATCGGCCGTGGGGGCGTCGGGGATGCGCAGTAACGCTTCGGCCAGGCACATGAGCGCGACCCCTTCCTCGCTGGAGAGGTCGTATTCGTGGAGCAGCGCGGTCAGCGAGGACTGGCGGCGCTGGGCACGGATCATGCCGTGGACCAGGGTGCGGGCCCGCTCCTGGATACGCGCCCGGGTCTGCGGGTCGCACTCGGCCTCCCGGATTAGGGCCTGGCTGCGGGTGGGCTCGTCGATGCGATAGGCCGCGGCCAGGGGTTGGCGCTCGACGGGCAGCAGCTGCTCGGGGTCCGGATGGACGAACGCGCTCATGGCACCTCCTCGGGCGGATCGAATCAGGGCGGACATCGCCTGCTGCGTGCAGGGCGCGTGCCAGCCCGCCCCGCGCGCAGTGCTCGGCCTGCGAGCGGGCGGCGCTTTCCCTGATTGTGGCGCCTGTCGGCCGGGTCGGCGAGGGCGGTATGCCGGCGCAGTGCCTTGCACGATCGCAGTGCCTGGTATTTCATCCCCGGTCACGCATGGTGCAATCGCCGCGCCTGCGTCCGGGGATGCCGGGCGGTGCGCAGCGGCACGGAATCTGCACCCGGTAATCGTTGACCCTGACCCGCGGCCGCCGGGCGGCGGGCGTTGCACAAGCGGAGGAGCGGGCTATGGAAGAGAACCTCACGGCAGCCACCTGGTTCTGGCTGCTGGTGCCGATGTTGCTGGTGGTGGTGCTCGCGCTGGCGAGCCTGGTGCGCCGCAAGCTGCGGGAGGAGGACCAATGAACGGGGAGCTCGATCTGAACATCCCGCTGCTGGCGACCTTTGTCGTCTACCTGATCCTCATGATCCTGGTGGGGCTCTTCGCCTACCGCTTCACCAAGAGCCTGGCCGACTACATCCTCGGCGGGCGGCGTCTCGGATCGGGGACTGCGGCCCTGTCCGCCGGCGCCTCGGACATGAGCGGCTGGCTGCTGCTCGGCTTGCCCGGGGCGGTCTACGCCTCGGGGATGAATCAGATCTGGATCGCGGTGGGCCTGGCCATCGGCGCCTACCTCAACTGGCAGTTCATCGCCGAGCGGCTGCGCCGCTACACCGAGGTGGCGCGGGACTCCATCACCATCCCCGCCTACTTCGAGAACCGTTTCCGGGACCGGACCTCCGCCCTGCGCGTGGTCTCCGCCCTGGTGATCCTGCTCTTTTTCACCTTCTACACCTCGGCCGGGCTGGTGGCGGCGGGCACGCTGTTCGAGGACACCTTTGGCGTGGACTACACGCTGGCCCTGGCGGTCGGCGCCTCGGTGATCCTGGTCTACACCCTGCTTGGCGGCTTCCTGGCGGTTAGTTGGACCGACTTCATCCAGGGCATCCTGATGTTCGTCGCGCTGATCCTGGTGCCGGTGATCACGGTGATGAATCTCGGCGGCTGGTCGGAGACCGCCGGGGCGGTGGCGGACTTCGAGCCCGGGGCGCTGGATGCCTTCCACGACGTGACGTTGTTCAGCATCATCTCGCTGATGGCTTGGGGGCTGGGCTACTTCGGGCAGCCCCACGTGCTGACCCGATTCATGGCCATCCGCAGCCCGAAGGACATCCCGGCGGCCCGGTTCATCGGCATCAGCTGGATGGTCTTTGCCCTGTTCGGGGCGATCTTCACCGGCTTTGCCGGTATCGCCTTCTTCGAGGGGACCGGCACCCTGGACAACCCCGAGACGGTCTTCCTGGCCCTGATCCAGGCGCTGTTCAACCCGTGGGTGGCCGGCTGCCTGCTGGCGGCGGTGCTGGCGGCGATCATGAGCACCATCGACTCGCAGCTGCTGGTCTCCTCCTCGGCCCTGTCCGAGGACTTCTACAAGCGCTTCCTGCGCCCGCGCGCCGGCGATCGCGAGCTGGTCTGGGTCGGCCGTGCCACGGTGCTCGTCATCGGACTCTTCGCAACGCTGTTGGCGTTCGATCCGGACGCCGCGGTCCTCGACCTGGTCGCCTACGCCTGGGCTGGATTCGGTGCCGCCTTCGGCCCGGTGATCATCCTCTCGGTGTTCTGGCGGGGTACCACCCGCAACGGTGCGCTGGCGGGGATCGTCGTCGGTGCGGTGACGGTGGTCGTCTGGGATCTGCTCGAGGGTGGCCTGTTCGATATGTACGAGATCCTGCCCGGCTTCATCCTCGGGACACTGGCGATCCTGGTCTTCAGCCGCATTGGTGGCCGTCCCGGCGAGGAGATCGAGCGCGAGTTCGATCGCGTCCGGGCGCGTATGGACTGACCCGTCGCCCCCGCCGCCCGGGGCTCGTTGGCACCTGGGCGGCGGGGGCACGTATCCCTCGCCGCGCCAGGCATTGGGTCCGGGCGGGATCCTTGCCCTCGATGTGCGCCTGCACTTCCCCCGTGCGCCGTGTGCTGATGCAACAAGGCTGCATGCGCCCGCGCAATGACGCAGACTGTGCGCGTTTGCGCCCCGCAGGGGCGTGACCTGCCTGCAGAGGAGGAGCGCATGATCGAGATGCAGCCGATCGGGGTGATCCGCACCCCGCACACCGAACGTCGCGGTATGCCGGTCCAGCCGAGCGGTGCCGGCGACTTCACCGGCCAGGTGGAGGTCGATCCCGCCTACGCGGCCGGGCTCAAGGATCTGGACGGGTTCTCGCACATCACCCTGATCTTTCTCTTCGACCGCAGCGAGGGCTACGAGCTCGAGGTGGTCCCCTTTCTCGATGATCGCCCCCACGGTGTCTTCGCCACCCGGGCGCCCCGGCGGCCGAACCCCATCGGCCTGTCCACCGTGCGACTGGAGGCGGTGCGCGGCAACACCCTCGAGATCCGGGGGCCGGACATGCTCGACGGCACGCCGCTACTCGACATCAAGCCGTGTACGCCGGAGTTGGGTCCACAGGGCCCGGTGCGCCGCGGCTGGCTGGACGAGGCCCGGGCCCGCTTCGCCGAGGGTCGGGCGGACGAGCGCTTCCGGCCGTAGGGGTCGCGGCTGCCGCAGCCCCTGGCGGACATACGGCTGAGCGGATAAAATAAACAGGACGCATTCGCATTTGCATGAAGGAGGTAGCATGATACTCCGGTTCCGGACCCTCGCGGTATCGTGGCGCGGCGCACTGCCGGCGGCCGGTCTGGCGGGGCTGGCGGCACCGGCGGCGGTGCTTGGGGGCTCGGGGGCCGAGGTCCTGCCTCAGGTGACCGTGACCGGCGATCCCCTGGGCAGCCGCACGGAGAGCGAACTCGTGCGCCCGATCTCGGTGGTGGAGGGTGAGGCGCTGGAGCGCCGTCGCGGTGGCGGGACCATCGGCGAGGTCCTCGACGGCCTGCCGGGGATCAGCAACGCGGACTTCGGGCCCGGCGTGGGCCGGCCCACGATCCGTGGCCTGCAGGGGTCCCGGGTCGAGGAGCTGCAGGACGGCATGCGCATCAGCGATGTCTCGGACGAGGGCGTCGATCACGCCGTCGGGGGGGACTCGCGGCGGGCGCAGTCGGTGGAGTTCATCCGCGGGCCGGCGACACTGATGTACGGCTCCGGGGCCGCCGGCGGGGCCGTGAACATGGTCACCAGCCGCTTTGACCCGTTTATCGGCGACCAGGTCTCCGGCCGCCTTTACGGCGCCTACACCGACAATGCCAACAAGCGCCAGGGCTACGCCGGTGTCGAAGTGCCCCTGACCGAGGGGTTCGCCCTGCGCACCGACTACAGCCTCAGTCGCAGCGACGACGCCGACATCGCCGGCTTCCAGCTTGAGGAGGGACGCGACGGCGATCACCTGATCCGCGATACGCTGGTCAACAGCGACGTCAAGGACGACAGCTGGTCACTGACCGGGATGTGGTCCGAGGACTGGGGCTACATCGGCGTCGGCTACGACCGCTGGGAGATCGAGTACGGCGTGCCGGAGGCTTTCTTCCCGGTGCACAACACAGGCGATATCGACCTCTCCGACGAGTACGAGCGGATCTACGCCGAGCACGACCGCTTCGATCTGCGCAGTGAGTTCTACGACCCGTTCGACGGCTTCTCGGCCGCCCGTTTCAATCTCTCCTACACCGAGTTCGTCCAGGATGAGATCGAGTACGAGTACGACACGAGCACCGGACGGCTGGACGAGCGAGAGCTGGAGGCGACCTTCGAGCAGGACGAGCTCGACGCCCGGCTGGAGCTGACCCACGATCCCCTGGACGCCCTCGGCGGGCTGCGCGGGACCGTCGGCATCGATTTCCACGACGTGGATTACATCGGCGCGGCCGATGGCGACGACCTCATTCGCCCCACCGAGACCACCTCCACCGGGGTCTTCGTGGTCGAGGAGCTGCCCACCGGCTTCGGCGCCGTGGAGTTCGGCGCCCGGCTCAACCACGAGCGCTCACGGGCGGCGGATGTGGCGGACCAGCAAATCAAGAAGGTCGCCGAAGACGGCAGTATCAACGGGGTCGACGTGCCCGAGCGCAACTTCCAGGAGGAACTCGGCAGCCGCACCTTCACTACCGGCAGCGCCTCCGCCGGTGCCCGCTTCGAGCTCGACGACGCCCACCGCCTGCGCACGTCGGTGACCTACGCCGAGCGCGCCCCCTCGGCCGAGCAGCTCTACGCCTTCGGGCGCCACGGCGCCGCCGGCACCTGGGAGGTGGGGGATCCGGATCTCGGCGAGGAGCAGTACCTCAACCTGGACATCGCCCTGGAGCGCCACCAGGGGGCGGTCCGCTACGACGCCGCGGTCTTCTACAACCGGGTGGATGACTACATCTACTTCCAGAGCTTCGACGACAACGGCGAGCCTCTGCGCGTTGACGGGGATGCAGATTACGATGAAGAGGGCGATCAGCTGGTCTACAACACCGCCGCCGACGTCCATCTCTACGGCCTGGAGTTCGAGGCGGAGCACGATCTCACCGTGGCCGACTGGCCGGTGACCGCCCGGGCCAGCGGCGACTACCTGCGCGGGCGCTTCCGCGACGGCGGGAGCCTGCCGCGGATGACGGCGCCGCGGCTGGGGGTCGGCGCGGACACCGCCTGGCGGACCCTGGACTTCGCCGTGGACTGGCGACACGTTTTCCGGCAGACGGATACCGGCCCGGCGGAGACCGAGACCGGCAGCTACAACCTGGTCGGCTTCGATATCGGCTGGGAACCGCAGGATGTCGAGGAGCTGCGCGTGTTCTTCCGCGGCCGGAACCTCCTCGACGAGGACGGCCGACGCCACGAGAGCTTCTTCAAGAGCTCGGCGCCGATCCTCGGCCGCAACTACACCCTGGGGGCGAGCTACAACTTCTAGCCGGTGGCGTGGCGGCGGCCGGCCCCGGGCGTTGACCCGGGGCCGGCTGCCGGCTAGCTTGCAGCGATTATGAGCGAGCCCTCCGCATCCCCGCACAACCACCCCGCCTCCGCGGCCGCCGGGCCGCCGCTCGGGGTGGTGCTCACCGGCGGCAGCCGCGGCCTGGGCCTGGCCATGGCGCAGCGTTTCCTCGCCGCCGGGGATACTGTGGTCGTCTGCGCCCGGGATCCGGCGCGGCTGGATGCGGCGCGGACCGAGCTGGCCGCCGCCACGGGGGCCGGGGAGCGTCTACACGTCCTCGCCGCCGACGTCGCCGACCCCGGGGAGGCCGAGCGGCTGGCGGATTTCGCCGTCGAGCGACTGGGGACCATCCACCGCTGGGTGAATAACGCCGGTACCGCCGGGCGCTTCAAGCGGCCGCTGACCGGGCTGGATACGGCGGACATTGCTGGCACCTGCGCGACCAACCTCACCGGCTCCATGCAGCTTTGTGCGGCGGCGCTGCGGCGCATGCAGGCCCAACCGGCGGCGCAGCAGCCGTGCTACCACCTGTTCAACTTCGGGTTCTCGGGGCTGGGGGCGCGTTTCTCGCGGACCTCCATCCCGCATCGGGTCAGCAAGCTGGCGGTGGCGGAGCTCTCCCGTCAGCTGCGTCGCGAGCTGCAGGCCGCCGGCGAGCGCGGGGTGGGCGTCCACGAGCTGCGTCCCGGGCTGGTGCGCACCGAGCTGCTGCTCGCCGATTTGCCCGAGAGCGCCCGGCCGATTATTGATCGCCTGGCCGAGCCCCCGGAACGGGTGGCCGATGTCCTGGTGCCCCGAATCCGCGGGGTCACCGGCACCGGGCGCACCCTGCAGTACCGCTCGCCCCTGGTCACGCTGCTCCGCGCCCTGACGGCGGTGCCCGCCCTGCGCCGCGGCGGCTGATCGGGGCAGCCCCGGTCAGCGGACGCGGAACTGCCCCACGCGGTCCTGCAGGTCGGCGGCCAGCCGGGCGACTTCCTCGCTGGCCGATGCGACCTGGGAGGCGCCGCTGGCGGTGGCGTCGATGGTCGCCTTGATCTGGGTCAGCGAGCGGTTGATCTCCTCGGAGGCCGCCGACTGCTCCTCCGCAGCGCTGGCGATCTGGGTGTTCATGTCGTTGATGGTCCCTACGGACTCGGTGATCGCACCCAGCGACTCCGACGCGCGCGAGGCAATGGTTACTGCCTGGCCAGAGCTGCTGCGGCCGTTCTCCATGGCCTGGGCCGCCTCTTCGATGCGCCCGCGCAGGGTGTCGAGGATCTCGCGGATCTCCTCGGTGGAGGTCTGGGTGCGGGTGGCCAGCTTGCGCACCTCCTCGGCGACGACCGAGAACCCGCGGCCGTTCTCCCCGGCGCGCGCTGCCTCGATGGCGGCGTTGAGGGCAAGCAGGTTGGTCTGCTCGGTGATCTCGTGGATCACGTCGAGCACCTTGGTAACCCGCTCGGCGTCTTCATTGAGCTGCTGGACGACGCCGGCGGCGGTCTCGGCCTGCTGTGCCACCTGACGGATCTCGTCGGCGTTCTCCTGCACGACCTCCGAGCCCGACTGGGCGGCCTGATCGGACCGGCGGGCGGCTTCGGAGGCGTCCGAGGCGTTTTCGGCGACCTGCTGGATGGTGGCCGCCATCTCGTTCATGGAGGTGGCCACCTGCTCGGTCTCGGACTGCTGCTCGCGCAGCTGGCCGCTGGTCTCGCGCACCGAGGCCGACAGCTCCTCGGCAGAGGCGGAGAGCTGGGTTGAGGCGTCGGCGACCGAGCCGATCAACCCCTGGAGCCGGTCAATGAAGGCGTTGAAGTTGGTGGCCAGTTCGCCCACCTCATCCCGGGAATGGACCTCCAGGCGGCGGGTGAGGTCGGCTTCGCCGCTGGCGATCTCGCCCAGTGCCCGGCCGGTGGCGGCGATCGGCTGCGCGATGCGCCGGGCCACCAGGACGATGATCCCGCCAAGCAGCACCACCGCCGCGGCGAAGACGATCAGCAGGTTCTGCTGCAGATCGCGGGCAGCGGCCATCAGTTCTGATTCTGGCACGGCGATCCCCAGCGACCAGCCGGAGAGTCCGGAGACCGGGGCAAAGGCCGCTGTGTAGGCGGTGTCGTCGGCCCCGCTGAAGGTGCCCACGCCTCGCTCACCGTCGACCATGCGCTGGGCGATCGCCTGGTAGTCGGTATCCCCGGACTCCAGCGCGTTCTCTTCCATGCGCACGTCCTCGTCCGGGTGGGCGACGGTGAGGCCGTCGGCGCTCAAGGCCCAGGAGAGGGCGCCAGCGCGATCCGTAGTCGATGCCACCACATCGGCCAAGGTGTCGAGGGTGACGGTCACCGCCACCAGGCCGATGACATCCCCCCCGGCATCGGTAACTGCCCGGGCGATGACGGTGATCGGATTGCCAGTACTGGCGGAGTGGACCGGATCGGAGATGACCAGCGTCTCCCGCTCCTCTTCGACGATGGTCTGCCAGTAGTCGCGCCCGGAGAGATCCGTCTGCTCGCCGCCGTGGTGGTAGGTGGCCGTCCCCTCGGTGTCGACGAAGATCAGCACTTCGTATTCGTCGCTCATGTGCTCGCCCTGGCCGGCGAGGAAGTCACCGATCCGATCGGGGTCGCCGGAGGCGAGCGCCTCGCTGTGCGCCAGGGCGGAGACGTAGGCCGTGTGCGTGTCGAGCCACTGGCTGATGGCCTCGGCACCGGCCTCGCTCAGCTCCTGAGTCGAGTCGGTGATCTCGGTGCTGAAGCGGTCGTTGGCCTGGTGGGTGGCGATCCCGCCGACGATGACAAAGGCCAGCAGAGTGGGGACGCCGAAGAGGAGGAGCAGCTTCGGGGTGAGACGGACGGCACTGAGCATGAGGATTCGCTTCCCCGTTGCAGGCGGTCTGTTGGTTTTTCGTTAACTGGAAAGACGCGTTGGATGGCTTGAGCAGGCGACCGCGCAATGGTGCCTACGCCGGATCGGAGGCGCAAATCGGTCGGCTAGGCATCGGGCAATGCCGCCGGGGTGGCTGGGCCAACCCAGCGGCATTGCCGTGCCCTAGTCAGCGACGCCGGTAGCGGTCGAAGGCCCGCTCCAGCTCCTCGGGGTCGAGATCGGCGGAGTTGACCACGCCGCCCTGGACCATGATGGATTCATGGTTGTCCTGCCAGCGCTGCTGCTCTTCCTCGGTGGCGCGTGGCATGAACCACCCGGTCGCCGCAAAGAGCAGGCCGATCAGCGGCGACAGCCAGCAGACGATGGCAAAGGGGGCGTAGACCAGCGTCGGGATGCCCAGCGCACCGGCGGTGAAGGCACCACCCGCGCCCCAGGGGATCAGCGGGTTGATCATGGTCCCGCCTTCCTCCACTGAACGCGACAGGTTCAGGGTCGATTGTCCCTGCCCCCGATAGACCGGGGCGTACATCCGGCCCGGCAGTGCGATCGACAGATACGGGTCGCCGGAGATGAGGTTGGTGCCGGCGGCACTGCCGGTGCTTGCCGCGAACAGGGAGAACCGACCGCGGATGCGCTGGATGATGGCGTTGAGGATGGCCTCGATGCTGCGCGTCTGCTCCAGGATCCCGCCGAAGGCGAGGGCGATGAGCACCAGCGAGATCGTCCACATCATCGACTGGATGCCACCGGTGGAGAGCAGGTCGTCCACCGATTCGACGCCGGTCTCGCTGACGAAGCCGTCCTGCATCGCCATGATCGCGGTGGTCAGATCGGTGCCCTGGACGAGGACCGCCATGACCGCGCCGGCGATCGCACCGGCAAAGAGCGTGGGTAGCACCGGGAAACGCATCAGCGCCAGGCCCATGACCAGCACCGCCGGCAGCAGCAGCACCGGATGCAGTGTGAACTGCGCCTCCAGGCCCTCGAGGATGGTCTCGATGCGTCCGCTCTCCAGGCCGGTGTCCGCGTAGCCAAAGCCGATGGCCCAGTACGCGGTGCCGGCAACAATCAGCGCCGGCACGGAGGTGGCCATCATGTTGCGGATGTGGCTGAACAGGTTGGTGCCAGTGACGGCCGGGGCGAGATTGGTGGTGTCGGACAGCGGCGACATCTTATCGCCGAAGAAAGCACCCGAGACGATGGCGCCGCCGGTCAGGGCCATGGGGATGCCCAGCCCCTCGCCGACGCCCACCAGGGCCAGACCCACGGTGCCGACCGTGCCCCAGGAGGTGCCCACGGCCATGGAGACCACGGCGGTGAGGATCATGGCGGCGAGCAGGAACAGTTCCGGGGTGATCAGCAGCAGGCCGTAGTAGATCAGCAGCGGCACGGTCCCCGAGAGGATCCAGGTGCCGATGATCATGCCCACGGTAATCAGGATGGCCACCGACTGAAGACCGATATGGACGACGTGGTAGAGGCCGTTCTCCATCCGCCACCAGCGGATGCCGTGGTACCAGCCAAGCAGGCCGGTGAAGGCGATGCCCAGGGCCAGTGGTACGTGGGGGACGAAGTCGTCGAAGGCGAGGATCTGAAAGACCATCAGGCCCATGGTGAAGGCGATGGGGAGCAGGGCCGTGGTCACGCTCGGAAGCGGGATCTCCGGCTCCCGCGCACCGTTCTCGTTGGTGTCGCTCATGCAGACTCCAGGGTTGCCAAGGAAGCCGGCATTATCGCGATGATGGATGTCATTGCAAGCGGTGCGTTGACCCGCCGGGTAGCCCCAGCGGGTGACAGGAACACTGTGATTGCTACATTCGATCAGGGAGCCGTCTTGAGTGAGACTGCGCACAAGCGCAAAATGGAATCGTTCAAAACGGCAATCCGCAGGAAGCAACGGAGATAACAATGACCGATCAGCAGAAGACCGGCGGCTGCCCGGTGATGCACGGCGCGATGACCCAGGTGGGCGAGTCCAACATGGACATGTGGCCCAACGCCCTGAACCTCGACATCCTGCACCAGCACGACCACAAACCCGATCCGATGGGCCCGGGCTTCAACTATCGTGAGGAGGTCAAGAAGCTCGATCTCGACGCGGTCAAGCGGGATCTCCACCAACTCATGACCGACAGTCAGGAGTGGTGGCCGGCGGACTGGGGCCATTACGGCGGGCTGATGATTCGCATGGCCTGGCACGCCGCCGGCACCTATCGGGTGGCGGACGGCCGGGGCGGCGGCGGCACCGGCAACCAGCGGTTTGCCCCCATCAACAGCTGGCCGGACAACGTCAACCTGGACAAGGCGCGGCGTCTGCTCTGGCCGATCAAGAAGAAGTACGGCAACCGGCTCAGCTGGGCCGACCTGATCATCCTTGCCGGCAACGTGGCCTACGAGTCCATGGGCCTGAAGACCTACGGGTTCTCCCTCGGGCGCGAGGACATCTGGCACCCGGAGAAGGACATCTACTGGGGCTCGGAGAAGGAGTGGCTGGCGCCGAGTGATGCCGAGGACAGCCGCTATGGTGACGACCGCGAGTCGCTGGAGAACCCGCTGGCGGCGGTGATGATGGGCCTGATCTACGTCAACCCCGAGGGCGTGGACGGCAACCCGGATCCGCTACGGACCGCCGAAGACGTGCGCATCACCTTCGAGCGCATGGCCATGAACGACGAGGAGACCGTCGCCCTGACCGCCGGCGGGCACACGGTGGGCAAGTGTCACGGCAACGGCAACGTGGAGCATCTCGGTCCGGACCCGGAGTCCGCCGATGTCGACGAACAGGGCCTTGGCTGGAACAACAAGGTCTCCCGGGGGATCGGGCGCGACACGGTCTCCAGCGGGATCGAGGGCGCCTGGACGACCTATCCCACGCGCTGGGATAACGGCTACTTCCACCTGCTGCTCAACTACGAGTGGGAGTTGACCAAGAGCCCCGCCGGCGCGTGGCAGTGGGAGCCGGTGGATATCAAGGAGGAGGACAAGCCGGTCGACGTCGAGGATCCGTCGATCCGCCTGAACCCGATCATGACCGATGCGGACATGGCCATGAAGATGGATCCGGCGTATCGCAAGATCTCCGAGCGCTTTTACAACGACCCCGCCTACTTCGACGAGGTCTTCGCCCGGGCCTGGTTCAAGCTCACCCATCGGGATCTGGGGCCGCGGACGCGCTACATCGGACCGGAGGCACCGACCGAGGATCTGATCTGGCAGGACCCCGTGCCGGCCGGCCGGACGGACTACGATGTGAATGAGGTCAAGGCGAAGATCGCCGATAGCGGCCTGAGCATCGGCGAGATGGTCGCCACCGCCTGGGACAGCGCCCGGACCTTCCGCGGCTCCGACTACCGGGGTGGTGCCAACGGCGCCCGTATCCGGCTTGCCCCGCAGAAGGACTGGGAGGGCAACGAGCCCCAGCGTCTGGCGAAGGTGCTTGGCGTTCTTGAGGGCATCGCTGCCGAGACCGGGGCCAGCGTGGCCGATACCATCGTGCTCGCTGGCAACGTGGGCATTGAGCAGGCGGCCCGGGCGGCCGGCCACGAGATCACGGTGCCCTTCGCCCCGGGGCGCGGCGATGCCAGCCAGGAGATGACCGATGTCGACTCCTTCCAGTACCTCGAGCCGCTCGCCGACGGTTACCGCAACTGGCTCAAGAAGGACTACGCGGTCCAGCCCGAGGAGATGATGCTCGACCGCACGCAGCTGATGGGTCTGACGGCGCCGGAGATGACTGTCCTCGTCGGCGGCATGCGGGTGCTCGGCACCAACCACGGCGGTGCGAAGGATGGCGTGCTCACCGATCGCGAGGGGCAGCTGACGAACGACTTCTTCGTCAACCTCACCGACATGGCCTACACCTGGAAGCCGGTGGGCAAGAACCGCTACGAGATCCGTGAGCGCAGCAGCGATGCAGTGAAGTGGACGGCGACCCGGGTGGACCTGGTCTTCGGCTCCAACTCGATCCTGCGCTCCTACGCCGAGGTTTATGCCCAGGACGACAACCAGGAGAAGTTCGTCCACGATTTCGTCGCGGCCTGGACCAAGGTCATGAACGCCGACCGATACGACCTGGAGGCGTAACCGCGGTTTCACCCCGGTCCGGGCCGGGGTGAAAGGGCATGCCCGGCCCCGCCAGAGCGGAGCCGGGCATCGGCCGCTGCCCACTTCCCAGTCATCAGGAGCATCACGGATGAGTGACCACGTCTACAAGATCGTCGAACTGACTGGTTCGTCGCCCGACGGAATCGAGGAGGCCGTCAACAACGCCATCGCACGTGCCGGCGAGAGCCTTCGCCACCTGCGCTGGTTCCAGGTGGTGGATACCCGAGGCCATATCGAGGACGGGCGAGTGAGTCACTGGCAGGTGACGATCAAGGTCGGCTTCACCCTGGAATAGGTTCGCCTCTGCCGCATGACCTCTGGGCCCGTGGAGGGCGGTCGCGCCATGGCCCGAAAGTTGCTGGATGGGTGGTGCTTCGATCGATCCATAACCCATTTGGCAAGGCAGGAGTGAAGCTATGCCCAGCGTGACCTTTCGGCATCCAGACCACGGGGAGCAAACCGTAGAGGCGGTGGCAGGCAGTCATACGGAGCCGGTCCTGAAACTGGCCCGCCGGAACCACATCCCGATCTCTTTCGATTGCCAGGACGGCGAGTGTGGCAGTTGTCTGGTTTATGTCCATTACGGTGTCGCAAAAGGGACAATGGCGGGTCCACTGACGGACCGCGAGGAGCGGGTCCTGCTCGAGCTGGGCAAGGTCACCCAAGCGGAGATCGATCGCATGCGCGTCGATGATCTGCCCACCAACTGGCGTCTGATGTGCCAGATGGTGGTGCGTGACGAGGACCTGGTGATCGAGTACGGCGATGTCTGAGCTCGGGCCTGGTCTGGATTGTGAGCGGGCCATCCAGCGCCTGCTCCAGTGCGTTGACCGCCACATCGCAGAGGAGCCGGAGAATAGCCGAGTGCGGCGGTATCTGGAGCGTGAGCTGGGCGGCCGGGATGGTTCAGAGCCGGATACGCGCCTGATGGTCCACGCGCAGATTAACGTGATCCGGGAGTTATTCGTTCAGCGCGGCGATGATGCGGGTCTGAGCATGCTCTCCGCCATCGAGCGGGAATGCTGCTGAGATCCGGACTTGGGGGTGGCGGCCTCTCATACCGGTGAGGGGTCGCCCGGCCTCCCGGTGATACAGGGTTATCACCTTGCGCCCGCGGAGTCGGGTGGCCGACAGGAAGGGGTGGTGGATGGCTCCCCGGGACGGATTCGAACCGCCGACCCAGTGATTAACAGTCACTTGCTCTACCGCTGAGCTACCGGGGAAGCGTGGTGTCACCTCACGACGCGCTGCGTATTCTGCCGATCCTCTACTGCGTTGGTCAAGCCTCTATGGGGTTTTCCGTGCCCGTCCTGCCGCCCCCGCGATCGCCCGGGGCCATCGCGGGGGCGAGGAGCGGTGCCGATCAGCCGCCCAGGGCCTGCTGCAGCCGGTCCATGGCGCGCTCCAGGTTCTCCATACTTGTAGCATAGGAGATGCGCGCGTACCCGGGGAGACCGAAGGCGGAACCCGGGACCAGGGCCACGCCGGCGTCGTTGATCAGCTGCTCGGCGAAGGCGACGTCGTCCTTGGCGCCGACCCGGTTCATCGCCTCCTCCATGTGCGGGAAGCAGTAGAAGGTGCCGTCGCAGGGCGTGCAGCTGACCCCCGGCATGGCGTTCAGCCGCTCGACGACGAAGTCGTGGCGGGCCTTGAACTGCTCGAGCATGGGCTGGATGCAGCCCTGATCGCCGTTGAGCGCGGCCAGCGCGCCGGCCTGGGAGATGGAAGCCGGGTTGGAGGTGCTCTGCGACTGCACCTTCTTCATGGCGCCGATCAGCGGGGCTGGGCCGGCCGCGTAGCCGATCCGCCACCCGGTCATGGCGTACGCCTTGGAGACGCCGTTGACGACGATGGTTCGGTCGACCAGCTGCGGGGCGGCCATGGCGATGTTGGTGAAGGGTTCATCGCGCCAGAGGATGTGCTCGTAGATGTCATCGCTGACCACCACCACCTGGGGGTGCTGCTCGAGCACGGCGCCCAGCGCCGCCAGTTCGTCACGGGTGTAGGCGGTGCCGGTGGGGTTGGACGGGCTGTTGAGGATGACCATGCGGGTCTTGCGGGTCAGGGCCTGCTCGAGCTGCTCGGGGGTGATCTTGAAGCGGCTCTCGGCACCGGCGGCCACGAACACCGGCTGAGCACCGAAGACCAGGGCCATGTCCGGGTAGGAGACCCAGTAGGGCGCTGGGATGACCACTTCGTCGCCGTCGTTGAGCACCGCCGCCATGGCGTTGAACAGGGACTGCTTGGCACCGCTGGAGACGAGGATCTGGCTGGGCTCGTAGTTCAGGCGGTTGTCGCGCTCGAGCTTGTCGATGACCGCCTGCTTGAGCTCGGCAGTACCGTCCACGGCGGTGTAGCGGGTCTGCCCCTGTTGGGCGGCCCGGACGGCGGCCTCGATGATGTGCGGGGGGGTGTCGAAGTCCGGTTCGCCGGCGCCGAGGCCGATGACGTCGTGGCCGGCGGCGCGCAGCTCGGCGGCGCGGGCGGTGACGGCGAGCGTCGGCGATGGCTTGATGCGCTGGACGCGATCGGCAAGCTGAAGGTCCATGGTCTGGCTCCGCGTTGAAAGTTGGGCTCGGTGCGTATGATAAGGGTTTTCGGGTCGGGTGTTCACGGTTCAGTGCGCGTGGGGCGGGGTTGAGGCTTCGGGGTTCAGTGGGCAGGGTCCGGCAGGTGGTGTCGTTGGTCGAGCGGGTAGACGCTGTGTGCAGGGCGCCGGGTCAGGGTGCGCCCAAGATGAATGCGGGGGTTCGATGACGGAACGTTTCAAGCTCAACGCCCGGTTTCAGCCGGCGGGTGATCAGCCCCAGGCCATCGAGGAGCTCGTCGAGGGGATCGAGTCGGGGCTCTCGGATCAGACCCTGCTCGGGGTCACCGGTTCCGGTAAGACGTTCACCATCGCCAACGTCATCGAGCGGCTGCAGCGCCCGGCGATCCTGCTCGCTCCCAACAAGACCCTGGCCGCCCAGCTCTATGGCGAGATGCGCGAGTTCCTGCCGGAGAACCGGGTCGAGTACTTCGTCTCCTACTACGACTACTACCAGCCCGAGGCGTACGTGCCGTCGTCGGATACCTTCATCGAGAAGGATGCCTCGGTGAACGAGCACATCGAGCAGATGCGCCTGTCCGCCACCAAGGCGCTCCTCGAGCACCAGGATACGGTCATCGTCGCCTCGGTATCGTCCATCTACGGCCTCGGTGACCCGCAGGCGTACATGTCGATGCTCCTGCACCTGGTCCGCGGCGAGCGCATCGACCAGCGGGCGATCCTGCGCCGGCTCGCCGAGCTGCAGTACACCCGCAACGACACCGAACTTACCCGCGGGACCTACCGCGCCCGCGGCGAGGTGATCGACATCTTCCCGGCCGAGTCCCCGGAGGAGGCGGTGCGGGTGCAGCTCTTCGACGATGAAATCGAGGAGATCAGCTGGTTCGACCCGCTCACCGGCGAGCTGCTGCGCCGGGTGCCGCGGGTGACCATCTATCCGAAGACCCACTACGTGACCCCGAAGGAGCAGCTGCACCGGGCCGTCGAGCAGATCAAGGAGGAGCTGCGCGAGCGCCTCAGCGAGCTGCGCGCCGCCGACAAGCTGGTGGAGGCGCAGCGGCTCGAGGAGCGGACCCGCTTCGACATGGAGATGATGCTCGAGCTCGGCTATTGCAACGGCATCGAGAACTACTCGCGCTACCTCTCCGGGCGGGCGGCCGGTGAGCCGCCGCCGACCCTGTTCGATTACATCCCGCCGGAGGCGGTGCTGTTCATCGATGAGTGCCACGTCACCGTTCCGCAGATCGGCGGCATGTACAAGGGCGACCGTTCGCGCAAGCAGACGCTGGTCGACTACGGCTTCCGCCTGCCCTCGGCGCTGGATAATCGGCCGCTGAAGTTCGAGGAGTTCCGGCGCCTGGCTCCGCAGACGGTCTTCGTCTCGGCAACGCCCGGCCCGTTCGAGGAGGAGCACGCCGGGCAGGTGGTCGAGCAGGTGGTTCGCCCCACCGGGCTGGTCGATCCGGAGGTGGAGGTGCGCCCGGCCACCGCGCAGGTCGATGATGTCTATGGCGAGATCCGCGCCCGCGCCGAGCGTGATGAGCGCGTGCTGGTCACCACGCTGACCAAGCGCATGGCCGAGGACCTGACCGAGTACCTGGAGGAGAACGGGATCCGCGTGCGCTATCTGCACTCCGACGTGGACACCGTTGAGCGCACCGAGATCATCCGTGACCTGCGCCTGGGTCATTTCGACTGCCTGGTCGGCATCAACCTGCTGCGCGAGGGGCTCGACATCCCCGAGGTCTCGCTGGTGGCGATCCTCGATGCCGACAAGGAGGGGTTCCTGCGCTCGACCCGTTCACTGATTCAGACCATCGGCCGGGCGGCTCGCAACATCAGCGGCCGCGCGATCCTCTACGCCGATCAGGTGACCGACTCCATGCGCCGCGCCATCGGCGAGACCGAGCGTCGGCGGGCCAAGCAGATCGCCCACAACGAGGCCCACGGCATCACCCCGCAGGGCATCCGCAAAGAGGTGCCCGACATCATGGAGCGCGGCGGGGTGCCGGCGCCGGGCGCGCCGCAACGGGCGGCCGGAGTGGCCGAAGAGGCCGGCGCGTACGCCGGGCTGTCGCCGGCGGAGGCGGTACGGCGGATCCGTGAGCTGGAGAAGCGGATGCATGAGCACGCCCGGGATCTCGAGTTCGAGGCGGCCGCGCAGGTGCGGGACGAGATCCGCCGTATCGAGGAGCAGGCCCTCGGCGGCGGCGACGCCACGGCCGCCGCTTCCTGAGCGGGCCTGCGGTTCAGCTCGGACGGCGGTTTTGCATCAGGGTCTCGATATCCAGGCGTTTGTCGCCGTGCCGGGTGCGCATGAGCACGTCGTGCTCGTAGTGGTAGTAACGGGCGATGAAGTAGGCCGAGCGCAGCGCCGCGATCTCGGTCTGCGAGTTGCCGATGTGCTGCACGCCGCCCTGTTCGTTGTAGAAGACTACCTCCCAGCCGTTGTCACGCTCCTCGATGATCAGCCGGTAGGTTGTGCGCAGTCGCGGTTTGTGCGGCCGGGGATTCAACAGCTGCTCTCCTGATCGGGCAAGTCGCCCCCATCCTGCCATGGATCGGCGCCGCCGCGGGGATCCAGGAGGGGTGCACGCCTAGAACTATAAGACTTCTAAAGAGTCTTCCCTTCGGGTTCGGGAATATGTACCCTTTGAGTACGGATTGAGCGAAGTCAGAGATCATGCTCCGAATCAACCGCGAGACCGATTACGGCGTTGTCATCCTCTCGGCCATGGCACGCCGGCCGGGAGAACGGGTCAACGCCGCGCAGCTGGCGGGCGCCCACGGCCTGCCGCAACCGATGGTTAGCAAGGTCATGAAGCAGCTGGTGCATGCCGGGCTGCTGTGCTCCTACCGCGGCGCCAAGGGCGGCTACGGCCTGGCCCGGCCTCCCGAGCAGATCTCGGTGGCCGAGGTCATCGAGGCCCTCGAGGGGCCGATCGCCTTCACCGAGTGCGTCGAGAGCGGGACCGATAATTGCACGCACGTCGAGGACTGCAATGCCAGCGCCACCTGGTCGCGGATCAGCTCTGTGGTCCGGCAGGCCCTGGCGGCGGTGAGTCTGGCGGAGATGGGCGAGCCGGCCAGCGCGCCGGTGGGGATCTACCCCCGTCAACAGGTTATTGGCCACTGAGCAGCCGGAGGCTTGGGCGACATGTCGAGCAGCAACGAAACCATTGAACGGTTCACCAGCCGGGGCTACGAGGCCGGCTTCTTCACCGATATCGAGCAGGAGTTTGCACCACCGGGGCTCAACGAGGAGACCATCCGGTTCATCTCCGAGAAGAAGGGCGAGCCGGAGTGGATGCTCGAGTGGCGGCTCGAAGCCTACCGCGGCTGGCTGGAGATGGCTGTGCCGCAGTGGCAGAACGTGCAGTTCCCGCCCATCGACTTCCAGGCCATCTCCTACTACGCCGCCCCCAAGCAGGGGCCGAAGAGCCTCGACGAGGTCGACCCGAAGCTGCTCGAGACCTACGAGAAGCTCGGCATTCCGCTGCACGAGCAAAAGATGCTCGCGGGCGTGCAGGAGGAGGGCGAGCCTGCCGAGGGCGCCCGGCGCTCCAACGTGGCGGTGGATGCGGTCTTCGACTCCGTCTCCGTGACCACCACTTTCAAGGACGAGCTGGCCAAGCACGGGGTCATCTTCTGCTCGATCTCCGAAGCGCTGCACGAGTATCCGGAGCTGGTGCGGCAGTACATCGGCAGCGTCGTGCCGCGCAAGGACAACTTCTTCGCCGCGTTGAACTCGGCGGTCTTCTCGGACGGCTCTTTCGTCTACATCCCCGAGGGCGTGGAGTGCCCCATGGAGCTGTCCACCTACTTCCGCATCAACGCCGGGCATACCGGGCAGTTCGAGCGGACCCTGATCATTGCCGAGAAAGGCAGTTCGGTCTCCTACCTGGAGGGCTGCACCGCGCCGCAGCGTGACGAGAACCAGCTGCATGCCGCCGTGGTCGAGCTTTACGCCCACGACGATGCGCAGATCAAGTACTCCACGGTTCAGAACTGGTACCCCGGCGACGAGAACGGCGTCGGCGGCGTCTACAACTTCGTGACCAAGCGCGGCCTGTGCGCCGGTAAGCGCTCGAAGATCTCCTGGACCCAGGTGGAGACCGGTTCGGCGATCACCTGGAAGTACCCGAGCTGCGTGCTCAAGGGCGACGACTCCATCGGCGAGTTCTACTCGGTGGCGGTGACCCGCGGCCGTCAGCAGGCGGATACCGGCACCAAGATGATCCACATCGGCAACAACACCCGCAGCCACATCATCTCCAAGGGGATCTCGGCGGACTACGGCCAGCAGAGCTATCGTGGCCTGGTCAAGGTGCTGCCCACGGCGAGCAATGCCCGCAACTACTCGCAGTGTGACTCCATGCTCATGAGTTCCCACTGCGGCGCCCACACGTTCCCGTACATCGACATCCAGAACCCCAGCGCACAGCTCGAGCACGAGGCGACCACCTCGAAGATCGGCGATGACCAGATCTTCTACTGCAAGCAGCGCGGCATCAGCGAGGAGGACGCGGTCTCCATGATCGTCAACGGTTTCTGCAAGGAGGTCTTCCAGGAGCTGCCCATGGAGTTCGCCGTCGAGGCGCAGAAGCTGCTCGAGGTCACCCTCGAGGACAGCGTCGGATAAGACAGATTCCCAGGAGAAGCGGACCATGCTGAAGATCAACAACCTCCACGCCAGCGTCGAGACGACGGAGATCCTCAAGGGCATCGACTTCGAGATGGGCCCCGGCGAGGTGCACGCCATCATGGGGCCCAACGGGTCGGGCAAGAGCACCCTGTCCAAGGTGCTCGCCGGCGATGAGAGCTACGAGGTCACCGACGGCGCGGTGACCTTCGAGGGGCAGGATCTGTTCGAGATGGAGCCCGAGGAGCGGGCCCGGGCCGGGGTCTTTCTCGGCTTCCAGTACCCGGTGGAGATCCCCGGGGTGAGCAACAGCTACTTCCTCAAGGCGGCGGTCAACGCCGCCCGTGAGGCCCGGGGTGAGGGCGAGATCGACCCGGTCAGCTTCCTCAAGATGGCCCGCGAGCGGGCGCAGTGGGTCAAGCTTGACGAGTCGCTTCTCAACCGACCGGTCAACGCCGGCTTCTCCGGCGGCGAGAAGAAGCGCAACGAGATCTTCCACATGGCCATGCTCGAGCCGCGGCTGTGTATCCTCGACGAGACCGATTCCGGGCTGGACATCGACGCCCTGCGCGCTGTGGCCGACGGCGTGAACAGCATGCGCGACCCGCAGCGCTCGTTTTTGATCATCACCCACTACCAGCGCCTGCTCAGCTACATCGTGCCGGACTACGTGCACGTCATGGTCAACGGGCGCATCGTGCGCTCCGGCGGCAAGGAGCTGGCCGAGGAGCTGGAGCGCACCGGCTACGCCCTGTTCGAGGACGAGGAGGCTGCCTGACATGGGAGCGGTGGAAGAGCTCAAGAGTCACCCGCGCGCGGTCTTCGACGACCTCGCCGACCCGGGACCGGCCTGGCTGGCCGAGCGTCGTCGCGCGGCCATGGCCACCTTCGACGCCCACGGCTTCCCGACCCGGCGCTGGGAGGCGTGGAAGCACATCGACCTGACCCCGGTGCTGCGCAGCGACTTTCGCCCGCCGCAGGGCCCGGGCGAGGTAGACGACGGCCTGGCGGGGCGGCTTGATCAACTTCTCCCGCCCGGCGATGGGCCCCGGCTGGTCTTCGTTGATGGGCAGCTGGATCCGGCGCGTTCGGATTACGCCAAGCTGCCCGCCGGGGTCTCGGTGCGCCCCCTGAGCGAGGCGCTGGCCGAGGAACCCGCCTGGCTGCAGACGCATCTGGCCGCCCACGCCGACCCGGCCAACAGCCCGTTCATCGCCCTGAACACCGCTTTGATGGGCGAGGGAGTGGCCGTGCAGGTGGCCCGCGGGGCGATGGTCGAGGCGCCGCTGCTCATCGTCTGCTACACCAGCGCTGCCACTGCCGGCCACGCCGTCTACCCGCGTGTGATCGTCCACGGCGAGGAGGCCAGCCACCTGCGTGTGGTGGAGTACCATAGCGGTGATCCGCAGGCGGCCTACCTCAGCTGTCCGGTCACCGAGCTCATCGCCGATGCCGGCGCCCAGGTGGATCTGACCCGGATCAGCGAGGAGGGCGACGCCGGCTGCCAGCTGGGGGCGGTCAGCGGCACCGCTGCCCGCGATGCCCGGGTCGGCGCCCACTCCTTTGTCTGGGGCGGCGACAAGGTGCGTGTGGACATCGAGGCGACCGTACAAGGCGATAACGGCGAGGGGGATCTCACCGGCATCCACCTCAGCGACGGCCAGCGCTTCGTCGACCACCACACCTGGGTCCACCACGACGCCGAGCACACGCGCAGTCGCCAGGTCTTCAAGGGCGTGCTCGACGGGCGCTCGGAGACCGTCTTCGACGGCCTGATCAAGGTCCATCCGGGGGCGCAGAAGACCGACGCCGAGCAGGAGAACCGCAACCTGATCCTCAGCCCGCGGGCGCTGGCCCACTCCAATCCGCGCCTGGAGATCTTCGCCGACGACGTGCGCTGCACCCACGGCTCCACGGTGGGCGAGCTCGATGAGCAGGCGCTGTTCTACATGCGCGCCCGCGGCATCGATCCCGTCGTGGCCAAGAGCCTGCTGACCTACGCCTTCGTCGCCGAGGTGGTGGAGACCGTGCGTTGCCCGCAGGCCGCCGCGTACGAGCGTGCGCTCCTGCGCCGGTTCCTGCCGGGCGGCGAGCAACTGGAGGGTTTTGAGGCATGAGCATGGTCGAGGAGGCGACCCGCCCGGGGGCGGTGGATGTGGACCGGCTGCGCGCCGACTTCCCCGTGCTCCGCCGCGAGGTCAACGGACGGCCGCTGATCTACCTCGACAGCGCCGCCAGTGCGCAGAAGCCGCAGTCGGTGATCGATGCCGAACTCGGCTGCTATCAGCACTACTACGCCAACGTCCATCGCGGGGTGCACACCCTCTCCCAGGAAGCGACCACGGCCTTCGAGGGGGCGCGGACCGAGGCCCAGTGCTTCCTCAACGCCCCCAGCGAGCGGGAGGTCATCTTCCTGCGCGGGGTCACCGAGGCGATCAATCTGGTGGCGCACAGCTTCGTCGCGCCCCGGGTCGGGCCGGGGGATGAGATCCTCGTCACCCACATGGAGCACCACTCGAACATCGTTCCCTGGCAGCTGGTCTGCGAGCGGACCGGTGCCACCCTGCGGGTGGTGCCCATCGACGACAACGGCGACGTGGATCTGGAAACGGTGCGCGGCATGATCCATGAGCGCACCCGGCTGGTCAGCGTGGTCCACGTCTCCAACGCCCTCGGTACCGTCAACCCGGTGGCGGAGATCGCCGCCATGGCCCGGGCCGAAGGGGTGCCCGTGCTCCTGGACGGGGCGCAGGCCGCTCCCCATCTGCCGGTGGACGTCCAGGAGCTGGGGGTCGACTTCTACGCCTTCTCGGGCCACAAGGCCTACGGGCCTACCGGCATCGGCGTCCTGTGGGGCCGCTATGAGCACCTGGCCGGGATGGTGCCGTATCAGGGCGGGGGCGACATGATCCGCCACGTCTCCTTCGAGGGCACCGAGTACGCCGAGCCGCCGGCGCGCTTCGAGGCGGGGACGCCGAATATCGCCGGCGCCATCGGCCTGGGCGAGGCACTGCGCTATATCGAGGCCATCGGGCGCGAACGGATCGCCGCTCGGGAGGAAGAACTGGTCGGCCACGCGGCCGAGGCCATCGCCGCGGTGCCGGGGGTGCAGCTCATCGGCCGGCCGCAGCGTCGGGCCGGGGCCGTCTCCTTCATCATGGAGGGGACGCACCCCAACGACGTGGCCATGCTCTTGGACGAGCAGGGGATCGCCATCCGCGCCGGTCACCACTGCGCCCAGCCGCTGATGGAGCGCTACGGCGTGCCGGCCACGGCACGGGCGTCGTTCGGCGTCTACAACACCCACGACGAGGTGGAGAGCCTGGTGGTGGCCCTGGAGAAGGTCCGCCGCCTGTTCGGCTGACCGACGCGGCCGGGGCGGTGGCGCCGGCGCCCCGGCCGGTGGCGGCTATGGCTCGTAGAGCATCCGCACCGCCCCCCAGTGTTTGCCCCGGACCTGGATCGGGGCGGAGACGTCGCGGATCAACTCGAAGCGGCCACCGCCCATGTCCCGCCGGTAGGTCTGCAGCAGGAAGGGTTTCTCGTTGCGCGCCGCCGACTGTGCGGTGCGGTCCTCCCAGATGCGCCGCTGCCGGGCGTGGCGGGCGTTCCACTGTGGGTCGCCGGGACGCTGCGGGTGCGAGACGTGGCGATTGTGGGTGGGGATGTAGCCCCGGTTGTCGATGACGAAACACCCGGAGATGTGCGCATCCTCCAGTGGCGGCTCCTGGAGCTCGGGCAGGACCCGATCGGTGAAGGCCACGAACCGCGTCTCATACTGCTGTGGGTCGGTCCCCGGGACCTCGCGGTAGTCGCGGTCGAAGAGGTCTGCCTCGCTGATCTCGCCTTCGCGGATGGCCGCCTCGAAGCGCTCCGACACCTGCCGCGCGACCTCCATGACCCGGACGATGTATGGGGTGTCCTCGGTCTCGACGTCCGAGGCGTTGGCCAGGTTCATCAGCTCCTCGGTGAAAGCGAGGAAGCGGTCGATCTGGGCCCGGCCGCGCTCGAGGTCAGAGTGGGAGGCCTCCAGCTCGGCGGTGTTGTGGTCGAAGCGCTCGATGGTGTGCTCGCTCTGCGTGTCGATCTCCTGGACCGCCTCGGCGATCCGCGCCGATTCGGCATCCACCGACGCCATGGACTGCTCGAGCTGCTCGAACAGGCTCTGCATCTGCCCCGTGGTCTGCTCCACCCGCTGCGCCCGGCGCGTGCTGTGGTGGCCGATGGCGATCAGCTCCTGGGTCTGCTCGGTGAGGTTCTGCAGGGTGCGGTCCATGTCCCCGGTGGCCTCGCTGGTCTGGGCGGCCAGGGACTTGACCTGCTCGGCCACCACGGCGAACCCCTGGCCGGCATCGCCGGCACGGGCTGCCTCGATGGACGCATTGAGGGCGAGCAGGTTGGTCTGCTTGGCGATGGCGCCGATCCCCCGCGCCACCTTGGTGACCCGCTGCATCGCCTCGTTGAGATGCTCCAGGTCGCTCTCGATCTCGCGCACCGAGGTGCTCAGCCCGGCGATCCGCTGCAGAGCATCGCGGATGCGGTCTTCGGAGCGGCGCATGTCGGCCCGCGCTGCACCGGAGACGTGCTGGGCGTTACGGGCCGCCGCGTCGACGACCTTGTTCGCCTCGGACAGGCGCTGGCACGACTCGCGCAGCTCCTGGAACAACCGCGCCTCGCGCTCCATCTGCGCGGCGGTGTCGTCCACGTTGCCGTGCACGTCGGAGACCTCCAGGCCCAGCTGGCTGGTCTCCTCCGAGACGCCGCGGATGGCCTGCGCCAGGGCGTGCTCCCGGGCGTCCCGTCCGGTATCCGCCCGGGGAGCGCCGGAGCGCCCCGGTAGGAAGCCACGGCCCCTCAAGAAATCGATGAACGCCATACCCGCTGCTCCGTCGCTATCGTTCACTCGCCGCCGTAGATCACCCGCAGGCAGCCCCGGACCTGCCCCCCGGCCTGCACCGGTGCGCTGATCTCCTGGACCACCGGCCCCGCGCCGCCGTACTGCAGCCGGTAGGTCTGCAGCAGGTACGGCTCGCGGCTGCGCAGGGCCGAGCGGGTGGGGCGGTCGTCGAGCCGCTGTCCCTGCAGAGCATCGCGCAGGCCGGTCGCGCCGCCCGGCGGCACGGTGGCCGCAAGGCAGTGCCCCTCGGCGTCGCAGATCAGGGCGGCGCGTACGCCGGTTTCTCCCTCGACGAGCTGCTCGAGAGCGGAGCGCGCCTGGGCGGCGATCTGTTCGGCGCCGGCCTCGGCCGGCAGCGTCTCGCCCAGTTCCGCGGCGATCCGGCGGATCCGCCGGATCAGCCGCGTGTCCCGGGTCTCCACCCCGTCGACGGCGGTGCGCCGGATCAGCTCGTGGGCGTGGCGACTGATCTTCTCGGCACGCTGGTCGGCGGCCTGCAGCGTGTCGGTGGCCCGGCGCACGGTGTCGGCCAGCTCTTCGAGCCCCTCGACGGTGCGCCGGCAGTAGTGGTCGATGGTATGCACCGACTCGCGGACGCGGCCCGAGTCGGTGTCGATATCGGCCATGGCGCTGCCGGCGGTCTCCATGATCTCCTGGATCGCCTCGGTGCCGTCGCGCACCGCCTCGGCCTGCAGCGTGCTTTCGCCGCCTTTCTGGACCAGGCGGTCGATGATGTGGGTCAGCTCGTCGAGGATGGTGTGGATGTCATCGGTGGCGTCGGCGGTCTGCTTGGCCAGCGCCTTGACGTGCTCGGCCACCACGGCGAAGCCGCGGCCGACCTCGCCGGCCCGGTTGGCCTCGATGGTGGCGTTGAGCGCGAGCAGGTTGGTCTGCTTGGCGATGGTGGCGATCTCGCTGGAGACCTTCGAAACGCCCTGCAGCGCCTCGTTGAGGGCACCGAGCTGGCGTTCCACCCGCGTCACCGACTCGGCCAGCTCGCGGATCTCCTCCAGCGCCTTCTGGATCCGGGCCCGTGAGTGCTCCACGTTGCTGCCGGCCTCGGTGGCCACCTGCTGGGCGCGGTCGACGGCCTGGTGGACCACCTCGTTGCTGCGGGCCATGCTGCGGGCGTTGGTGCGCAGGTCGCTGAACGACTCATTCTGCCGCTCGAAGGCGGCGGCCAGGGCGTTGAGGACCTCGGTGATCTGCACCGCCTCAATGCCGATCGCCGAACTGCGCTCGGCCACCTGCTCGGCAACCTCCTGGCGCGAGCGGGTGACCGCGCGGGCGTCGGGGTGTGCGTGTTCCGGGGGCGTGGCCATGCGTTCTTTCCTGGCTGTGGGTGCCGCGCGGGTGCGGATCCCGCCAACGGGCCGCGGTGCCCGCGCGTGCCCCTTATAGCGTGGCGGCTGTCCGGCCGTAAAGCGTCGCGCCGGGTTCCGCCCGGCTCTGGTATCCTTGGCGGCAGCAAAGCCCGGTTCTGTAACGAGGCCCTCGAATGATGCGATGGCGGAAGCTCTCCGCGCTGCCGGCACTGGTCTGCCTGGCGCCGCTGGCCTGCTATGTGCCTCCTGATGACGGCATTGCCGATGGCGGTGGCGACGCGCGCACGCAGGCCGAAGCGCCCCGGCAGGACGACCGGGATGAGGCACAGCAGGAGCAGGGTGGCTGGTGGTCGCAGCCGCAGCCGCAGCCGCAGCAGGAGCCGGAGCAGGAACAGGGGGGCTGGTGGTCGCAGCCACAGTCCGACGCCCGGCAGGAGACCCGGGGCGGTGCCGATGAGATCGCGGCGCTGGCGCAGCAGGCGCGGGAGGCCTACGAGAGGCGCGACTACGACCGGGCGGTACAGCACCTGGAGCAGGCCCTGGACCAGGCGCCGGAGCGGGCGGTGCTGTGGCAGAACCTGGCGGCGGTGCGCTACCAGCAGGGGCACCACCAGCGGGCCGAGGAGCTGGCCCTGCGCGCCGTAGACACCGGCGGCGACGACCTCGCCGTGATGCGCGAGGCGTGGTGGCTGGTGGCGGCGGCGCGCATGGAGCGCGGTGACCGGGGCGGCGCCCGGGACGCGGCCTCCTCGGCGCGAAGCTTCGGTGATACCGGAGACGGTGGCCTTGGCCGATTCTAGGCCGCCCGGGGGAGCCTTCGCCCGGGCCGTGGTCGCCGAACTCGATGTCGGCGGGGCGGTCAGCCGGGCCATCGAAGGGTTCGCCGCGCGCCCGGGGCAGCTGCAGCTTGGCGCCGCGGTGGCCGACACGCTAGCCGACGGCGAGGTGCTGGTGGCCGAGGCGGGCACCGGTATCGGCAAGACCTACGCCTACCTGGTGCCCACGCTCCTCGACGGCCGCCGGGTGATCATCTCCACCGGCACCCGGACCCTGCAGGATCAGCTCTTCCACCGCGATCTGCCCCGGGTGCGGGCGGCGCTGCAGGGCGCATCCCCGCAGCCGATGCGCACCGCCCTGCTCAAGGGGCGGGCCAACTACCTGTGCCGTTACCGGCTGCAGCGGGCCGTGGAGGAAGGGCCGTTCACCGCCCCCGACGAGGTCGCGGCCATCCAGACGGCGGCGGAGTGGGCGCGGGCGACGGACAGCGGCGACCTGGCCGAGGCGCCGCAGGGCGTCGAGGGGGTGGCCGAGCGCATCACCGCCACGCCCGAGCGCTGTCTCGGTCAGGGTTGCCCGGCCTACGACACGTGCTTCTTCTACGAGGCTCGCCGGCGTGCCCACGAGGCCGACGTGCTGGTGGTCAACCACCACCTGCTGCTGGCCGACTGGGCGGTGAAGGATGCCGGCTACGGGGCCGTGCTGCCCGAGGCGGAAGCGGTGATCCTCGACGAGGCCCACCTGCTCCCGGACACGGCCGCGCGTTTCTTCGGTCACTCGGTCTCGGCGCGGGCGATCCGCGATCTGGTTCGCGATGTGCGTATCGCCGACCGGCGCGAAGCGGGCGACATGCCGGATTTGCGCGCGGCCATCGATACCCTGGAGGCGGCGGTCGCCGGGCTGCGCCTGGCCCTGGAAGGGGGGGAGCAGCGGGATGCCTGGTACACGGTGGCCGAATCGGGGGGCGCCGAGGCGGCCGAAGCCCTGCGCGGGGCAGCGGCTGGCCTGCAGCAAGCCCTCGCTCTGGTGGCCGAGCGTGGCCCCGAGCTGGAGGCGTGCCACCGGCGCGCCGGTGAGCTGGAGGAGGCCCTCGGCTGCTTCCTCGCCCCCGCGGAGGGCGAGGTCCAGTGGTACGAGACCCGCGGGCGGGGTTTCGCCCTGCACCGGACACCCCTGGATGTGGGCGGCAGTTTTCGCCGGCACATGGAGCGGGAGGCCGATGCCTGGGTTCTGCTCTCGGCCACGCTGGCGGTGGGTAGCTCCTTCGCTGCGTTCCGGGGCCGCCTCGGGCTGGCCGATACGGTGCGCACCGAGCAGCTGCCCAGTCCGTTCGACTACGCCGGCCAGTCCCTGCTCTACTGCCCCAGCGGGCTCCCGTTGCCCAACCAGGCGGGGTACGATCAGGCGGTGGTGGCGCGGGCCCGCGAGGTGATCGACTGCACGCCGGGCGGGGTGTTCCTGCTGTTCACCAGTCATCGGGCCCTGCGCCTGGCCCGCGAGCAGCTGGAGACGGCCCTGAGGCGACCGCTGCTGGTCCAGGGCGATGCCCCGCAGGGGCGGCTGCTGGAGGCCTTCGCCCAAGCCGGCGACGCCGTCCTGCTGGGTACGGCGAGCTTCTGGCAGGGGGTGGACATCCGCGGGGCGGCGCTCTCGGCGGTGATCATCGACCGCCTGCCGTTCGCCGCCCCGGGAGATCCGGTGACCGCCGCCCGGCAGCGCGCGGTAGAGGATGCCGGCGGGGTGGCGTTTCGCGATATCCTCTTACCCGAGGCGGTCATCGCCCTGAAACAGGGGGCCGGGCGCCTGATCCGCGACGACGCCGACCGCGGCGTGCTGATGATTGCGGACCCGCGCCTGCTCGGCAAACCCTACGGCCGACTGTTCCGCAACAGCCTGCCGGCGATGCCGCTGACCCGCCGTGTCGAGGATGTGAAGGCCTTCTGGGAGGGCGTGTTATGAGCCTCATCGACCGGATTGCCGAACGCCGACTGGAAGAGGCCGTGGAGCAGGGCGAGCTCCAGGACCTGCCCGGCGCCGGGCAGCCGCTGGAGCTCGATGACGACTCCATGATCCCCGAGCATCTGCGCACCGCCTACCGGGTGCTCAAGAACGCCAACTGCATCCCACCGGAGTTGGCCGAGCGCCAGGAGATCCGCAGCCTCGAGGACCTCATCGACGCCCTCTACGCCGATGCCTCCGCCGAGGCGGCGGAGCAGCGCAGCCAGGCCGAGCGGCGGCTGTCGCTGCTGCGCGCCCGGCTCGAGCGCAGCGGCCACGACGCCGATGCCCTGTACGTCGCCGAGCAGGGCTACCGGGATCGGTTGCTGAGGCGTTTCAGCAACGCCGATCCGGAGGACGGCGCCGACTGAGCGAGGCGCTTTTCTCCGTGCAGACCCTTCCCTTCAGTGACAAAGCGAGTACAATGCCCGGTTTACTCAAGTACGTATCAGAAGCCCCGCCGCGGGGCCGATGACTCAACGTAACGGGAATCGCAAGGGCGCATATGGTTACCATTCGACTGGCAAGGGCGGGCGCGAAGAAGCGGCCCTTCTACCACATCGTAGTTACCGAGGCGAAAAAGCCGCGGGACGGCGCCTTCATCGAGCGCCTGGGCTACTTCAACCCCGTGGCCTCGGGGCAGGAGGCGCCGCTGAAGCTGGACGTCGAGCGCTCGAAGGCGTGGATCGCCAAGGGTGCGCAGCCGACGGAGCGTGCGGCTCAGCTGATCCGGCAGGCCGAGCGCGCCGAGCAACCGGCTCAGTAAGCCGGTCCGCGGTCCATGCCGGATCGTGAGCCCAGGCGGGTCGTCGTCGGCCAGATCGTCGGGCTGTTCGGTGTGGCGGGGTGGGTCAAGGTCTACTCCTACACCCAGCCGAAAACCAACCTGTTCACTTACGCCGACTGGGAGCTGGCCACCGCCGACGGCTGGTGGGCTGTCCGGCTCGAGGCGGGGCAGGAGCAGGGAAAAGGCCTGATCGCCCGGGTCGCCGGCATCGATGATCGCGACGAAGCGCGGCAGTGGGTTGGCAGCGACATCGCGGTAGCGCGGGAACTGCTGCCGGAGCCGGACCCCGGTGAATACTACTGGGTCGATCTGCAGGGGCTGGCGGTGCGCACCGTCGACGGCGTCGAGCTGGGGGCTGTCAGCCACCTGTTCGAGACCGGCGCCAACGACGTCATGGTCGTGCGCGGCGAGCGAGAGCGGCTGATCCCGTTTACCCTCGACCACGTCGTTCAGCGGGTCGATCAGCAGGAAGGCGTCATCGAGGTTGACTGGGACCCCGAATTCTAGGCGCATCGACGTCGTCACCGTCTTCCCGGAGATGGTCGAGCAGGTGGCCCGGTTCGGGGTGGTCGGCCGGGCGGCCGAGCGGGGCCTGATCGAGCTGGCTGCGTGGAACCCGCGGGACTACGCAACCGATCGGCACGCCACCGTGGACGACCGGCCCTACGGCGGTGGTCCCGGCATGGTGATGAAGGTCGAGCCGCTGCGCCGGGCTATCCAAGCGGCTCGGGCAGCGGATCCGCGCCCGGCCCGGGTGATTCACCTCAGCCCCCAGGGGGCGCGGCTGGATCAGGACGGGGTGGCGCGCCTGGCGGCCCGCGAGCGGGTGATCTACCTCTGTGGCCGCTACGAGGGCATCGACGAGCGGCTGCTCGAGGCCGAGGTGGACGAGGAGCTGTCCATCGGCGACTACGTACTCAGCGGCGGCGAGCTCGCCGCCATGGTCGCCATCGACGCCACTACGCGGCTGGTCCCGGGGGCGCTCGGGCACGAGGACTCGGCGGCCGAGGACTCCTTCGCCACCGGGCTGCTCGACCATCCGCACTACACCCGCCCGGAGGTCTACGAAGGGCAGGGGGTGCCGGAGGTGCTGCGCTCCGGGGATCACGGGGCGGTGGATACCTGGCGGCTCAAGCAGGCCCTGGGGCGGACGTGGCTGCGTCGCCCGGATCTGCTCGCCGGGCGGGAGCTGGACGAGCGGCAGCGCCGCTTGCTGGATGAATTCATCGTCGAGCACCGCGCAGGGGCGCGGGCCGGCAACGATCACGAAGAAACGTAGAACCGAGGGGAATCGTCATGAACGTCATCGACGAACTGGAGCGCGAGCAGATCGAGGCGTGCAAGCACACGGTGCCGGAGTTCGCCCCGGGCGACACCGTGCTGGTGCAGGTGTGGGTGCGTGAGGGCGGTCGCGAGCGCGTCCAGCCCTTCGAGGGTGTCGTCATCGCCAAGCGCAAGCGCGGCCTGAACTCCTCGTTCACCCTGCGCAAGACCTCCCACGGCGAGGGCGTCGAGCGGGTCTTCCAGACCTACAGCCCGCAGATCGAGAGCATCAAGGTCAAGCGCCGCGGCGACGTGCGCCAGGCCAAGCTCTACCACCTGCGCGAGCTCAGCGGCAAGGCGGCGCGCATCAAGGAGAAGATCAACTAAGGGCTTCGATTGCCCGGCTCATCCGGCTGGCGGCGGGCTCGTGGGCGGTATCGCGCACGGACTCCGCCGCCCGCTCCGGATTGTCCAGGATCCGTTCCCGGGTCTCCTCGGCCAGGGCGCGGGCTTCCTCCCGATCTCGTGGCACCTCGCCGGTGGCCGAATCCGGCCCCGAGGCGTTGACCGCCACCGGGTCGCTGGCGCGCACCGACTCCGCATCCCGGTTGCCGGCCGCCTCGGTGCGCTCCTCCCGGATCCGTTCCGTCCCCGTTGTCTCCCCGTCCCGTTCCGGGCGCAGGGCCTCCTGGCGACGCTGCTCGGCAGCGTGCTCGGCGTGGTGGGGGCGGATCGCTTCGTGGCTGGCCGTGGCAGGGTCGATCTCGGTCATGGCTGCCTCCGTCGTTCCATCCCCTGAAGATAGCACGCGGGCAGCGGCTCGGTTCGGAGGTTGCCGGAGCGGGTATTGTCAGGCGCGCGTGATGCGCCGGGAGCGGTCGCTGGCGGTGTAGCCGCCGTGGGTGCCGTAGGTGAGTTCATCGGCCCGCTCGTGGGCGCCGGTGGCCAGGTCGAGCAGGCGCCGGGTATGGTCGAGGTTGCGGTGGATGAGGCGGCCATTGGCCTCGTTGCGGGCCTGGATGGTGCGCAGCAACTGCTCCAGCTCGCCCCAGGCGGAGCGCAGCGACTCCGGTGCAGTACGCAACACCGCCCGCACGCCAGCGGTCCCCGTCGGATAGCCGGCTTCGGTGAGAACCCGCCGCAGCTGCTGCTCGGCCTCTTCCAGGGCCTCGACCTGGGCGCCCTTGCGGCGCAGGAGTTCGTCGAAGCCGTTCAGGTCCCGGTCGATCAGTTGCCGGGCCTCGGCCTCGAGGGTGGCGGCGAGTTCCCCGGCGCGCGCCTGGCAGCGCTCGACGCGCACGGCCAGGCGCTGCGCCAGCTCCGCGTCCAGCGTCTGGCGCGGAAAGCGGTCAGAGCGGCCGTGCTCCGCCGGCGTCATCACGACTCGACCAGCGCCTCAAGCTCAGCGAACTTCTTGGCGACTTTCTCGGCGTCCACCGGGTAGTCGCCGTTGGCGATCCGCTCCTTGATGGCTTCGACCCGATCCCGGTCGACTTCCGGGGTTTGGTCGATGCGTTCGCGGACCGTCTGCAGTCGTTCCGAGGTCTCGGCCTCGTCGGCGCCGCCTGCGCCCCGGGGCGGGGCGTTCGACGCCTCGTCGGCGCCGCCGCTCTTCGGGCCCTTGCCCGGCTGGGCGGTCGCGGGTCCGACGGGGCGCGGACCCCCTCCTTCGATCGGATTGGACATCGGGCTCTCCTCAAAACCTTTCCTATGCGGGCTGCAGCGCCGCTCCCTGGCCTGCATGGACCCGTGCTATCCGTATCTATCGGCGGCCCGGGCAGGAACTTGAGTCCTGGTTCCGGTTACTGTGACCCAGGTTGCCACTGACGGCAACTCCCGCCGCCTGCGGCCTAATCGCCGACCCGGACCTGGCCCTCGCCGACGACCCGTGCCTGGATCTCCCGTCCGGAGTCCAGGTTCTCCACCCGGATCCGGTCGCCTTTCTGGCCGTGCTCCAGGGCGCGGCCACGGCTGCTGATCTGGATGGCATCGCCCCGGCCGGCGGCGATGGTGACCCGGTCGTTGCGCTCGACCAGCGTCGGGGGCTGCACGTGGTTGCCGGTCACGGCCACCCCCTCGCGCAGGCTCCGGCGTACCTCCTGGCCGACCAGATCGCCGGCGTCGCGGTAGAACTCGCCGCGGACCCGGCGCGCATCCCGCGTAGCGGTGCGCAGATCCGCCGCCGCGAGCCGCTGTCCGCGGCGCAAGCTGCGTCCGGCCACCACCATCTCCGTCTTCAAGGTGGTTTCCATGCGCACGTAAACGGTCCAGGGTGCCTCTCCGCTGCAGCGCACCCCCACGGTACCGGCTTGGTGGGGGCTGCGCCCGCGGGGGATGAACCCCTCCAGCTCGCCGTCACACGCACGCAGTTTCAACCGGCCGTCCACCCCGCGGGCCTCGACCTCCACCTCGTCGTACTCCCCGGCCAGCGCCTCGCGCAGGAACACCTCCGCCGTCTCACGGATGGCCTCCGGCGACTGGGTGCTGGCCTGCGCCGCCGCCGGGGCCAGGACCGTCAGCGCCAACAATACGACGGCCAGGCGCCAGGCGGGCGACGGTCGCGCACTGCGCCCGACCCTGCGGGCGGGGGTGGCGCCGGCGGGTCTGCTCATCGGTCCGCGCGCAACCTCCATTCGGTTGGTGATCCTCCGGAGAAATATGCAAAGGGTGTGCCGCGGCGTCGGCCGCTTTCCCTGATCCGGCTACCGGATTAACATGACGCCAACGGGCGGGGGCCAGCCCCCGGGACGCACGCCGATAAGGGAGCCGTCAGCGATGGCCGGAATCATGAGCTCCGTCGACCAGCGGACCCAGCTGGCTGGCCATAACCGCATGGAGCTGCTGCTGTTCCGTTTCGAGGGGCGGCAGCGCTACGGGATCAACGTGTTCAAGGTCCGCGAGGTCATACCGGCCCCGGAGCTCAGTTACGTGCCGCATGCCCATCCGGCCTCGCTGGGGATTGCCTACATCCGCGGCCACACCCTCTCGGTGCTCGATCTGAGCTACGCCACCGGCAACGGCGCCATCACCAAGGAAGAAGGCAACTACATCATCGTCACCGAGTACAACCGTCAGGTCCAGGGGTTCCTGGTCGGCGGGGTGGACCGGATCGTCAACATCAACTGGCAGGACGTGCTGCCGCCGCCGAGCGGGGGTAGCGCCGGCAGCTACCTGACCGCCGTGGCGCGCTACGACGGGCAGATGATCCAGATCGTCGACGTCGAGAAGGTCCTCGCCGAGGTTCAGCGTGCCGGCGGCGCCGATCCGGAGGTCACCGAGGGCGGTGGCGTGGATCACGCCGAGGGCTCCGAGGCTTACAAGGTCCTGGTGGTGGACGACTCGGCGGTCGCCCGGGGGCAGATCAAGCGCACGCTCGAGGAGATCGGTGTGCGCGTGGTCACCAAGAACAACGGCCGCGAGGCGCTGGAGCAGCTGCGCACCTGGAAGGATCAGGATCCCTCCGGGCTCGACGATCTGCTGATGGTGGTCTCGGACATCGAGATGCCGGTGCTCGACGGCTACACCCTGACCCGATCGATCCGGCAGGATCCGGGGCTTGCCGGGGTCCACGTCCTGCTCCACTCCTCGCTCAGCGGTGTCTTCAACACCGAGATGGTGCGTCGCGTGGGGGCCGACGAGTTCCTGGCCAAGTTCCACTCCCGGGAGTTGGCCGAGCGGGTCGGCGCCCGGCTGGCCGAGCGAGGGGGATGAGCATGCAAGGAGGACGGTTTGGCCGCGCTTTCCGTGGGTGAAGAGGAGTACCAGGCGTTCGCACGGTTCCTGGAGCGCGCCTGCGGGATCGTCCTTGGGCCGAGCAAGCAGTACCTGGTGGCCAGCCGGCTCGGGCCGCTGCTCGAGGCCGAGCGCATCCCGGATCTGGCCACCCTGGTCCAGCGGCTCGAGCAGCGCCCCACCGCCGATCTCAAGGGGCGGGTTATCGAGGCGATGACCACCAACGAGACCCAGTGGTTCCGCGACCGCTTCCCCTTCGACGTCCTGCGTCGGCACCTGCTCCCCGAGATGGAGCGCCGCCGCGTCTGGCCGGTGCGCATCTGGTCCGCGGCCTGCTCCTCCGGGCAGGAGGCGTACTCGATCAGCATGACCGTCGACGAGTACAACGACAGCGGCGGGCGTATGGAGGCCGAGATCCTCGGGACCGACATCTCCACCGCGATGGTCGAGGAGGCGCGGCGGGGGCGTTATACCGCCAACGTGGCGCGCCGCGGGCTGGCGCCGGAACGCCAGCAGCGGTTCTTCGATGCCGTGGGCGAGAACACCTGGGAGGTCAAGCCCGCCGTGCGCCGGCGGACTAGCTTCCGCGTCCACAACCTGCTGGAGAGCTACGCCGGTCTGGGTCGATTCGACATCGTTTACTGCCGCAACGTGCTCATCTACTTCGGCTGGGACTCGCGGCGGGATATCGTCCAGCGCATCGCCGAAGTGACCCGCCCGGGCGGGTACCTGATCGTCGGGGCGTCGGAGTCCCTCGCCCGGCATTCCGACGAGTTCGAGCTGGTCCGCCTCGATGGCGGTGTGGTCTACCGGCGCCGCGGCTGACGGACAGACCCTGCCGCCGGGCGGCAAGCGCTTGCCGCCCGTTGCCGCCTTCTTCCGGCTTAGTCGTTGATCCGCCAACCCCGCGTGCCTGGCACGCGATCTGCATAAAAGTCCCGTGAACGAACACCACGGGAGCCCGCCATGCGGATCGGCTTCGATCAGGCCTTCTCGGCACCCGAGCAGGCCATGCGCCTGCGCGGCGAGCGGCACGAGCTGCTCGCCTCGAACATCGCCAACGCGGACACGCCCGGCTACAAGGCGCGTGATATGGATTTCCGCGAGGCCATGCGCCAGGCCAGCGAACCGCAGCCGCAGCCGTTGCAGGCGACGCATGCGCAGCACGTGCAACCGCCGCCTTCATCCACCATGGCGGCAGGCGATCCGAAATCTTTATACCGGGAGCCCCACGCCGCCTCGCTCGACGGCAACACCGTCGAGATGCACGTCGAGCAGGCCAAGTTCGCCGAGAACGCCGTGAACTACCAGGCCGCCGTGGACTTCCTCAACGGCCGGATCCAGAAGCTCACCGGCGCCATCCGAGGGGAGTAAGCGAACATGTCCTTGATGCACGCCATCGACGTCGCCGGCACCGGGATGAACGCCCAGCAGCTGCGCCTGAACACCGTGGCCAGCAACCTGGCCAACGCCGAGACGGTCGCCTCCAGCCCCGAGGAGGCGTACCGCGCCCGGCAGCCGGTTTTCGCCGCGGCGCTCCACCAGGCCCAGGGCGGCTATCCGCAGGGTGGCGGACCGCAGCCGGCGCAAACCCCCGGCTGGGCCGAATCCGGCGGGCCGGTGGATCGGGTCAGCCCGGTGAGCTTCCAGCGTCAGTTCTTTGGCGGCGAGCCCGCCGGTGTGCCGGCGGCCGGCGACCCCTGGGCCAGCCCGTCGCCCAGCGTACCGGTCTTCATGCCGGGTGTGGTGGAGAGCGACGCCGAGATTGAGCCGCTGTACAAGCCGCACCATCCGCAGGCGGATGACGACGGCTACGTCTACCGCTCCAACGTGAACTCCGTCGAGGAGATGACCAACATGATCTCCGCCTCGCGGTCGTTCCAGAACAACGTCGAAGTCATGAACACCTCGCGGGATCTCATGCTCGAGACCCTGCGCCTCGGCCGCTGAATCCGGGAGGAGCGACCATGCTCGATCCGAGCCAACTGATGGGCGGGGCCGCCGGTGGCGGCCAGAAGGCCCCCAAACCGCCGAACGCCGGTGACGGCGGATCCGGTAAGCCGGGCGGCGGGGCCACGCAGGGCGTCGCCGAGGGTGTGCAGGCGGCGCAGAAGGCGGCCGAGAAGCCCGTGGGCAGTGGCCCCGCCGGCGGTTCGCGCGGCGAGCCGTCCGGTTCGGTCGCCCGGTCGGGCTATGAGGCGCTGCCCGAGGATCTGCGCAGCATCCCCGACGAGAAGGACGACGGCGACCCGCAGAGCATCGGCCACGAGGACTTCCTGGAGCTGATGATGGTCCAGCTCGAGAACCAGGATCCGACCGACCCGCAGGACACCGAGCAGATGATGGGGCAGATCGCCCAGTTCACCACGGCCTCGGGGATCGAGCAGCTGCAGTCGGACTTCCGCGAGTTCTTCGAGCACATGCGCTCGGATCAGTCGCTGCGCGCCTCGCAGCTGGTCGGCCGTGAGGTGGTCACCGAGAGCCGCGAGGCCTATCTGCCCGAGGATGGGGAGATGGAGGCGCTGCTCCAGCTCGAGCGCTCGGCCCCCAATCTGACCGTCGAGATCGAGAACGAGGCCGGAGAGCGGGTCCACCGCGAGCAGCTTGGTGAGGTGGAAGAGGGCGAACACCCCTTCACCTGGGACGGTACCGACAATGACGGCCAGCGCATGCCCCAGGGCACGTACCAGGTCAACGCCTACGTTGAGGACGGTGATGAGCGCGAGCCGGTACCCACCCTCGTCGGTGCGCCGGTGACCAGTGTCTCGGTGGGGATGGACGGCCGGCCGCCGGAGCTCAGCGTGGCCGGGCTTGGTGAGATGTCGCTGTCCGACGTCAAGCGCATCCGATAAGACGAACAAGAGCAGCGGGGATCGAGGAGATCAGCCATGTCATTCAACATCTCGCTAACCGGGATCAACTCCGCCTCCAAGGACCTGGAGACCACCAGCAACAACCTGGCCAACGCCGGCACTACGGGCTTCAAGGAGTCGCGGGCGGAGTTCAACGACCTCTTCGCCATGGGCCCGATGGGCATCCCGCAGCTGGCCGTGGGGCAGGGGTCGCGGCTGGCCAACGTCGGCCAGATGTTCAGCCAGGGGTCCTTCGAGTTCACCGAGCGCAGCCTGGATCTGGGTATCGAGGGGCGCGGCTTCTTCCGCCTTGAGGACGACGGCGAGGTCAGCTACACCCGGGCCGGTCAGTTCGAGGTGGATCGCGACGGCTACATCGTCAACAACACCGGCAAGCGCCTGACCGGCTTCCAGACCGACGAGGACGGCAGCCGCATCGGCGACGGTCGCGATCAGCTTCAGCTGCCCACCGACGGGATCCCGGCGCGTGCCAGCGAGAACGTCGAGATCGCCGCCAACCTCAGCGCCGATGCCGAGGTGATCGATGAGGGTGTGGCGTTCGATCCGGACGACAGCGAGACTTTCACCGAGTCGACGACGACCACCCTCTACGACTCCCAGGGCTCGGCCCGGGACGCGACCTTCTACTTCCGCAAGGCGGGCAACAACGAGTGGGATGTCTACACCCAGATCGACGGGGTGGACTACGACGCGGCGGGTGCCGAGGGTGAGGATTTCTTCGGCCCGCACCGTCTCACCTTCGACACCTCCGGTTCGCTGGTCGATGCCGAGGGCGATGATGAAGGCCGGATCGCCAGCCTCGAGGAGATCCCGCTGCTCGCCGAGGTGGACGACCTGGACATCGACATCGACTTCGGCGAGATGACCCAGTTCGCTCGGCCGTTCAACGTCACCAACGTCTCCCAGGACGGCTACACCGCCGGCGAGTTCGAGAACATCAACGTCGAGGGCGATGGCACTATCCTGGCCCGCTACAGCAACGGCGAGGCCCAGGCCGTCGGTCAGGTGGCGCTGACCAGCTTCCCGTCGGAGGAGAACCTGCAGTCCGTGGGCGAGACCTCCTGGCAGGCGACCCGCGATGCCGGGGATCCGCTGATCGGCGTGGCCGGTCAGGGCCAGTTTGGCCGCATCGAGAACGGCGCCCTGGAGCAGTCCAACGTGGAGGTCTCCGATCAGCTGGTGAACATGATCACCGCGCAGCGCAACTTCTCCGCCAATGCGCAGATGGTCAGCACCCAGGATCAGGTGACCCAGGAGATCCTCAACATCCGCTAACGGGGTGTCCCCTCCCGCCGCAGCGGGGCAGAACGGGTAGAGGCGTATGGATCGTCAACTGTATGTGGCCATGACCGGGGCGAAGCACTCCCTGGAGGCGCAGCACCACAACAACCAGAATCTGGCCAACGCCAGCACCCCGGGCTTCCGCGCCGACCTGGACAGCTTCTACCAGGCGCCGGTCTACGGGCCCGGCTTCGCCACCCGGGCCTACGCCGAGGAGCTGCGTGCCGGGACCGACTTCAACCCGGGGCCGATCGAGACCACCGGGCGCGACCTGGATGTGGCCATCCAGGACGAGGGCTGGTTCGTGGTCCAGGCACCGGACGGGGACGAGGCGTACACCCGGCGCGGCGATTTCCAGACGACGCCCGAGGGGCTGCTGACCACCGGCGATGGCCACCTGGTCATGGGCGAGGCCGGGCCCATCTCGATCCCGCCGGACACCAAGGTGGACATCGCCGACGACGGGGTGATCACGGCCACCCCGCAGGACGGAGCCGGGGCGCCCATCGAGCTCGACCGGCTGCGCCTGGTCAATCCGGACCCGACGCAGCTGGTCAAGGGCGAGGACGGGCTGATCCGCCACGCCGAGGGCGAACCGGCCGCTGACGACGCGCAAGTGAAGGTCCGCGGCGGCGCGCTCGAGGGCAGCAACGTGAACATGGCGGAATCGCTGGTGAACATGATCGATCACGCGCGGCAGTTCGAGACGCACATCAAGATGCTGACCGCCGCCGAGGAGAACGAGCAGACCAGCGCCCAGCTGCTCAACCACCCGGGCTGAGGTGGCGCGAGCTGTCCACTGCCGTGACAAACGAACAACAATGAGGTGACGCCATGGATCCCGCCCTCTGGGTAGCCAAGACCGGACTCGACGCCCAGCAGAAGAGTATGCAGGTGACGTCGAACAACCTGGCCAACGTGAACACCAACGGTTTCAAGAAGGACCGGGCCAACTTCGAGGACCTGTTCTATCAGACCGTCCGCCAGCCCGGCTCCCGAGCCAGCCAGGACAACCTGCTGCCCTCGGGGCTGATGCTCGGCACCGGCTCGCGGGTCATGGGTACGGAGAAGATCCACTCGCAGGGCAATGTGCAGCAGACCGAGCGGAGTCTTGATGTCGCCATCGAGGGCAAGGGCTTCTTCCAGATCCTCCGTCCCGACGGGCAGGTGGGTTATACCCGGGACGGCGCCTTCCAGCTCAACGAGAACGGTGAGATCGTCACCTCCGGCGGCTACCTGCTCGAGCCGGCCATCCAGGTCCCCGAGGAGGCCGAGACCATCAGCATCGGCAGCGACGGTACGGTCAGCGCCAAGATCCCCGGCGACGAGGAGCCCGAGGAGATCGGCCAGATCGAGCTTGCCGACTTCATCAACCCCTCCGGCCTCGAGCCGGTGGGCGAGAACATGTTCCTTGAGACCGCGTCGAGCGGCGCCCCCGAGGTGGGTGCTCCGGGGGAGGGGGCCCTGGGCAACGTCATGCAGGGGGCCCTGGAGACCTCCAACGTGAACATCGCCGAGGAGCTGGTGAACATGATCGAGAACCAGCGCGGCTTCGAGACCAACACCCGGGCCATCTCGACCACCGATGAGATGCTCCAGTTCCTCAACCAGAACGTCTGAGGGCGGCTGAGATGACGCGCTGGCATCGGTGGGTACGCGGCTGTGCCGCGGCCATGGTGGCCGGGGTGGCGGCAGCAGCGTGCACCCCGATGCCGCAGGAGGCGCCGGATCCGTCGCCGATCACCGCGCCGCGGGTCGACATCCCCGATGACCCGGACGAGCGGACCGGCTCGGTCTTTGATGAACAGCGCGGCATGCGGCTGTTCGAGGACCGCAGCGCGCGGCGCACCGGGGATCTGATCACCGTGGTCATCGAGGAGGAGACCGCCGGCGATCGCTCGATCAACTCCGAGATGGCGCGCCAGCAGGAGGCGGATATCCCGGCGCCGCAGATCGGCGGCGAGGACCTGGAGATCTTCGGCCGCCCCTTCGCCTTCGAGCAGGAGGGCGAGGCCAGCTTCGAGGGCGGCGGGAGCGCGGACCAGGAGACGAACCTCACCGGCACGATCAATGCCGTGGTGGTGGACACCACCCCCAACGGACACCTGGTCATCCGCGGCGAGAAGAACGTGCGGGTCAGTCAGGGCCGGGAGACGCTGCGCATCTCGGGGATCGTGCGCACCGACGATGTGGGGGCCAACAACGAGGTCTCGTCCAACCGGGTGGCGAACATGCAGGTCGGTTACACCGGCGAAGAGGCGCTCAGCGACTCCGCCCAACCGGGGTGGCTGACGCGTTTTCTGATGAGGCGCTACTGAACGGCGGGTGCCGCCGCGATGGACGGCGCGCTCGGGAGGACGCAAGGTGATGAGAATGCGCAGGATCGACACACGCTGGGTCCAGGTCGCCGCAGGGGTGCTCCTGGTGATGCTCGCGGCGAGTGTCTCAGCGGCCGAGCGGATCAAGGACATCGCCTCGGTGGGGGGCGTGCGCAGCAACCAGCTGGTCGGCTACGGCCTGGTGGTGGGCCTCGACGGGACCGGCGATGACACCCCGTTCACCGAGCAGAGCGTACGCTCCATGCTCTCCAGCCAGGGGGTCAATATTCCCCACGACGTGGATCCGGACGCGGACAATACCGCGGCGGTGATGATCACCGCCGAGCTGCCGGCCTTCACCCGTCCCGGGCAGCAGATCGATGTCAGTGTCTCGTCGCTGGGCGATGCCGACAGCCTGCAGGGCGGCGAGCTGCTGATGACGCCGCTGCGTGCCGCCGACGGCGAGGTCTACGCGGTGGCCCAGGGGCGTGTGGTCATCGGCGGCTTCGGCGCCGAGGACACCGAGATCCCCGTGGACAACCAGCTTGGCGGCTCCATTCCCAACGGCGCGATGGTCGAGCGGCGCATCGAGACCGGTTTCCAGGATCGCGACGAGGTGGTGCTCAACCTCCACGAGCCGGATTTCACCACCGCACGCCGCACGGCCGAGGTCATCAACCACAACCTTGGGCCGAACACCGCCCGTGCCGAGGACGCCGGCTCGGTGCGGGTGCGTGCGCCGCAGGATTCGGATCAGCGGGTGAGTTTCATCTCGTTTCTCGAGGAACTGCGTGTCGAGCCCGGTGAGGCGCCGGCGGAGGTCATCGTCAACGCCCGCACCGGGACCATCGTCATGGGCTCCAATGTCCGCGTCCGCCCGGCGGCGGTCAGCCACGGCAACATGACCGTGGCCATTGGCGCCGGCGGCCCGGAACAGGTGGCCGACGACCCCTTCGGGTTGGATGAGCCGCTGATCGTCCCCGACGAGGGCATGGAGGGCCTCGAGGGTGAGAATCCGGCCTTCGTCTTCGAAGCCGGCGCCGATCTCAACGAGATCGTCGACGCCATCAACGCCGTGGGCGCCGCCCCCGGCGACCTGGTGGCGATCCTCGAGGCCCTCAAGCGTGCCGGTGCCCTGCGTGCCGAGCTGACCATCATCTAGGGAGGCGATCATGCACAACCCCGGCGGCGGCGCCCTTGGCAACGCCCTCGAGCCCCAGGGGCTGCAGCAGCTGCGCTCGATGTCGCGCAACCCCAGCGAGGAGGACCTCGCCGAGGTGGCACGGCAGTTCGAGGCGGTTTTCGTCGAGATGATGCTCGGTCAGATGCGCCAGGCCACCCCGGGCGATGAGATCTTCGGCGGCAATGCCGAGGAGACGTACCGCGACCTCTTCGACCGGCAGATGGCGGTGCAGATGTCCCGCGACGGGGAGGGCATGGGACTGGCCCCGATGATCGAGGAACAGCTGCGCGAGAATGCGGGCTTCGAGACCGATCGGATGCAGGGGCTGCCGCAGGAGATCTCCGACTACCGCCACTCAGCGGTACCGGTGCAGCCTGATGCCGGGGAGCTCGCGGCGGCGGACGCGGGCGACGGCGCGCAAGGCCGCAGTGGCGGCCTCGGCGGCAAGGGGGCCGGCTGGTCGAGCCCGCAGGACTTCGTCGAGGACATCACCCCGGCGGCCAGGGAGACCGCCGAGCGCCTCGGGGTGCCAGCGGTGGCCCTGGTGGCCCAGGCTGCTCTGGAGACCGGGTGGGGCCAGCACATGGTGGCCGACGGGGACGGGCGCAGCGCCAACAATCTGTTCAATATCAAGGCCCACTCCGCGGACTGGCAGGGCGATGCCGTGCGCGTGCCCACCCTGGAGTACCGGGATGGTATCCCGCAGCGCGAGATGGCCGACTTCCGCGCTTACGACTCGGTGGCCGAGAGCTTTGCCGATTACGCCGACTTCCTCGAGCGCAACCCGCGCTACCGTGAGGCCCTGGAGGTCGGCGACGATCCGGAGCGGTATGTCGAGGCCCTCCAGCGGGCTGGGTACGCCACCGATCCGCAGTACGCGGAGAAGCTGCAGCGGATCATGGAGCTTGGTGACGACGGGCAGGGGGTGCGGATCGGCGGTGAGACCCTCAAGATTTCCGATTCCGTGCCGAGAGGTTAGACAGGGCAGGGTGGGCCTGCGGGCCCCAGCGAGGCGGAGTCTATGGTTGATCTGTTGCAGACGGGCATCTCCGGGCTGCGCGCATCCCAGCGCGGGCTGGCGACCACGTCGCACAACATCTCCAACGTCAACACCGACGGCTACAGCCGCCAACGGGTGGAGCAGGATACGAGCATCCCGCACTACCACTCCCGCGGGGCCGTCGGCACCGGCACGCAGGTGCAGACCATCCAGCGCCTGACCGAGGATCACCGCGTCGACGCCCTGCGCAACAACCACGCTGAATATGAGCGCCTGGATCGACTCGCGGAGATGACCGGGCGCATCGACAACCTGGTTGCCGACCAGGACGCCGGGCTGAGCCCGGCGCTGCGTCAGTTCTTCGACGCCGTCGAGGAGGTGGCCAACGACCCCTCGAACACCGTTGCCCGGCAGCAGCTGCTCACCCAGGGGCAGGCCCTGGCCGATCGCTTCCAGACCCTGGACAACCGACTGCTGACCCTGGAAGAGGACGTCAACAAGCGGGTGCGGGCCGAGACCGACAAGGTCAACGGCCTGGCCGAGTCCATCGCCGAGCTCAATGGCGAGATCCGCAGCCGCTGGACCAACCCGCAGCGCCCGCCCAACGACCTGCTCGACCAGCGCGACGAGAAGATCCGCGAGCTCTCCGAGCACGTCACGGTCCGGGTGACCGAGCAGGACGACCGGTCGCTGAACGTGGGCATTGGCAATGGCCAGCCGCTGGTCACCGGCGACCGCGCCAACACCCTGGAAGTCACGCGCAACGCCTTCGAGCCGGAGCGCCCGGAGCTGGCTGTCCGCCGGGGCGATCGCGCCGTTCAGATCACCGACGCCGTTCAGGGCGGTTCGCTGGGCGGGCTGCTGGAGTTCCGCAACGGTGTGCTGGACGAGACCCGCGATGAGATCGGCCGGGTGGCCACCTCCCTGGCCGGGGCCATGAACGAGCAGCACCGCAGCGGCATCCAGTTCGACAGCGGTTACCCCGAGGCCGGTGACGACTTCTTCGACTACGCCCGAGAGGCCGGGGTCTCCGCCCACCGCGGCAACGCCGGCGAGGGCCAGCCGCAGGTGATCGTCGACGAGGAGCGTATCGGTGAGCTGCGCCGCGAGAACTACCAGGTGCGCCTCGTTGACGGGCAGTGGCAGGTAGCCACCGAGGACGCCAACGAACTCCGCACCCTGGGCGAAGGGGAGGATGCGGACATCCAGCCCGATGCCGACGGCGGCTACCGCTTCGACGGGCTCATCCTCTATCCGCCTGACCCAGAGGGCGGTGACGTCGAGGAGGGCGACCGCTTCCTGATCCAGCCCACCCGGGACGCGGCTCAGGGCATCGAGGGGCGGCTCTCGCGGCCAACCCAGGTGGCGGCGGCCGCACCAGTGGTCACCGGCGAGGCGCCGCGTGCCGATGGCCAGACGGAGAACACCGGGCGCGCGCAGATCGGTCCGCCGGACGTGGGGCGGGCCGAAGGCGTCATGGCAGCCCTGGAGGAGGGGGGTGCCCTGCAGCAGGGGGTCGAGATGACCTACGCCGATGACGGCACGTTCACCGTGACCATCGGTGGCGAGACGGCGGGCACCTTCGACTACGACCCCGAGGACATCGAGCGCGGCCAGGTGGTGAACCTGGCCGAGGACGTGGAGCCGGCCGGCAGCGCCCAGGCCGAGACGCTGGCGGCGCTGGATGTCTCGGTGCGCATCTCCGGCGTGCCGGATGACGGGGATCGCTTCGGGCTCTATGGCAACTACGAGGGCGTGGGCGACAACACCAACGCCCTGCGCATGGCCGAGCTGATGGAAGAGACCGTCATGGACAACGGCAACAGCACCTTCCAGGAGGCCTACAGCGCCATGGTCGGCGAGCTCGGCGGCTTCAGCCAGCGGGTGCAGACCAATCGCGATGCCCAGGAGGCCCTGCTCAACCAGGCCAAGGAGCAGTGGGAGGAGCTCTCCGGCGTCAACCTGGATGAGGAGGCGGCCAACATGATGGAGTATCAGCAGGCCTACCAGGCCGCCGCCCAGATCATCACCAGTGCCGACGAGGTCTTCCAGGAGATGCTCAACGCGGTGCGTCGCTAAGGGGGTGAGCCGTGCGCGTATCCACGAGCCACATGCAGAACACGGCCGTTCAGAACATGACCGGCCAGCAGAGCGAGATCAACGACACGCAGACGCAGCTCTCCAGTGGGCGTCGGGTGCTGCGTCCGTCGGATGACCCCACCTCGGCGGCGCGCACTCTGGATCTGAAGCGGGCCACCGAGTCGGTGGAGCGATTCAACCGCAATGGCGACCTGGCGCGGACCCGGCTGTCCATGTCGGAGTCTGCCCTGGAGCATGCCGGCAACGAGCTGCAGCGCATCCGCGAGCTCACCGTCCAGGCGGCCAATGGCAGCCAGGATCAACGCACGCGCAACTACATCGCCTCGGAGATCGAGGAGCGCTACAAGCAGCTGGTCGAGCTCGGCAACAGCCGTGACGGCAACGGGGAGTATCTCTTCTCCGGCTCGCGCACTCGCACTCAGCCGTTCAACATGGGCACCGATGGGCACGTCACCTACCACGGCGATCAGAACAGCCGCGAGGTGCGCATCGGGCCCGGGCGGCAGATCGGTGTGGATCACTCCGGCTTCGATGCCTTCATGAAGGTCCCCGACGGCAACGGCCAGTATCAGGCCTACCAGGGCGAGGAAAACCGCGGCACCGGTGTGGTCAGCGTGGTCGACGGCAAGGTTCGGGGTCTGGACGCGGAGCAGTACCGCCTGCGCTTCGCCGAGGACGAGGACGGCAACACCCGCTACGCCATCCAGCGCACCTACAACCCCGAGGATGAGAATGCCTGGGAGTGGGTGGGTGGCGAGAACGGCGAGCCGCCGGCGGTGGAGGACGCCCCGCTGTATGAGCCGGGGGCGACCATTGAGGTGGACGACGGTGTGCGCGTGAAGATTGAGGGCAACCCCGATCCGGGCCAGGGGGGCTTCGAGGACGGCGATCACTTCACGGTCACCGGCAGCCGGTCCCAGTCGATCTTCGCCACGGTCAACGAGCTGATCGGTGCCCTTAAGGAGGGCGAGGGCCCGGATTTCAACAACGCCGCGGACCGGGCCCTCGGCGATCTGGACCTGGCCATGGAAAACACCTACCGGGTCCGCTCGGAGATCGGCGCGCGCCTGTCCACCCTCGATAGCGAGAAGGCCAGCAACGAGGCGGCGATCATCGACCTCAAGCAGGCCACCTCCGACGAGCGCGACCTGGACTACGCCGAGGCCACCGGACGCTTCAACCAGGAGCTCACCGGGCTCGAAGCGGCGCAGTCCACCTTCGGCCGTGTGCAGAACCTCTCCCTGTTCGATTACATCTGATCTCCCCGTGTGATGACGGGTCGCCCGGCGCACCAGCCGGCCACCCCGGCCTATGCAGGCGCAGAGGAGGCCTAGCGCTGCACGCCCGATGAGTGGTGGGGTCGTCGATCGAAAAAAGCAATGGCGTCGTCCCGCTTGAAGTATAGTAAACGCGAATCGTTCTCACTATGATGCGCATGACGTGTTACAGCCATGTGTAGCAAGGGGGGGGTATGAAACAGGGGGTGACGCCTTGGGGAGTCGCGGCGGTCGCGGTCTTGAGCGGGAGCGGCCTGGCGACGGCCCAGGCAGAGACCGACGGCGAAGCGCGTCTGCTTGATCGCATCATGATCACCGGCGGGCCGGACCGGGTGCAGGATACCGCCGGCTCGGCGCAGGTGCTCAGCCGGGAGGATATCGATCGGCAGGGGTACACCGATCCGCACCGCATCCTGCGCCAGATCCCCGGGGTGAATGTGGCCGATGAGGAGGGCTACGGTCAGTTCCCGCACATCAGCATGCGAGGAGTGAACCCGGAGCGAAACGCGCGCATCACGGTCATGGAAGATGGGGTGCTGACGGCGTCCCCCGCGCCCTATGCAGCCCCGGCGGCCTACTATTTCCCGCCCATGGGTCGGATGGACAGCGTCGAGGTGCGCAAGGGCTCGAGCGCCATCAAGCACGGCCCCTACACCGTCGGCGGCGCCCTGAACATGACCTCCACGCCGATCCCCCAGGAGCGCTCCGGCAAGGTGGAGGGGCGCCTGGGCTCGGACAACGGGCGGCGCGCCCACGCCCACATCGGCGGCCGCGAGGGGCAGTTCGGCTGGCTGCTGGAGAGCTACACGGAGCAGAGCGACGGCTTCAAGGAACTCGACCATCCGCTCTCCGGGGATCAGTCCAACAAGCCCAACAATCCGGTGCCGAACACCGGCTTCGACCGCAACAACTTCGTCGCCAAGGGGATGTGGGCCAGCGACCCCACCGCCGAGGTCTACCAGGAGGTGGAGTTCAAATACGCGCGCGATCGGCGGACCGTCCACGACACCTACCTGGGCCTGCTCCCCGACGACTTCGACGACAACCCGCACCGGCGTTACGCCGGCTCGCAGCTCGACGAGATCAACACCCAGAACGACCTCTACCAGGTCCGCCATTACTTCCAGCCCACGGTGGATACCGACGTCACCACCACGCTCTACCGCACCGATACCGTGCGCAACTGGTACAAGCTGCATGAGGTGGGTGTTAACGGAAACGGGTTTACCGGCATCTCCGACATCCTCCGCGACCCCCGTGACCATGAGGATGAGCTGGCCTGGATCCTCGGTGGCTTCGACACCGCCTATGACGCGGGGCTTAGCATTAAGGACGACGCCCGCGGCAACGTCCGCGCCAACAACCGGGAGTATTACGCCCAGGGCCTCCAGGTGCAGGTCGGCCATCTCTTCGAGGCCTTCGGCTGGGATCACGACCTGGAGGTGGGCTTCCGCTACCACGAGGACGAGGAGGACCGCGAGCAGTGGCAGGACTCGTTCGAGATGCAGAACGGCATGATGGTTCTCGACGAACACGAGGAGCCGGGTGAGACCACCAACCGGGTCACCTCCGCCGAGGCCTACGCGTTCCACGTGCAGAACACCATGGAGCGCGGTCCGTGGACCCTGGTTCCCGGTGTGCGTTACGAGAACATCGATGTGGACCGCGAGGAGTGGAGTGATCCCGAGCGTACCAGCGACAACATTGATCCGGACGGTACGCGGTCGAACACCTACAGGGTGTGGACGCCCGGCGTCGGCGCCACCTACGCCATCGATGATCAGTGGAGCGTCCTGGGCGGGGTCCACCGCGGCTTCGCGCCGGCCGGAGCCAGTGAGGACGCCGATGAGGAGCTCAGCGTCAACTACGAGGCCGGTTTCCGGTTCAGCGACGCGCACACCCAGGCGGAGGTCATCGGCTTCTTCAACGACTACTCCAACATCAACATTGAATGCACCGCTGCCGGGGGTGCCAGCTGCCCACAGGGTGATGTCCGCAGCGCTGGCGGCGTGCACATCTGGGGCTTGGAGGCGCTGTGGATGCACGATCTGGGTCAGAGCCAGGACCTGCCCGTCCAGCTCCCGGTCAGCGTCAGCTACACCTTCACCGACAGCGAGTTCCGGGAGAGCGATGACGGCGAGCTGTCGAACCAGTGGGAGAATGCCCGCAAGGGTGACCGCCTGCCGGAGATCCCCGAGCACCAGCTCAACCTCAGTGCCGGCGTGGGCCAGGCTGACTGGCGCGTCAACCTGAACGCCAACTACGTCTCCGAGACCCGCGCGCTGGCGGATCGCGACTACAGCGACCTGAAGATCGACTCCCGGTGGCTGTTTGATCTCTCCGCCCACTACCAGCTGATGGACAACGTGCGGTTGCTCGGGAGCATCGAGAACCTCACCGACGAGACCTACGTCGCCCACCACCGCCCGGCGGGGGCACGGCCCGGCGCGCCGCGGACCTACTGGGCGGGGATGCGCGTCGACTTCTGATCCCACGTCACGGGTCACCCGTAGCTTAGGGGTGCTCATGCCTGCCGCCTTGGCGGCTTCCTCCAGCCGAACGATCGGCGCCTGATTGCCGGGGAGGGCATCCTCCCCGGCACTTTTTTGCCCGCCTCACGGGTCGCGGCGCGACCCGCTCTTGCCGCTGCGCTTGCCGCCCGCCGCCGTCGGGTCACCCTCCGTGGTGCTCTCGGTTGCCTGTTGTGGCAACATGCTGCCCCTGAACACCTTGCTCAAACAGTCAGATACGAGGATGCGGCCCCTGCTTGCCGCTCTGTGCCACCGGATTGCCGCGTATGGAAAATTTTTGCCGCCGAAGGGGTAAAGCCTTGCCGCCGGTCGCCGATACGGTAAGTGAAGGCGAAAGACTGGGTACCGGCAGGCGGCAAGAGCTCGCCGCCGGGGCCTTCCAAACAGCGGAGCACAAGGAGCAAAGGCAATGGCACAGGTCATCAACACCAACATTGCGTCCCTCACCGGTCAGCGGCATCTGAGCGCCAGTCAGGGCGAGCAGCAGCAGGCCCTGGAGCGGCTCTCCTCGGGCAAGCGGATCAACTCCGCGGCCGACGACGCCGCCGGCCTGGCGATCAGCGAGCGCTTCACCTCGCAGATCGGCGGCATGAACCAGGCGGAGCGCAACGCCAACGACGGCATCTCCTACGCCCAGACCGCCGAGGGCGCCATGGAGGAGATGGGCAACCTCCTGCAGCGGGTTCGTGAGCTGGCGGTGCAGTCGGCCAATGACACCAACACCGCCGAGGACCGCCAGGCCCTGGAGGCCGAGGTGCAGCAGGCGGTGCAGGAGATCGACCGGATCGCCTCCAGCACCCAGTTCAACAACCAGAACATCCTGGACGGGTCGCTCGACGAGCTGGTCTTCCAGGTGGGTGCCAACCGGGCCCAGAGCATCAACACCAGCGGTGTCGATGTGCGTGGCCACAACCTCGGCGCCGAGATCGGCGAGGGGCAGGCGGTGCAGCGCGTTCTCGATGAGGAAGGCAACTACGGCGATCTGGACCTGGATGGCTCGATCAACATCAACGGGCTGGATATTGACGTCAGTGGCTCGCGCAGCGTCTCCGACGCCATGGACGCCATCAACGCCCAGTCCCGTGCCACCGGTGTGACGGCGTTCCGCGCTGACCGGGCCACCACCGAGTCGTTCGACTTCAACAATGACGGTGGCGCCAGCCTGGAGATCAACGGCACCACCATCAGCGTTGGTGAGGATGCCGGTGTCGGCGAGTTCGTCGACGAGGTGAACGCCGCCTCCGGCGACACCGGCGTCCGTGCCGAGATGGACGGCGACCAAGTGCGCTTCGTCTCCGAGTCCGATTTCCGCATCGAGCCGGGTGACGACAGCCCCATCGGCGATCTCGGGCTCGAAGGCGAGGAGAGTGGGATGCGCTTCGAGCGCGGCATCCAACTCTCCACCGACCTGGGCCAGCGGATCGACGTCAATGGTGACGCCGACACCCTCGGGGCGCTCGGGATGTCCGACGAGCAAATGGAGATGAGCCGTCACCGGGTCAGCGGGCCGGATGCGCTGAGCGTGGCCACCCGGACCGACGCCGATGACGCCATCCGTACGGTGGACTTCGCCCTGGGGCAGATCAACGACGCCCGGGCCGACCTGGGTGCGGTGCAGAACCGCTTCGAGGCCACCACCAGCAACCTGCAGAACGTCTCCGAGAACATGGAAGCTTCCCGTTCCCGGATCCTGGATGCGGACTTCGCGGCCGAGACCGCCGCCATGACCCGCGCCCAGGTGCTGCAGCAGGCCGGTACCTCGGTCCTGGCCCAGGCCAACGAGGCCCCGCAGAACGTCCTGACCCTGCTGCAGTAAGACCCGAGGCGGAGCCCGGCTGACCCCCCCCGGGCTCCGCCACCGGCTCGCTGACCCCGAGACCGGTGCCATGACCCGCAGCAGTTTCGGGATTCTTCCGTGAACGGACGCGGATAAAGAGAAGGAGGTGAGACGCCGGCCATGACCTGAACCCACGCGGGCCGACCCCGGCGGTGACCGTTGGTGGACAACGGAACCGTTAAAGCTTTGCCAGGGAGCGCCGATACGTTTGGGCAAGAGCGCGAGACGCGAGCCCAAGCGAACAGGTTCGCTCGTGCTGGGGTCAGCGAAACGGCGCCGTAACGGCGTCAGACGTGAGGAGACGGGTCATGGCACAGGTGATCAACACCAACGTTGCATCGCTGAACGCGCAACGGCACTTGAATTCTTCCCGGGGCGATCAGGAGGTGGCCCTGGAGCGGCTCTCCTCGGGGCTGCGCATCAACAGCGCCCGGGACGATGCGGCTGGGCTGGCGATCAGCGAGCGCTTCACCGGCCAGATCAACGGCATGGATCAGGCCGCCCGCAATGCGAACGACGGGATCTCGTTCGCCCAGACCGCGGAAGGCGCCATGGAAGAGATGAGCAACCTGCTCCAGCGGGTCCGCGAGCTGGCGGTGCAGGCGGCGAACGACACCAACTCGCCGTCGGATCGCGCCGCGCTCGACCGCGAGGTGCAGGCCGCCGTGCAGGAGATCGGCCGGATCGCCGAGACAACCCAGTTCAACCAGCAGAACGTGCTCAACGGCACCCTGCGCGAGCTGGTCTTCCAGGTCGGGCCGAACCGCGGCCAGACCATCAACGCCGGCGGCGTGGACGTCCGCGCCGAGAACCTGGGCGCCAATGTGGCCGAGGGGCGGGCGGTGCATCAGGCCGCCGGTGGTCCCGGTGTGGAGCTCCCGGGCGGGCTGCAGGTCAACGGTCACGAGATCGACCTGGGCGATGCGCGCGGGCTCAACGACGTGGCGCGCGAGATCAACGAGCGCCAGGCCGAAACCGGCGTGTCCGCCATGCGCGCCGACCGGGCCGAGACCCAGGCGGTAGAGTTTGACGGCTTGGGTGAGGGCGAGCGCGGTCAGCTGCGTATCAACGACCACGCCATCGAGCTTGACGAGAGCGTCACGGACATCGGCGAACTGGCCGCCCGGGTTAACGACCGGGCCTCGGAGACCGGGGTGCGCCTGGAGAACGGGGAAAACGGCTGGTCCTTCGTCTCCAACAGCGACTTCGAGCTCGAGTACTTCTCGGACGACGCCGAAGATGCCATCGGTGTTGGTGGGACCGAGATCGGCCAGGGGCTGGATCGCGCCGACGAGGAGAGCACCGGGCTCATCGTCGAGCGCGGCATCACCCTCTCCACCGAGATCGGCGGCGAGCTGCGGGTCGAACCGGTGGATGGCGACGACGATGCAGACCTGGGGCAGATCGGCCTGAAGAACTGGCAGCCCGGCGATGACTACGAGGACCTGCAGGCGGAGGCGTACACCATCGGCGGGGTCGACCCGGTTGATGTGCGCACCCGCGAGACCGCTTCCGATACCATCGTGGCGGTGGACTTCGCCCTGCAGCAGATCAACAACACCCGGGCCGATCTGGGCGCGATCCAGAGCCGGTTTGACGCCACCATCAACAACCTGAACATCTCCTCGGAGAACCTGAGCGCATCCCGCTCGCGGATCCTGGATGCCGACTTCGCCGAGGAGACGGCCGAGATGACAAGGACGCAGATCCTGCAACAGGCGGGGACCTCGGTGCTGGGTCAGGCCAACGAGATCCCGCAGCAAGTGGCACAGCTGTTGCAACAGTAACGACGGCCGGGACCTCCGGGGAGCCTTCCGGAACCCGGCCCAGGGGCCTGGTAGCAGGGCCGGTCGGGAGGCTGTATGAGTGAAATGCACAAGGTGAGTTCCGTGACCAGCAGCATCAACTGGTCGCGGCCAACCGAGCAGGGGGAAGGGAGGCGCCTTGCCCCCGAGCAGGACACGGCAGCACCGGTCCCCGCCGCCGAGACGGAAGAGCGCTCCCGCGTGCCGTTGTCCGAGCTCGAGCCGCTGGAGCACTTCAAGGCGGAGGATCCCCAGGCGCTTGCCCGGGCGGTGGAGCGCATGGAGCAATTCATGCAGCGCGTCGGCCGGGACCTGGAGTTCCGGGTCGACGACAACACCGGCAAGACGGTGGTCACTGTCTACGTCCGCGGCACCGACGACGTGGTCCGTCAGATCCCCCCGGAAGAGATGCTGGCTATCGCCGCGCGCATGCGCGAGGTCCAGGGGCTGCTCTTCAACGGGGAGGCCTGAGCGTGGCCGGAACGCATCCGCCGCCGGAAGGGTCCACCGGGCAGGCCCGCTAGCGATACCTCGAGAGGTGACCGGATATGGTCTCACCGCTGGATCAGATGCCGAACATGCCGAGCCAGATGGACGTCGGCTCCGGCATCGACACCAACAAGATGGTCCAGGACCTGGTCCAGGCCGAGCGGGCACCCACGGAGCAGCGCCTGGGCCGGCGCGAGGAAGAACTGCAGGAGAAGCTCGAGGCCCTGGGGCAGATGCGAGGGGTCATCGGCGAACTCCAGGAGGCCGTCCAGGGGCTGGGCGATCCCGGCGCTTACTCCGGCATCGATGCGGAATCGAGCAACACCAGTGTGGCCGGGGTCTCGGCCAGCGAGGAGGCGCGCCCGGGCCAGTACGACGTGGAGGTGGAGCAGCTGGCGCGGACCCAGCGCATCGCCACGGCCAGCGGCGTGTTCGAGGACAGCGCCGATCCGGTCGGCACCGGCCGGCTGATGATCACCGACGGCCAGGGCAACGAGCAGGCGGTCACCATCGACGAGGAGTCGGCCACCCTGCTCGGCATCCGCGACGCCATCAATGCCCAGGCCGAGGGCGTGCGCGCCTCGGTGGTCGATGATGGCGCCGGGCCGCGGCTGGCCCTGGCTACCGAGCAGACCGGTCAGACCAATGCCATTACCCAGATCCGCGCCGAGCAGGATCCGGAAGCGGACGAGGGCGATCTCTCCGCCCTGCAGTACAACGTCGCCGATCCCCAGACCGGCGAGCCCGCCGGCGCCTTTCAGGAGATCCGCCCGGCCAGCGACGCCGTAGTCACCATCGACGGCATGCGCGTCACCCGCCCTGAGAACCGCATCGAGGGGGCCATCGAGGGCGCCACCATCAGCCTCCAGGACGAGGGGCGCAGCCGCATCTCCATCGAACAGCAGACCGGGCTGGCCGAAGAGAATATCCAGCGTCTGGTCGACTCGTTCAATCAGGTCCGGGCGCAGCTCAACCAGCTCTCGGACTACGACCCCGAGACCGAGAAGGCCGGCCCGCTTCAGGGGGACCATACCCTGCGCAACCTCCTCTCGCAGCTGAGCCGGTCCCTCAACGAGCCAGTGGAGGCCCTGGACGGGGCGCCGATTTCATCGTTGGGGGATCTCGGTGTGCGCACCAACCGGGACGGCACCCTGGAACTCGATGGCGAGCGCCTGCAACAGATGGTTGGCGAGCACTCGGAGCTGGTCACGCGCATGATGACCGACCCGGAAAGCGGGGTGATGTCGCGGTTGGAGGGGGTGCTCGACAACGCCCTCGGCCGCGACAGCGTGATCGACATGCGCACCGAGGGGGTTGAGCGCCGCCTCGACGGTATCGCCGACGATCGCGAACGCCTCGACCGGCGCATGGAGCGGCGCGAGGAGCAGCTGCGCAGCCAGTTCTCGCGGATGGACTCGCGGGTCGCTGAACTCAATCAGACCTCGGAGTTCCTCGAGCAGCGCCTGGCGGCCATGAACAGTCGGGATTAAGCGGTCAGAAGCTTCCGGAACGGAGGTTCCGCCCTCAAGGATCATGGGTAGCAGCCGCTAAAAGGATAGAGCGCGAACCAACTACCCCCAAGAGTAGGAACGGGATATGAGCATGCATCGCGGCATAAACCAATACCAACAAGTCGGGACCTACTCCAGCACGGCCTACGCCGACCCTTACCGGTTGGTGCAGTTGCTCATGGACGGGTTCCTCGACCGAGTCGCCCAGGCCCGCGGCGCCATGGAGCGCCAGGAGATCGCCCTCAAGGGCGAGCTGATCAGCAAGTCCATCTCCATCCTGGACGGCCTGCGTTCCGGGCTCGACCACGAGCGCGGTGCCGAGATCGCCGGCAACCTCGAGGAGCTCTACACCTACATGCAGCGCCGCCTGGTGGAGGCGAACGCCCAGAACGAGGTCCAGCACCTTGATGAGGTCGCCTCGTTGATGCGCGAGATCAAGAGCGCCTGGGACGCTATCCCGCCGGAGGTGCGTACCCGCGACGCTGCCGAGGCGGCCGCCGCCCGCGGCCAGTAGGGGTGCGCGTGGGCGGCGGCAGCGCCAAGGGCGGCGACGGGCGGGCGGCGGTGGCCGCCTCGGCCCGACGCCTGCTGGAGCTGTCCCGGCAAATGCGCCGTTGCGCAGAGGCCGGGGACTGGGACGGGGTCATGGAGCGCAATGGACTGCGCCAGGCGCACGCCCGCGGGTTGCCCGAAGACCCGGACCACCCCGGCGCTGACCTGGCTCGCCGCGCGCTGGCCCAATCGCTCGAGTGCGACCGCGCGGTCCGGGCGCTGATGGAGGCCGAGCGCGACCGCCTCGGCGCCGCCTCGCGCGACGAGCAGCACCACCGCGAGGTCCACGACGCCTACTCGCGCTGTTCCGGCTAGGAAACACCTTGCCGGCGGCTGTGTCGTTTTTTTGACGGCCTGGTTAACCCGGCGTAAACTCGCCCCCTCGCAGACAGGCGATCCGTCATCGGAGGGGAGCGTTGGTTCAGGTCCTGGTGGTCGACAGCGACGCGGAGCGCCGGTCGGGTGTCGAGACGGTGCTGCAATTCCTTGAACACGAACCCATCCCCGCCGAGGCCGGCGATGCCGGCGGCGCCGCTACCCGCCACCCTGGGCTGGCCGCGGCGCTGGTGGGCATCGACGGACAGGAGCGCGCCTGCCTGCAGCGGCTCGTCGATAGCCGGCCCGAGCTGCCCGTCTTTCTCATTGCGCCGGATGCCGATGCGCGGCGCCGTGGCGGTGATCCGCAGCACGGTGTCCTCGGGGTGCTCGATCTGCCGCTGCGTCAGGGCCAGCTCACCGCCGCCCTGCGTCAGGCCCTGAGCCACAACGTCCGCCACCGCGAGCACGGTGCCGCCGGGCGGGCGCCGCGGCTGGCCGGCGAGAGCCGCGGTGTGCAGCGGGTCACCGCCCTCATCGAGCAGGTGGCCGACACCGACGCCAGCGTGCTGATCCTCGGTGAGTCGGGCACCGGTAAGGAGGTGGTGGCGCGCAACATCCACGCGCGCTCCTCCCGTCGGGCGAGACCCTTTGTGCCGATCAACTGCGGGGCCATCCCCGCCGACCTGCTCGAGAGCGAACTCTTCGGGCACGAGAAGGGCGCGTTTACCGGCGCCATCAGCGCCCGGCAGGGCCGTTTCGAGATGGCCCAGGGCGGCACGGTCTTCCTCGACGAGATCGGGGACATGAGCATGCACATGCAGGTCAAGCTGCTGCGCGTGCTCCAGGAGCGGACGTTCGAGCGGGTCGGCTCCAACAAGCCCATCCACGCCGACGTTCGGGTCATCGCCGCCACCCACCGCAACCTCGACACGGGGATCCGGGACGGCAGCTTCCGCGAGGATCTGTTCTACCGGCTCAACGTCTTCCCCATCGAGATCCCGGCCCTGCGCGAGCGCCCCGGGGATATCCCGGTGCTCGTCGAGGAGATCATCCGGCGCATCGAGGACGAGGGGCGGGGTTCGGTGCGGGTCAGCCCGGCAGCCATGTCCTGCCTGTCGGCCTACCACTGGCCGGGCAACGTGCGTGAGCTGGCCAACGTGGTCGAGCGTCTGGCCATCCTTTGCCCCTACGGCGAGGTGGGGGTCGAAGACCTGCCCCGGAAGATCCGGGAGGCGGCCCGCGAGGAGCTGGAGGATGGCGGCGCGCCGGCGGGCGCGCCGGAGCCCGTCAACGGACAGGCCGGGGTGCCGCTGCCGGCGGTGGACTGGTCCGAGGGCATCGATCTCAAGGGCCACCTGACCGAGGTGGAGCAGGAGCTGATCCGCCAGGCCCTGGAGGCCACGAATGGGGTCGTCGGTCGGGCTGCCCGGCTGCTCGGGTTGCGCCGTACCACGCTGGTCGAGAAGCTGCGCCGGCTCGACGTCGAGCGCCCCGCCTGAGCCGGCACGCTTGGGCCGCCGGTCGGCAAGTACCGACCGTCAAGCGGCAAGCGGTTGCCGGTCTTGCCGGTCGACAGAACTTTGACTGCCGGTTCCGCCCGCGGCGGCGGCAGCGCCTCGCCGGCCGCGTGGAATCCGGCGTTTAGCGCACCACCCCACCCCTGGCACGCCCCTTGCTTCAGAAGGGGCCGCCGCGGGGTACCACCGCGGCGCGGATTTGCGCTGAGGGGGACAATCCATATGGGTCAGCAACGCGTGCTCGTGGTGGCCCGCGAGCCGGGCCGCCGCAGCGAGCAGCGGCGCCGCCTGGACGACGCCGGGTTCGTGACCGCCGAGGCGGAAGACACCGGCTCCGCCCACGAACTCCTGGAGCAGGGCGGGATCGCTGCCGTCGTCTGCTTCGAGGACGCCGGTGACGGGGACAACTGGCGGGTGCTTACCCGGCACCCCATGGCTCCGCCGGTGATCGTCATCTCCGCCCGCGCCGAGGTCAGCGGCGCCGTCGCCGCCATGCGCGACGGGGCGGCGGACTACGTCGCCGAGGAGGCCCCGGCCGGCGAGCTGGCTGCCGCCGTGGCCCGGGTCACCGACGCCGGTCCCGAGCTGGTGGCCGAGGATCGCAGCAGCCGTCAGCTGATGGCGCTTGCCCAGCGGGTCGCCGGCAAGGACGTCACCGTCCTGCTGACCGGCGAGTCCGGGACCGGCAAGGAGATCTTCGCCCGCTACATCCACGAGCGCTCGCCCCGTGCCGATGGCCCCTTCATCGCCGTCAACTGCGCGGCGATCCCCGAGAACATGCTCGAGGCCCTGCTCTTCGGCTTCGAGAAGGGCGCTTTCACCGGGGCCAACCGGGCCCACGCCGGCAAGTTCGAGCAGGCGCAGGGCGGCACGCTGCTGCTCGACGAGGTCTCGGAGATCGAGCCGGGGCTCCAGGCAAAGCTGCTCCGGGCCCTGCAGGAGAAGGAGATCGAGCGCCTCTGCGGGCAGACGCCGATCCCGCTCGACGTCCGCGTGCTCGCCAGCAGCAACCGCGATCTGCGCGAGGCGGTGCGCAACGGGCGCTTCCGCGAGGACCTCTTCTATCGTCTGCACGTCTTCCCGATCCATCTGCCGCCCCTGCGCGAGCGCGCCGCGGACATCATCCCGCTCGCTCGCTCCTTCGCCCAGAAGTACGCCCAGCTTGGCGGCGGCTGCGGCGCAGACTTTACCCCCGAGGCGGAACGGCTGCTCATCCAGCACCCGTGGCCGGGCAATGTCCGCGAGCTCGAGAACGTCGTCCAGCGCGCGCTGATCCTCGCCGAGGGCAGCGCCATCGATGCCGAGGCGATCCGTTTCGAGCCCGTCACCGTCAGCGCTGGCGCCGACGCTCCGAGCACCGGGGAGTCGGCGGGCGCGAGCGCTCCGGTCGCCGGGGTCGCCGCGGCGGAGGGCACCCCCGGTCCGGCGGTGCGGCCGGAGGCCGCTGCCGGCCAGGACGCCGCAGCGACCCTCGAGGAGGATCTCAAGAGCCGCGAGTACCGCCGTATCCTCGAGACGCTCGATCGGGTCGGCGGCAACCGCAAGGAGGCCGCGGCGCGGCTGGGGATCAGCAGCCGCACCCTGCGGTACAAGCTGGCGCGCATGCGCCAGGAGGGTGTCGAGATCCCGGAGCGCTCCGGGATGCTCTACGCCTACGGCAACTGAGGTCGCGCCATGTCGGATTTTCGTATCGAGCAGGCCCTCGCGGAGATGCGCGCCATCGGCGGGCAGCCGGTGCAGCAGCCGGAGCAGGACGCGCCGCCGGTGGAGGAGTTCTCGGACCTCCTGCGCCAGGCGGTGGAGCAGGTCAATGACCAGCAGGTGGACGCCAAGGGGATGACCGACGCGTTCATGAATGGCGAGGACGTTCAGCTCACCGACGTCATGATGTCTGTGCAGAAGGCCGATGTCTCCTTCGAGGCCATGAAGGAGGTCCGCAACCAGCTCCTGGAGGCCTACCAGGAAATCGCCAACATGCAGGTGTAACGCGTGAGGGGTCGCCATGGCGGATAGCCAGGCCATGACCGAATCGAGCGGCTCCTCGCCGCCGTCGCCGCTGGACAGCGGCGGCCAGGGCGGTGCCGGAGCCGAGGCGGGTGGCTTTGCCGGCGTGGGCCGGTTCGTGCCTGAGGACTGGCGTGAGCAGCTGACCCGTGTCCTCGGCGACAACCCGCTGCGCAAGCTCGGTCTCGGCGCCGGGCTGCTGGCGGTGGCCGGGCTGGGCGTGGCGATCTTCTTCTGGGCGCAGGAGCCCGCCGAGCTGCGTACGCTCTACGCCGATCTCTCCTCGGACGACGCCGCCGAGGTCATCAACGCCCTCGAGGAGCAGGGCGTGCGCGTCGAGTTCGACGAGCGCACCGGGGATATCAAGGTTGCGGAAGGCGCCGTCCACCGGGCGCGCATCTTCCTCGCCTCCGAGGGGCTGCCGCGCGGGACCGGGTTCGGCTACGAGATGCTCGAGGAAGACCCCGGGTTCGGCGTCAGCGAGTTCATGGAGCACGCCCGCTTCGACCGCGCGCTGGAGACGGAGCTGGCGCGCTCCATCGAGACCCTGCGCGGCGTGGTCAGCGCCCGCGTCCACCTGGACGACCCCGAGGAGTCGGTCTTCGTACGCGACCGCCGCGATGCCAAGGCGTCGGTGGTCCTCGAGCTGGACCAAGACAGGCAGCTGCCCGACCGCCAGGTGGAGGGGATCATCCACCTGGTGGCCAGCGCCGTCTCCGATCTCGAGCACGGCAATGTCAGCGTGGTCGACCACCGCGGCCGTCTGCTCACCGCCGAGGATGAGCCCACCGAGGCGACCCGTTCGGCGCAGCAGTTCGAGCTCACCCGCCGGCTCGAGGAACGCATCCAGCGCCGCGTCGAGGACATGGTCGAGCCGATCATCGGCCCGGACCGCGTCCGCGCCCAGGTCAGCGCCCGGCTCAACTTCGACGAGCGCCGCCAGATCGAAGAGCTCTTCGACCCGGAGCGCAGCGCCATCCGCAGCGAGCAGATGAGTGAGCGCAGCGGCGGGGGCGGGCAGTGGCCCATCGGCATCCCCGGTGCGCTGACCAATCAGCCGCCCGGCCCGGGGACCCTCGACGGGGAGGAGCCCGAGGGCGGGGGCGGCACGCCGTTCAGCTCCGACGAGACCCGCAACTGGGAGGTGGGCCGGACGCTGAGCGAGGTGCAGCCGGCCATTGGCGTGATCGATCGGCTGACCGTCGGGGTTCTGGTCGATCACCGCTACGTCGAGAACGAGGACGGCGAGGTGGTCCGCGAGGCCCTCTCCGACGACGAGATCCAGACCCTGGAGAATCTCGTCCAGGACGCGGTGGGCTTCGACGCCGATCGCGGCGATGCCGTGAGCGTGGCCACCGTGCCCTTCGCCGAGATCGTCGAGCCGCCGGATCCGCCCGAGGAGGTCTGGGAGCAGGAGTGGGTGCGCGACTTGATCCGGCTGGCGGTCTTTGCTGCCATCGGATTGTTGATCTACATCGTCGCCATCCGCCCGATCGTCAACCGCATGCTCGGGGGCGAGGACGAAATGGACGAGGAGCGCGGCGGGGCCGAGACCGAGGGGCTGGAGCGCCCGGCCGGCGAGAGCCTGGAGAGTCCCGGCGGAGGGCAGGAGAGCGAAGCCGCCATGCGCCTGGCGGGGATCAGCGGCGAGCAGCTCAGCGACATGCGTGAGCGCCCCTACGAGGCCAAGCTCCAGGCCGTGCTCGAGCTCGTCGAGAACGAACCGGAGCTGGCGGCCAACGCCGTCAAGGCCTGGCTCGATGAAGACGACAAGCGCAAGGGCTGATGGCGATGATGAAGGGTACCGACCGCGCCGCGGTCCTCATGCTCACCCTCGGCGAGGACGCTGCCGCCGAGATCATGCGCTACCTCGGCCCGCGCGAGGTACAGAAGCTCGGCCTGGGCATGACGCAGATCGGCAACGTCAGCCGCGAGCAGGTCGACGAGGTCCTCGACGAGTTCATCCAGACCGCCGCCGAGCAGACCTCGCTGGGGATCGGCTCCACGGACTTCATCCGCAGCACCCTGGTCAAGGCCCTGGGCGAGGAGAAGGCCGGCTCGATCATCGACCGCATCGTCATGGGCGGCACCACCCGCGGGCTGGATCAGCTCAAGTGGCTGGATCCGCGGACCATCGCCGAGATGATCCGCCTCGAGCACCCGCAGATCATCGCCATCGTGCTCTCCTACCTGGAGGCGGATCAGGCGGGGTTGGTGCTCGCCGAGATGCCCGAGCGCGTTCGCCACGACATCGTCATGCGCGTGGCCACCCTCGAGGGCATCCAGCCCCGCGCACTGCAGGAGCTCGACGAGATCATGGAGAAGCAGTTCTCCGGTCAGCAGCGCCTGAAGTCCTCGACCATCGGCGGCCTGCAGTCGGCGGCCAACATCCTCAACAACATGGACGGCCAGACCGAGACCGCCATTCTGGACAACGTCAAGGAGCTCGACGAGGAGCTCGCCGACCGCATCCAGGAGCTGATGTTCGTCTTCGAGGACCTCAAGCAGATGGACGACCGCTCCATGCAACAGGTCCTGCGCGAGATCGACACCGGCTCGCTGACCCTGGCCCTGAAGGGCGCCAGCGAGGACCTGCAGGCCAAGTTCATGAACAACCTCTCGCGCCGTGCCGGCGAGATGCTCCAGGAGGACCTGGAGGCCATGGGGCCGGCGCGTCTGTCCGACGTCGAGGCCGCACAGAAGGAGGTCCTCGCCGTTGCCAAGCGCATGGCCGACGAGGGCACCATCAACCTGGTCAGTAGCTCCGACCAGTACGTCTGAACCCCACCCCCCGGTGCCGCTGAGCCCCGGGGCGTGTCGCAGCCGGGAGGGCGCGGATGGACAGTGGCGATCGACGCCTGCGGATCATCCCTGGAGAGTTCGCCGAGACGGCCGAGGCGTGGGAGACGCCCGACTTCGACCAGCCCGAGATCGACCGTCAGCGCCAGGCCGAGCAGGAGCAAGCCCGGCGCATCGAGCGCGAGAAGCGCCGCCGCCGTCGCGAGCGCCGCCGCCAGGCAGTGGCCGAGCGCCTGCGCCTGGAGGACGAGGCACGGCGCTCGCTGCCGACGGTCGAGGAGATCGAGGAGATCCGGGCCACGGCTCGCCGCCAGGGCCACCAGGAGGGCTACGAGGCCGGTCGTCACGAAGGCTTCCACGCCGGCTACCCCGAGGGCCTGCAGGCCGGGCAGAGCGACGGTCGGCGGGCCGGGGCGGTGCTGGTGCGCCGGCTGCGGGCCCTGCTCGATACCCTGGGCCGGCCGCTGGAGCAGCTCGATCGGGACGCCGAGGATGAGCTGCTGCACCTGGTCTTCTCCGTGGCCCGGCGGCTGGCCCTGGAGGAGCTGCGTACCGACCCGGAGCACGCCCTGGCGGCAGTGCGCCAGGCGCTGCGCGAGCTACCGGCGCAGGAGCGCGGCCTGACCATACAGGTCCACCCGGAGGAGCACGGCTTCATCACCGAGCAGCTGGGCACCGAGGTGGGCGACAAGGGGTGGTCGGTGGTGGCCGACGCCCACCTCACCCCTGGCGGGTGCATCGTCACCACCGAGACCTCTCGGGTGGACGCCACCGTGGAGCGGCGCCTGGACGCCGTCGCCGAGCAGCTGCTCGGCGACGCCCACGCCGGCGAGGGGGGCGAGGCCGTGCAGCGCAGCTATCGCGGTCGTGCCCCCGGCGCCGAGGAGGACGATACGGCGGGTGAGGCCGGTGGCGAGGGTGCCGAGGCCCCGGCCGGCGATGACGGGGGCGGTCGATGAGCACCGTTGCTGGCCTGGCCCAGGACTGGACCGCCCGCGTGCGCCGCCGGGTCGAGCACATCGAGCCCGTGCGCCCCCCGGTGGAGGGCGTGCTGCGGCGCATGGTCGGCCTGACCCTGGAGGCCGAGGGGTGTCGGGCGCCGCTCGGGGCGCGCTGCACCATCGAGGACGGCCAGGGCGGAGTCGAGGCCGAGGTGGTGGGTTTCGCCGGAGACCGCCTCTACCTCATGCCCACCGGCGATCTGCGCGGCGTCATGCCCAATGCCCGGGTCGTGCCCCGGGGCAGCGGCGCCCAGGCCCGGGTGGGCGAGGAGCTGCTCGGCCGGGTCATCGACGGCGGCGGGCAGCCCATCGACGGCGGCGGTCCGCTCAAGGCCCGGGAGCGCACACCGCTCATGGCCGAGCCGATCAACCCCCTCGAGCGCGCCCCCATCGCCGCGCCGCTGGACGTCGGGGTGCGCTCGATCAATGCCCTGTTCACCGTTGGCCGAGGCCAGCGCATGGGCCTGTTCGCCGGCTCCGGGGTGGGCAAGAGCGTGCTGCTGGGCATGATGACCCGCTACACCACCGCCGATGTCGTGGTGGTGGGGCTGATCGGCGAGCGGGGGCGCGAGGTGCGCGAGTTCATCACCGAGATCCTGGGCCGCCACGGCCTGGCGCGGGCGGTGGTGGTCGCCGCACCGGCCGACACGTCGCCGCTTTTCCGGCTCCACGGTGCCATGCGCGCGACTAGCATCGCTGAGTACTTCCGCGACCAGGGCTACAACGTCCTGCTGCTGATGGACTCGCTGACCCGCTACGCCCAGGCGCAGCGGGAGATCGGTCTGGCCATCGGCGAGCCGCCCACCACCAAGGGCTATCCGCCGTCGGTCTTCGGGTTGCTGCCGCGGCTGGTCGAGCGCGCCGGCAACGGCGCCGACGGGGGCGGCTCGATCACCGCCTTCTACACCGTGCTGGTCGAGGGCGACGACCAGCAGGAGCCCATCGCCGACTCGGCGCGGGCCATCCTCGACGGCCACCTGGTGCTCTCGCGCAGTCTGGCCGACTCCGGCGTCTACCCGGCGGTGGACGTCGAGGCCTCGATCAGCCGCGCCATGATGGCCATCACCAACGGCGCCCACCAGAAGGCGGCGCAGCGCTTCCGGGAGCTTTATACCGCCTACCGCCAGAACGAGGATCTGATCAGCGTGGGCGCCTACCAGCGCGGCTCGGACCCGCTGGTCGACCAGGCCATTCAGTACCAGCCCCGGCTGCGCGCCTTCCTGCAGCAGGATGTGAGCGAGGCGGTGGATTTCGACGAGTCCCTGGCATCCCTGGGACGACTGACCGGTGAGGTGAGCGGATGAGCAAGGGGGCCGAGCGACTGCGCCCGGTGGAGCGGCTGACCGACCAGCGCAAGGAGCAGGCCGCCAGCCAGCTAGCCCGGGCCGAGGGGGAGCTGCGCCAGGGCGAGGCGCGCCTGGAGGAGATCCTGGAGATGCGCCAGGAGTACCGCCGCCAGCTGACCCAGGACAACGCCATCGAAGCGGCCCGCCTGCGCGATTTCAACGCCTTCCTGACGCGCCTCGACGAGGCCATCGTCCAGCAGCGCCAGCAGATCGCCCAGCAGCAGCGCCGCGTCACCCAGCTGCACAAGGAGTGGCTGCGCCGCTGGGGCGAGCACCGCACCATCGAGAAGGTCGTCGAGCGCCGCGCCGAGGCCGAGCAGGCGGCGGCCGAGCGGCGCGAGCGCCAGGAGTCCGACGAGGTGGCGCGCATGCTCTACCAGGCCATCCAGCGCGGGGATCTGCCCGGCCAGGGGGGGTAGCCCCGGGGGCGCCGTGCTGGTTCGGATCTTGCACCTGATCCGGGGACGCGTTCGTCGCCATCGCTGGAGGAAGCCGCATGCCACCCATCGACCCCGCCACGCTCGACCTCGACGCCTCGGTGCGCAAGCGCCCGGAGGGCGCAGCCCTGAACGGCGGGGGCGAGGCCGGCGGGTTCCTTGAGGCGCTGCTGGCGAGTCCCGCGCTCAAGGAGGCGGGCCTTGATGAGGCTGACCTCAAGGGGCTGCTCGATGCCCTCGGCAGCAAGCTTGACGGCGAGGCCTTGCCGCTGGACGGCGAGGCACTGCCGGCCGAGCTGGAGGAGGTGGCGCCGGACCTGGATGAGCTCTCCGAGAAACTGCAGGCCGTCATGGACGCCCTGGCGGGGATGGGCGAAGGGGACGCCGAGCAGGCCTTGGCGGAGCTCGACCCGGCGCTGCTCGAAGAGCTGGGCAACGCCGACCCGCAGGAGCGTTCCAGCAAGCTCCAGGCGCTGCTGGAGGGCGAGACGGACAAGCTCGAGCGCCTTGAGGCGTGGCTGGAGGGCCAGCGTCAGCTGGCTGCCGAGCGTGCCGAGGTCCTGCAGGCGCTGGCCGAGCTGGAGGACGAGGGGCTCTCGGGCAAGGAGCTGGTGGCCGCGCTCCAGGAGCGCCTGGCCCATCTCGACGGCGCCGGTCTGGCCGCGGAACCCGCCGAAGAGCAGGTCGAAGAGCAGGCCGGGGAGCGTGGCCTGGCCGCCATTGCGGCCGCCACCACCGCGATGCTCTCCGGAGTCGGGGGGAGCGATGACGCCGAGAGCGCGCGCCAGGGCGCCCTCGGCGACCAGATCGCCCGGGAGCTGCGCGCCGGCGGTTTGCTTAACGCCGTCTCCGGCGGGCTGGACCCCGCCGGCGGCCAGAGCCCCGGTGGCCAGGGCGGGCAGACCGGCAGCGGTGAGCGGGGCGCCGCCGCCGAGGCGCTGCTGCAGGCATTGCAGTCGGGCCAGCGCGGGCGGGACGAGGGCGCCGCTCGTGGCGAGTTCAGCGGACTGCTGGCTGCCGCCCAGGGGCTGGAGGGCAGTCAGCGCGGCGGCGGCCTGCAGTTCACCGTGCAGCAGCCGGTGGGTCAACAGGGTTTCACCCCCGCTGTGGGCGAGCGGGTGGTGTGGATGGTCAACGAGAATGTCCAGCAGGCGCGGCTGCAGCTCAATCCGCCCGGCCTCGGCCCGCTGGACATCCAGGTCAACGTCGGTGACGAGCGCACCACGGTGAACATCACCACGCACAACGCGGCCACCCGCGAGGCCCTGGAGCAGGACCTGGAGCGGCTCAAGCAGTTCCTGGCCGACCAGGGTCAGGGGGAGGTGGACGTGAATATCTCCCAGGGCGACGGCGGTGACGACGAGACCGATCCCGACGGCGGTGAGTCCCTGCAGGCCGCCGAGTCAGAAGGCGAGGACACCGGGGAGGCCGCCGCAGCCGGCAGTAGCGGCCGCGGGCTGATCGACCACTACGCCTGAAGCCGCCCGCCCAGCCGCCCGGCAAGCAGGCGCAGCGGCGCCACGGCCGCCGCGATGCCCACCAGGACCGTGGCAAAGGGCAGATCCAGCGCCATGGCGGTGACGAACGCCGCGGTGTAGATCGCAGCGGCCAGCCCCGCCGCCCAGGCCACGGCGCGCCGCCATCCGCCCGCCAGGGCGAAGGCCAGCCAGGCCGGGATGAAGACCAGGGCGAAGGCGGCCATCACCCCCATCACCAGCGCCGTGATCGCCACTACCGCCGCGGCGATCAGATCGAAACCGAGCGTCACCGGCCACAGCGGCTTGCCGTTGGCGGCGTCGTGGCCGGGGAAGAGCTCGTGGCGCAGCAGCCGGCGCGAGATGATCGGCAGGAGCACGGCGGCGGCACCGGCGACGATCAGCGTCGCCCACAACTCCTCGGCACCGACGAAGTAGAGCTGCCCCTCCATCAGGTTCTCGCCGAGGAGCTTGGCGTGGTAGGTCATCGAGGCGCCGAGCATCATCGCCGCCCAACCGAAGAGGATCAGCCAGGCGTAGACGTCGTTGCCGGTTCGGTGCAGGGCGCCCTTGATCGCCACCGCCACGGCGCTCGCCGCCAGGGCCGCGGCCAGCGGCGGGGCGCCGAGCAGCAGGCCCGCCACGCCGCCGGCGCCGGCCAGGTGGGCGAAGCCCAGGGCGGCCAGCCACTCGCCGCGCAGGCGCAGGTAGAGCCCGACCACCGCCACCGCCACGGCGGCGGTCAGCCCGGCGAGGAACGGCAGACGGAACAGGGGGTCGAAGAGCAGTTCCATTACGCGGCCGTCTCCGTTCGCTGCAGATGCCCGCCCGGCTCCAGGGTGATCACCCGGTGGCAGACCTGGCGGATGAAGTCGGCGTCGTGGCTGATCACCAGCGCCCCGCGCCCGGCGTCCAGGCGATTCAGTCCCTCGATGAGCAGCTGCCGGCCACGGGCGTCCAGGTTGTTGGTGGGTTCATCGAGGAGCACCAGGGCCCCGGGGTGGCCGAGGACGGACCAGACCAGCAGGCTCTGGCGCTGCCCGCCGCTGAGGCGGTCGATGCGCCGGCGCAGTAGCGGCTGCAGCGGCTCGGGCAGGGTGGCGGGGTCGGCGCCCATCAGCGTCAGGAGCTCGTCGCCGCGCAGGGGCAGCTCGCCGCCCTGGTACGGGGCCTGGGACTGGCAGGCGATGCCGGCGCCGGCAGCCGTTTTGGCCTGGCCGCCGAAGCGCTGCGCCTGGCCGGTGAGGACACTGAGCACCGTGCTCTTGCCGCAGCCGTTGGGGCCGGCCAGGCCGATCACCTCGCCGGGGTGGACCTGCAGAGAAACCGGGCCGACCACCGGCTCGCCGTAGCCAGCCCGCAGCTGTTCGATCTCGAGAAGCGGTTGCGCCACGAGATGGATCCTTGTCGTGGGGAAGAACGACCCGGGCGGGACCGTGCCCCGTCCGGGTCGCGTCATGGTAAGGGGCGCGGGGGGGGGGGGGCCCCCCGGGGCCGGGGGGGGGGGCGGGGGGGCCCCGGCGCCCCCCCCGGGTCGGCTCAGGAGGCCGGCGAGGCGATGGCCTCGACCAGCTCGTCGATGACCGCGAAGTAGTCGTCGGCATCGCCATTCACCGGGACGTGGGTGGGCAGACTGTAGTAGGACCAGCCCAGCTCCCGCTCGATGAAGCGGGCCCCGTCCGCCGGCTGGAAGTCGGTGAACAGGGTCACGCCCCGCTCGTCCGCCAGCTCATTGACCAGCCGCCGCAGGTGGCGGGCCGTGGGCGGCACGCCGGGCAGCGGCTCCAGGTAGCCGTGCAGGGGCACGTCCAGGCGGTGCACCAGATAGTCGATGTCCGCGTGGAAGAGCAGCACCCCGGGGGCGTCGGCGACGCGCTCTTCCCAGCCGGGCAGACGCTCCTCGACGGCGGCCTGGAAGTCATCGGCATTGCTGTAGAAGTGCTCCGCGTGCTCCGGGGCCAGGTTGCCCAAGCGCGAGGCCAGGGCCTGACCCACCTCGGCCATGCGGACGGGGTCCAGGTAGACGTGGGGGTTGCCCGCCGGGTGGACATCACCCCGGGCACGGTCGGCGTGACCGGTCTGGCCGATCAGCTCCACCTGGGCGGCGGCCTCGAAGTAGCCGTCCTGGCCGATCTGCACGTCCGGGTTGTTGGCGCCGCGGATGGCGGCGGGCAGCCAGCCCTCCTCCAACTCGGCGCCCACCGAGACCACCAGGTCGGCCCCGCGCAGCGCGGCCATCATCGACGGCCGTGCCTCCAGGTAGTGGGCGTCGCGGTCCGGCGGGGCCATGGTGGTGACCTCCACATGCTCGCCGCCGACCTGCTGGGTGATCATGGCCATGTTGGTGGTGGTCGCGGCCACCTGCAGCCGCTCCGCTGCGGCGGGGCCGGCGGCGAGGGCGGTGGCGAGGACCGCGGTGGCAAGGATGCGCTTGAACATCATTCGACTCCCTTTGCGTTTGCGGCGCGGCGCGCTCAGAACGGATGGGCGCCGTGGGCGCCGAGGCTCAGGTTGTACTGGAGCATCGCCTGCCAGGCGTCTTCCCCGGATCCACCCGGCGAATCGGCAGCGAAATCCGAGTAATTGACCTGGGCTCGGATGTAGGAGAAGTGCGACGGGTAGAAGGTCACATTGGCCGAGTAGCGGTAGGAGGTGTCTAGATCCGCGTAGCCGTTGCCGTCATCCCGATCATGCCAGGCCTGGTTCTCGAGCAGGCCCAGGGCCTCGGCGCGGATGCCGGTACGCCAGCGCGGGGCAATCCCGTAGACGGCCTGCACGTAAAGGCCATCTTGTTTGAAACGGCCCGAGGTGCGATCAGCGGAAGCCGTGTCCCGTTGCCAGTATCCCTCTCCAGAATCGACTTCATCACGCTCAAAGTCGCTGTTGTAGTAATAGTAATCCGCGTCGATGTTCCGGTAGAAGTACTCGCCTTGGAGCGTCAGTTGGCCGGTGCCTTGGTAGCTGCCCGGCGGGTCGAACTTGTAGACCGCATCCAGGCCGGCGAACCAGGCATCGCCATCCCACGCTTCCACGCGGAGGCCCTCGCTATGTTCCTCTATTCGTTGCCAGGCCTGCGCATACCCGCCAGATATGCCGAATTGAGCGGCGTGGTTGAAGCCGAGATCCGGTCCCCACTTCGCGAACAGGGTGGCGAGACGGGGGGCGGTTGAGTCGGAGAAAGGCAAATCCAACTCTTCGGTCCTAAAGCGGCCCGGTTCGGTATCATCATTATCACTAGTGTTATCAATCCACCCTGGCTGGGTGCTGGTTTCCCCCTCGTAGGCCGCAATCCCGCTCGTCTCCCCCTCGAGGATCTCGGCACCGAACTTCAGGTAGGTCCGGGTGGGCGCCAGCCAGTTGAGCTGCGCGCCGATCTCCTGGATGCCGTGGTCGCCGAAGAGGTGCTCGCTGACCAGCGGGCGGTCGACGAAGTCCCACTCGTGGGGGTGCTGGCTGTTGATGTAGCCGACGTCGGAGAGGAAGCGGCCGGCCTTCACCTGCAGGCCCCAGGGCAGGCTGCGGGTGGTGAAGTACGCCTCCTCCAGGTCGATGTGGTCGGTGCCCTCGATGACCAGCATGGCGAAGGCGTCGAAGTAGGGGTCCACCGAGGCCTCGAAGGCGATCTCGGTCTCGCGCAGCTGGAAGCCGTCCTCGATGCCGTGGGCGTGGTCGTGGCCGTGACCGTGGCTGTGGCCCATGCCGAAGCCGCCGGGGTCATCGACGTGGCCGGAGAACTCGTTGCCGTACACGCCGTCCAAGATCACGGAGATGGACGGGTTCATCAGTGTGCCGGCGCCGATCTGCTCGCTGGAGGCGGTGGCCCGCTGCATCGGGCCGGGGTCGGCGCTGACGGTGGGTTCCGGTCCCTGCTCGACGGTGGGTTCGTCGGTGGGCGACTGGGCGTGGGCACTGCCGAGCAGCAGGGCTGCGCCGCCCAGACCGGTGGCCAGCAGGGCCGATCGGCGCCATTGGGCGTGGTATCGTGACATGTTCGGGCTCCCCTGGATTGAGTGACGCGCCGGGCGGTTGTGGCCGCTGTCGCGCTGCTGTGGTCAAGTTCCCGGCGCTGGTGGCCGATAGCACAAGAGAGTCCACAGCGGCCGCCTCCGGCGTCCAGTGCAATCTAGTTGCAAATGCAACAAGGCGTCAACAGGCGTCGCCGGCGGGTGATGCGGTAGCATGGGGAGTCGGCAGCAGCAGCGCCGGCGTCACGGCACAGTCAGTGCATTGATAGGGCACGGGGAGGCATACCAGTGCCGAAGATTGTCTACATATTCATGGGGATCATGGCGTTGATGATGGTCGTGACCATGGGCACCGTGGGGGCCCTGGCGTTCGGCTACATCACGCCGCCGGGCATGCATGCGGACGCAGAGCCCGACCTGGGGGATCCGCAGTACCTCAAGCTGGAGCCGCCTTTGACCGTCAATTTCGAGCGGGGTCAGCGGATCAGCTACCTGCAGGCCGAGGTCGAGGTCATGGCGCGCACCGACCAGGCGCTCGAGGGCGTGGAGCGGCACATGCCGGTGATCCGCAACAACCTGCTGATGCTCTTCGCTGATCAGAGCTTCGAGGCGCTCAACACCCGGGCCGGGCGCGAGGATCTGCGGCACGCCTCGCTCGAGGAGATCAACGACATCCTCGATGAGCGCGGGATCGAGGGCGAGGTCGAAGCGGTCTACTTCACCAGTTTCGTAATGCAGTAGCGGGCGGTCGTCATGTCGCAGCAGGATATCCTCAGCCAGGACGAGATCGACGCGCTCCTCCACGGGATCGACGACGGCGACGTCGACACCGAGGACGAAGAGGATACCGGCGAACTCCGGCCGTACACCTTTACCGCCGAGGAGCGCATCGTCCGGGGCCGGATGCCGACCCTGGAGATGATCAACGAGCGCTTCGGGCGGCTCTTTCGCATCGGCCTGTTCAACATGCTCCGCCGCACGCCGGAGGTCTCGGTCACCGGCGTGGAGATGATGAAGTTCGGCGAGTACGTCCATACCCTGTTCGTCCCCACCAGCCTGAACATCATCCGCGTGCCGCCGCTGCGCGGCTCCGGTCTGTTCGTGATCGACCCCAAGCTGGTCTTCCTGGTGGTGGACAACTTCTTCGGCGGCGGCGGGCACTTCTACCTCAAGGTGGAGGGGCGCGAGTTCACGCCTACCGAGCAGCGGGTTATCCGGCTGATGCTCGATCAGGCCTTCGACGACCTGCGCGAGGCGTGGAACCCGGTGCTCGGCGTGGACTTCGAGTACGTGAACATGGAGGTCAACCCGCAGTTCGCCAACATCGTCAGCCCCACCGAGGTGGTCGTCGTGAGCAAGTTCCACGTCGAGCTCGACGGCGGCGGTGGCGACATCCACGTGACCCTGCCGTACACCATGGTCGAGCCGATCCGCGAGATCCTCGACGCCGGCGTGCAGTCCGATCGCAACGACGTCGATGACCGCTGGGCCAAGGCGCTGCGCGAAGAGATGAAGACCGCTCCGGTGACCATGCACAGTACCCTGGCGCGCTCGGAGATCACCCTGCGCGATCTGATGCACCTCAAGGCCGGGGATGTGATCCCCATCGAGATGCCCGAGCGGGTGGTGGTCGAGGTCGAGGAGGTGCCAGTCTTCTACGGTACCTATGGGGTGTGCGAGGGCCATGCGGCGCTGCGCATTGACGAGAAGGTGCAGGCGCCGGAGCGCGAGACACTGCTGCCGGAGCGCGACCAGGTCCGCCGCGAGGAGCGCGAACGGGACGAGGAGCCGGTTCAGCAGCGCATCAACCGGCTCACCGCCGAGCAGCGCAGCGGCGCCGAGGAGTCCCACGAGGCGCCGGAGCGCCCCCAGAGCAGCCAGAGGGTGGATGAGTCATGAGTGACGAGAACGACCGGCCGTCGGCCGATGACGACTGGGCCGACGCCCTGGCCGAGCAGAAGGGGCAGGGCGAGCAGGAGGGAGAGCACATCGACGACGAGGCCCTGGCCGAGGAGTGGGCGGCCGCCATGGAGGAGGGCGCCGAGGCCACCGAGACGGCCGGTTCGGGCGGTCGGGAGAGCGGCCAGTCCGGCGCTGCCGAAAAAGGCGGCGGCGGCCGATCGGTGGATCTGGACGAGTTCGATCCGGCCGCCACGCGCGCCGCCGGCGAGGATGACCAGAACATCGATGTCATCCTCGACATCCCGGTGACGCTGTCCATGGAGATTGGCCGGACGCAGATCAGCATCCGCCACCTGCTCCAGCTCAACCAGGGCTCGGTGGTGGAGCTCGACCGCCTGGCCGGCGAGCCCCTGGACGTGATGGTCAACGGCACGCTGATCGCCCACGGCGAGGTGGTGGTCGTCAACGAGCGCTTCGGCATCCGCCTGACCGACGTCATCAGCCCGGCCGAGCGGGTGAAGAAGCTGCGCTGATGGCCCCTCGATCGCGCTCGTGGGTGACGTTCCTCCGGCGCTCGCGCCTGGCGGGGGCGGCGCTGGGCGTCAATCTGCTGGCGTTCTCGGCGCCGGCCGTGGCCGAGACCGTCCCTGGGGTCGAGGCCGAGGCCATCGTCCGGGTGATTGTCGCCCTGTTGGTGGTGCTGGCGGTGATTGTCGGGCTCTCCTGGCTGCTCCGGCGCTTCGGCGGCGGGGCCGTGGGCGGCACCGGGGCCATGCGTGTGCTCGGCTCGCTGCCGGTGGGCCAGCGCGAGCGCGTGGTGCTGGTTCAGGTGGGGGAGACCCAGCTGCTGCTCGGTGTAGCGCCCGGGCGGGTACAGACCTTGCATATACTGGAAACCCCAGTGACCGGCGTCGGCGGCGAGGCCGACGGCGGGCAGGGCGGCCCGTTCGCGGCGCGGCTGCGTCGCTTGATGCAGCAATCCGATCAGCAGTAGTCCATGCCCACACTCCGTATTCTGCTTCTCGTGGCGTTGTTTCTTTGCCCGGTGCTGGCCTACGGCCAGACCGGGCTGGAGGCGCTGACCATCGAGGAGACCGAGGACGGGCAGACCTGGAGCCTCAGCGTCCAGGTCCTCGTCCTCATGACCCTGCTGACGCTGCTGCCGGCGATGGTGCTGATGATGACCGCCTTTACGCGGATCATCGTCGTCCTTGCCATCCTGCGCCAGGCGCTCGGCACCGCCTCGACGCCGTCGAACCAGGTGCTCATCGGGCTGGCCCTGTTCCTGACCCTGTTCGTGATGATGCCGGTCTTCGACGAGATCAACGAGACCGCGCTGCAGCCGTACATGGCCGAGGAGATGAACGCCGAGCAGGCGCTGGAGCAGGCCAGCGAGCCGATGCGCGAGTTCATGATCCGCCAGACCCGCGAGGACGACATCGCCCTGTTCCTGCGCATCGCCGACTACGGCGAGGTGGACAGCCCGGACGACGTGCCCATGTCGGTGCTGATCCCGGCATTCATGACCAGCGAGCTGAAGACCGCCTTCATCATCGGCTTCGTGCTCTATCTGCCGTTCCTGGTCATCGACCTGGTGGTGGCCAGCACGCTGATGTCCATGGGCATGCTGATGCTCTCGCCGATGATCATCTCGCTGCCGTTCAAGATCATGCTCTTCGTCCTGGTCGATGGCTGGTCACTGGTGATGGGCACCCTGGCGTCCAGTTTCTTCCTGTGACCGCCCGGGTGCCCCGCCGGGCGGCAAGACCTTGCCGCCCGGCGGCAATGGCGGGGCGCCGAACGGCAAAAAGCTGCCGGCCCGGCCGGAGCCGGTCGGCCGGTGCCGGCCGCTAGCGGCAAGCCTTTAATGGAGGTTGTCTATGACACCCGAGCGGGCGATTCAGCTGGGCACGGACGCGCTCACCGTGGCCACGCTCCTGGCCGGGCCGATCCTGTTGGCGGCGCTGATCATCGGCCTGATCGTCGGCATGTTCCAGGCGGCCACGCAGATCAACGAGCAGACCCTCTCCTTCGTGCCCAAGCTCGCCGGCTTGGCGGTGGTGCTGTTCCTGCTCACGCCGTGGATGACCCAGGTCCTGACCGACTTCACCGAGGGGCTCATCCGCAGCATCCCGGAGATCCTGCGCTGAATGGAGATCAGCAGCGCCGAAGCGGCCGCGTGGGTGGGTACCTTCATGTACCCGCTGATGCGCATCGGGGCGGCGGCCCTGGTGGCGCCGGTGTTCGGCAACGACATGATCCCGCTGCAGGTGCGGGTGTTCATCGGCGTGGCCCTGACCATCGCCGTGCTTCCGGCGGTGGGCGAGGTGCCCCCGGTGGATCCCCTCTCGGCGGACGGCCTGCTGATCGCCGTCCAAGAGGTGCTGGTGGGGCTGACCATCGGCATGATCCTGGCCCTGGCGCTGAACACGGCGGTGATCGCCGGTGAGAGCATTGCCCTGGCCATGGGGCTGGGTTTTGCCACCATGGTGGACCCGCAGACGGGCATGTCGGTGCCGGTGATCTCCCAGCTGCTGCTGACCATCGTCACGCTGCTCTTCCTCGCCGTCGGCGGACACCTGATGCTGATCCAGCTGCTGGCAGACAGCTTCGCGGCGGTGCCTATCGGCGAGATCGCCCTGGATCGGGACGTGTTCTGGGGTGTCGCGGCCTGGGGGACGCAGATGTACGCGGGTGCCGTACTCATCGCGCTGCCGTTGGTCACCGTCCTGCTGGTCATCAACCTCTCGCTGGGCGTGATGACCCGCGCCGCGCCGCAGATGAACGTCTTCTCCGTCGGTCTGCCGCTGACCATCCTGGTCGGCGGCGTCCTGATGCCCATCCTGGTCCTGCCGGCGCTGCCGGCGCGCATGGCCATGATGTGGAGCGAGGCGTACAACACCATCGGATCGTTGCTCGGTACACCGGGGATCGGGGGGTAGGCCGTGGCCCAGGAGAGCGAAGACGGGCAGGAAAAAACCGAGGATCCGACCCCGAAACGGCGCGAGGAATCGCGCAAGAAGGGGCAGATCCCGCGCTCGCGGGAGCTGACCACCATGCTGGTGCTGCTGGTGGCCGCCGGCGCGCTGCTGGCGCTCGGTCCCTTCATGGGCGGTCAGCTGACGTCGCTGCTCGAGTGGTCATTCACCATTGATCGTAGCCACATCTACGACCCGGGGATGGTCATCGAGCGGCTGCACGAGGCGCTCGGGCGGGGGTTGCTCACGGTGCTGCCGTTCATCGCCGTGATGCTGCTCGCCGCGCTGATCGCCCCCACCGCCCTGGGCGGGTGGAGTTTCTCCTTTCACCCGATGCAGCCCAAGCCCGAGAAGCTCAGCCCCATCAAGGGGTTTCAGCGCATGTTCGGGACCAAGGCGGCGGTGGAGCTGGGCAAGGCCCTGGGCAAGGTGCTGGTCATCGGCGGCACCGCCGTCGGGCTGTTTGTCCTCTTCTGGGACAACTTCTACACCATGAGCCGGGCCCCCCTCGAGCCCTCCATGGCCGAGGGCATGCGGCTGTTCTACATCTTCTTCTTCCTGCTGGCACTGTCGATGCTGGTGGTGGTGGCCATCGACATCCCCTACCAGATCTACGACCACACCCAGAAGATCCGCATGACCCGCCAGGAGGTTAAAGAGGAGTTCAAGCAGACCGAGGGCAAGCCGGAGGTCAAGCAGCGGGTCCGCGAGCAGCAGCGGGAGATGACCAACCGGCGGATGATGGAGCAGGTCCCCGATGCCGATGTGGTCATCACCAACCCGGCCCACTACGCTGTCGCGCTCAAGTACGATCAGTCGTCTATGCGTGCGCCCACGGTGGTGGCCAAGGGCGCCGACCTGCTTGCTGCGCGCATCCGCCAGATCGCCGAGGAGAACGACATCCTGATCTTCCAGGCCCCGCCGCTGGCACGGGCCTTGTATCATTCCGCCGATCTGGACCAGGAGATCCCGGGCGCGCTTTACTTCGCCGTCGCCCAGGTGCTGGCCTACGTCTACCAGTTCCAGGCCGCGCAGCGCCGCGGCTGGACGCCGCCGCAGCGGCCCGAGCCGGAGGTTCCGTCGGGCTACGACGCCGGCGGCGGTGCACCATCCGATGAGCCAGGAGGGGATAGCCGCCGATGAATTCGGCCATCGCCGATCAGATCCGCAGCCTCGGCTCCCGGGGGCTGGGTACGCCGCTGCTGGTCATTGCCCTGTTGGCGATGATGATCGTGCCCCTGCCGCCGCTGGCGCTGGACATGCTGTTCACCTTTAACATCGTCCTGTCGCTGTCGATCCTCCTGGTCACCGTCTACATCATGCGGCCGCTGGAGTTCGCGGTTTTCCCGACGATCCTGCTGGTGGCCACGCTGCTGCGCCTGGCGCTGAACATCGCCTCGACGCGGATCATCCTCCTCGACGGTCATACCGGCACCGACGCGGCGGGCAACGTCATCCAGTCGTTCGGCGAGTTCGTCGTTGGCGCCAACTACGTGGTCGGCTTCGTGGTCTTCGCCATCCTGGTGATCATCAACTTCGTCGTGGTCACCAAGGGCGCCGGGCGCATCTCCGAGGTCTCGGCGCGCTTCACCCTGGATGCGCTGCCCGGCAAGCAGATGGCCATCGACGCCGACCTCAACGCCGGGATCATCAGCCAGGAGGAGGCGCGCAACCGGCGCCAGGAGGTGGCGCAGGAGGCCGACTTCTACGGCTCCATGGACGGTGCCGCCAAGTTCGTCCGCGGTGACGCGATCGCCGGCATCCTGATCCTGCTGATCAATATCGTCGGCGGGCTGATCATCGGCATGACCCAGCACGGCATGCCGGCCGACGAGGCCGCCCGCAACTACACCCTGCTGACCATCGGCGACGGCCTGGTGGCGCAGATCCCCTCGCTGGTGCTCTCCAGCGCGACGGCCATCCTGGTCACCCGCCGCTCGGATACGCGGCGGATGACCGACGACATCATGGAGCAGCTGTTCAGCAACCCGCGGGTGCTCTGGGTCGTCGCCGGGATCATCGGCCTGCTTGGTCTGGCGCCGGGGCTGCCGCCGGTGCCGTTTCTCTTCTTCGCCGGGCTGTGCGCGCTGGGGGCGTGGTACGCCGGCAGGCGCGAGGCCGAGGCGGCCGCCGCGGCTCAGCAGCCCGCGGCATCCGAGCAGGCCGATGCCGAGCGGGAGGACCCCGAGCAGAAAGAGCTCACCTGGGACGACGTGCCCCCGGTGGACCCGGTGGGCCTGGAAGTGGGTTACGGCCTGATCCCGCTGGTCGACCGCAATCAGGGCGGGCAGCTGCTGACCCGGATCAAGGGGGTGCGCAAGAAGCTCTCCCAGGACCTGGGCTTCCTGGTCCAGCCGGTGCACATCCGCGACAACCTCGATCTGGGACCCAACGTCTACCGGGTCAGCATCCACGGCGTACCCGTGGCCGAGGGCGACGTGCAGCCCGGCCGCGAGCTGGCCATCAACCCCGGGACGGTCCACGGCGAGCTCTCCGGGACGCCGACCAAGGATCCGGCCTTCGGTCTCGACGCGGTGTGGATCGAGCCGTCGCAGCACGATTACGCGCAGACCCTGGGCTACACGGTGGTGGACGCCAGCACGGTGATCGCCACCCATCTCTCCCAGGAGGTGCAGCGCAACGCCCATCAGCTCTTCGGCCACGAGGAGGCGCAGAAGCTGCTCGACATGCTCGGCCAGAGCCAGCCCAAGCTGGTCGAGGAGCTGGTGCCCAACACCCTGAGCCTGTCCACGGTGGTCAAGGTGCTGCAGAATCTGCTCGAGGAGGGCGTGCCCATCCGGGACATGCGCTCCATCGTCGAGGCGCTGGCCGAGCACGGGCAGAAGACCAAGGACCCGGGGCAGCTGACTCAGCACGTGCGCGAAGCGCTCAGCCGCATGATCGTCCAGGAGATCGTCGGCATGCAGCGCGAGGTGCCGGTGATCACCCTGGAGCCGCAGCTGGAACAACTCTTGCTTAATTCCGTGCAGGGTGCCGGGGACGGGGGCGGCGGCATCGAGCCCGGGCTGGCCGAGCGCATGCAGCGCTCGATCGCCCAGGCGGCGGAGCGTCAAGAAGCCGCCGGTCAGCCCGCCGTATTGCTGACGTCACCGCCGCTGCGCCACTGGCTGCGGCGGCTGTCCCGCAACGTGGCGTCGGGGCTTTACGTCCTGTCCTACAACGAGGTCCCGGATGACCGGCAGGTGCGCATCATCGCCAACGTCGGTCAGGGGCAGGAGGAATCGGGCAAGCAGGGGTAACGCACCATGCGAATCAAGCGAATCTTCGCCGCCAATACCCGCGAGGCGCTGCGCAAGGTCAAGGAGCAGCACGGCCCGGATGCCGTGGTGATCTCGTCGCGCAATGTCGACGGCGGCGTCGAGGTGATCTCGGCGGTGGACTACGACGAGCGCGCCGTTCAGGCGGCGGCCCGCGCGCAGGATCCGCGGGCCGCCGAGATCCCGCCCCTGGACGGCTCGCCGGGCCCGCGCCCCGGTGAGCCGGACCTGCCCGCCGCCGAGGACGAGCCGTCCGGGCAGGCGGAGCCGGCCGAGGATGAGGCCGGCCGTGCTCGCGAGGCGGCACTGGCCCGCCTGCGCAGTCTGCGCGCCGGTGGTGCGGTGGCCGACGACGCCCTGCCGCAGCGTGAGGGGGGCGGCCCGTCCCGCGGGCGGCCGCGCATCGACACCGGCGCGGCGGAGCGGGCCCGCGCCAACGCGGCCGCCCATCGCAGTTCCGGCCAGGAGCGCAGCGGCGGCGAGCGCCGCGAGCCGCGTATCGATCTGCGCGTCGGCGGCGCCGACGAGGACGCCGAACTCTTCGACGCCCTCAGCCGCGAGCACCAGGAGGTGGAGCGCAAGCGCGCCGAGCAGCCGCGACGCGAGCCGGCCTCCCGGCCGGCGCGTGGTCGGGGCGGGGCGGCCAGCGGCGGCGAGCCCGGTGGCGACCGGGGCCAGGGGCTCGGCGGGGTCGAGCACGCCGCCGCCATGGGGGCCGCCGCCGAGGCGGCCAGCGCCGGCAACCAGGAGGGCCCGTCTACCGGGGGTGGCTCCGGTGCGAGCCGCCGTCGCGTCGAGGAGGAGCCGGCCTTCCAGGAGATGCGCGAGGAGATCCGCACCCTGCGCAGCCTCTTCGAGAACCAGCTCTCGCTGCTCGAGTGGAACCGCATGGGTCACCGCCACCCGGCCCGAGCCACGGTGATCAAACGGCTCACGGATCTCGGCATGGGCACCGAAGTCAGCCGCAAGCTGGCCGATCACATTGGCGGCGACGAGAACCCCGACACCGCCTTCCGCAAGGCGCTGGCCCTGATCGCCCGGCACCTGCCCATCGCCGGCGACGAGATCGTCGACCGCGGCGGGGTCTACGCCCTGGTCGGCCCCACCGGCGTCGGCAAGACCACCACGGTGGCCAAGCTGGCGGCGCGCTACGCCCTGCGCCACGGCCGCGAGCAGGTGGCACTGGTGAGCACCGACAACTACCGGGTCGGCGCCCAGGACCAGCTGCTGACCTACGCCCGCATCCTCGATGTGCCCGTCTACACCGCCACCAACCGCCATGAGCTGCGGACCATCGTCGACGATCTGATGGACCGCGGCCTGGTGCTCATCGACACCGTGGGCATGAGCCAGCGCGACGTGCGTTTGGCCGAGCAGTTCAAGACCTTGGGCAGCGCCGAGGGGCTGGTGAAGACCTACCTGGTGCTCTCAGCGGCCACCCAGATGGCGACGCTGACCGAATCGGTCAGCGCCTTCGCCGGCGCCGAGCCGGTGGGCTGCATCTTCACCAAGGTCGACGAGGCCTCCAGCCTGGGCGGGGCGATGACCTGCGCCCTGCGCACCAAGCTGCCTATCGCCTATCTGGCCGTGGGGCAGCGGGTGCCGGAAGACCTTCAGGCGGCCAGGGGTGATACACTCGTGCACCGGGCGTGTGCGCTGCTGGACGAGCACGTTCAGGAGGCCGACGAGGAAGCCCTGGCATTGGCTCTCGGTGGGGGAGGCGCATGTTCCTGACAGAGCCAGGCCTCGATCAGGCGGCGGGGTTGCGCAGGATGGCGAAAACCAGACCGGTCAAGGTGGTCGCCGTCACCGGCGGCAAAGGCGGGGTCGGCAAGACCAACGTCTCCGTGAATCTGGCCACTGCGCTCAGTCGCATGGGCCAGGAGGTGATGCTCTTCGACGCCGACCTGGGGCTGGCCAACGTCGACGTGGCCCTGGGCCTGTCGCCCAAGCTCAACCTCTCCCACGTGCTCGCCGGCGAGGCGAGCCTCGATGAGGTCCTCGTCGAGGCCCCCGGCGGCTTTACCATCGTGCCCGCCTCTTCGGGCACCCAGCGCATGGCCGAGCTCACCGCCGCCGAGCACGCCGGGCTGATCCGCTGCTTCAGCGAGCTCCAGCGCGAGGTGGATGTGCTGCTCGTCGACACCGCGGCGGGCATCTCCGAGAGCGTGGTCAGCTTCGTGCGCGCCTGCCGCGAACTGGTCATCGTCGCCTGCAATGAGCCCTCGTCGATCACCGATGCCTACGCCCTGATCAAGGTCCTCAACCGCTACGGGGTCGAGCGCTTCCACCTGGTCGCCAACCGCGTGCGCAGCCGCCGCGAGGGGCAGATGCTGCACCAGAAGCTGGCCGTGGCCACCGAGCGCTTCCTCGACCTGAACCTGGACTTCATCGGCGCCATCCCGGAGGATGATCGCCTACGCCGGGCGGTGCAGAAGCAGCAGCCGGTGGTCGAGACCTACCCGAACAGCCCCTCGGCGCGGGCGTTCGGTGATCTGGCGCGGCGAATCGACGCGTGGCCGACCCCCTCGGGGGCCACCGGGAACCTGGAGTTCTTCGTCGAGCGACTGATCGAATACAGCAGCATGGGGGGAGAGGTGACCTGATGAATGGTCACGCGATGTACACCGCGGTGGCACAGCAGGGCGACGAGGATCTGGTCACCCGCCACGCCTCGCTGGTCAAGCGGATCGCCCACCATCTGGCTAGCCGCCTGCCGCCGAGCGTGCAGCTCGAGGACCTGATCCAGGCCGGTATGATCGGCCTGCTCGAGGCGGCGCGCCAGTACGACTCCTCCCAGGGGGCGAGCTTCCAGACCTACGCCGGCATCCGCATCCGCGGCGCCATGCTCGACGAGATGCGCCGGCTCGACTGGACGCCGCGTTCGGTCCACCGCAAGGGCCGCGAGGTGGCCGAAGCCATCCGCAGCATCGAGCACCGGACCGGGCGGGATGCCCGCGACCACGAGGTGGCCGAGGCCCTGGGGATCTCGGTGGCGGAATACCACAATATCCTGCAGGATGTGTCCTCGGCGAAGGTCTTCAGCATCGACCAGGAGGACCCGGGCACCGGCGAGCCCCACGAGCCCGCCGGGCACGACCCCGGCCCCCTGGCCATGCTGCAGGACGAGGCGTTCCAGGGCGAGCTGGCCGAGGCGATCCGGGAGTTGCCCGAGCGCGAGCGCCTGGTCATGGCGCTCTACTACGATGAGGAACTCAACCTGCGTGAGATCGGCGAGGTGCTCGGGGTCTCGGAGTCGCGGGTCAGCCAGATCCACGGCCGGATCATGCTCAAGCTGCGCAACCGTCTCGGGGAGTGGCGGCGCGAGCAGCAGGAACGAACGGCGTAGCACGGCTTTGGCAAGGCCTCGAGATAGGGGGGCAATGTGGCAGCGGACAAGAACATGAAGATCCTCGTTGTGGACGATTTCTCCACGATGAGGCGGATCATCAAGAACCTGTTGCGCGAACTCGGCTACAACAACGTGGTCGAGGCCGACGACGGCAACACGGCGCTGCCCATCCTGCAGAAGGGCGGGATCGACTTTCTGATCACCGACTGGAACATGCCGGGCATGACCGGTCTGGAACTGCTCAAGCACGTCCGTGCCGACGCCAATCTCAAGGACCTGCCCACGCTGATGGTCACCGCCGAGGCCAAGCGCGAGCAGATCATGGAGGCGGCGCAGGCCGGGGTGAACGGCTACATCGTCAAGCCCTTCACCGCGGCGACGCTGCGCGAGAAGATCGACAAGATCTTCGAGCGGGTCCAGGCAGGCGGGGGATGAGCAGCATGCGCCGGGAGCAGGGCAGCAGCGGCGCCGACCTCGAGGCGTACCGCCGCGCCGCGCAGCAGTTACTGGAGCACGTCGACGCCGGGGACAGCGAGGGTGCCCAGACGGTCATCGACGACCTGACCCACCTGCGGGAGACCGAGCTCTTCCGCGAGCTGGGGACGCTGACCCGGGATCTGCATGAGGCGATCAAGGCGTTCAACTACGACGAGCGCCTGGCCGATATCACCTCCCAGGAGATCCCCGATGCCCGCGAGCGCCTGAACTACGTCATCACGATGACCGAGCAGGCCGCCCACCGCACCCTGACGGTGATCGAGGGCAGTGCGCCGCTGGCGCAGGAGCTGGCCGAGGAGGGGGCACGGCTGGCGGAGCGCTGGCAGGCCTTCCAGCGCCGCGAGCTCAATGTCGAGGACTTCCGCGAGCTCTCCCGCGAGCTGGATGGCTTCCTCAACCGGGTCCAGGCAGACAGCCGGCAGATCAGCGATCAGCTCAACGAGGCGTTGATGGCCCAGGACTACCAGGACCTGACCGGGCAGATCATCCGCAAGGTCATCGCCCTGGTCGAGGAGGTCGAGTCGAACCTGGTCCAGCTGGTGCGCATCTCCGGGCAGCGCTTCGAGGAGGAAGGCCAGCAGCCCTCCACCCGGCCGGCCGAGGACGCCGAGGTGGCCAGCGAGCGGATGCGCCGCGGCGAGGGGCCGACCATGCCCGGCAAGGGTGGCGACGACGTGGTCAGCGGGCAGGACGAAGTGGACGATCTCCTGTCGAGCCTGGGGTTTTAGCCCGGGCACCGAGAAGCCCAACAACAGCGGAGGCCGAGCATGGCCATCGACCTCGACGACGACATCGTGCAGGACTTCCTGGTCGAGTCTCGGGAGATCCTCGACCGGCTGGGCGAGCAGCTGGTGGATCTGGAGCAGCACGGCGAGGACCAGGATCTGCTCAATTCGGTCTTCCGCGGCTTCCACACCATCAAGGGGGGCGCCGGGTTCCTCGGGCTCGATCCGCTGGTTGAGGTCTGCCACCGCACCGAGGACGTCTTCAACCTGCTGCGCAATGGCGAGAAGCAGGTCTCGCCGGAGCTGATGGACACCGTCCTGCGCGCGCTCGATGTGGTGGTCGCGCAGTTCGGGCAGATCGAGAACGGCAGCGACCCGGAACCGGCCTCGGCGGAGCTGCTCCAGGAGCTCGACCGGCTCAAGCAGGCGGATGCCGGTGCGCCGCCGGCCGCCGCCGCAGGGGCAGCGCAGGAGCAGCAGCCGGCCTCCCAGCAAGAGCAGACCGGCGACGACAGCGACGCCGAGTTCGATGAGCTGCTCACCGCCCTGGACGACGGCGACGAGGCCGCCACCTCCGGAGGCGGCGACGAGATCACCGACGCTGAGTTCGAGCAGCTGCTCGACGAGCTCCACGGCAAAGGTCAGCACCAGGGCAAGCCGGTGGCCGAGGATCCGGCCGCGGAGGCCGCCGAACCGGCCTCGGGCGGCGGGGACGACGAGATCACCGAGGAGGAGTTCGAGCAGCTGCTCGACAGCCTCTACGGCCCCGGAGCAGCGCCCGGCAAGGACGCGTCGCCGCCGGCGGTCGAAGGCGCGGGCGACGATGCGCAAAGCGCTTCGGCGCCGCCCCCACCCGGCGCGGCCGCGGCTGGCGAGCCGCAGGCGGCCGACGCGCCGGCGGCCCCCCGGGAGCCCGAGCCGGCCGCTGCGGCGGAGTCGACCCCGGCGACGCCGCAGGCCGATGCCCCCGCCCGCAAGCCGGCCGCCGGCGGCGGCCAGGGTGGTGGGGGCGGTGGCGGTGCCGGTGCCGACAAGGGTGGCACGGGTGCCGATGCCGGGGGTGGCGGCAACAAGGTCGAGGCCTCGGTGCGGGTGGATACCGCCAAGCTCGACGAGATCATGAACCTCGTCGGCGAGCTGGTGCTGGTGCGCAACCGCCTCTCCAACCTGCGCAACGAGCTCGACGACGATCGCCTCGGCCAGGCGGTCAGCGATCTGGAGCTGGTCACCTCCGACCTGCAGTCTTCGGTGATGAAGACGCGCATGCAGCCGATCAAGAAGGTCTTCGGCCGTTTCCCCCGGGTGATCCGCGACCTGGCCCGGCAGCTCGACAAGGAGGTCACGCTGGAGACCCACGGCGAGGACACCGACCTGGACAAGAACATGGTCGAGGCCCTGGCCGACCCCATGGTCCACCTGGTGCGCAACGCCGTGGATCACGGCGTGGAGTACCCGGATGAGCGCGAGGCCGCCGGCAAGCCCCGCCAGGGCACGGTGACCCTGTCCGCCGAGCAGGAGGGGGATCACATCCTGCTGACCATCGCCGACGACGGGCGCGGGATGGACCCGGACAAGCTGCGCGGCCTGGCGGTGAAAAAGGGCATGATGGACGAGGAGTCGGCCTCGCGGCTCGATGACAAGGAGGCGTACAGCCTGATCTTCCACGCCGGGTTCTCGAGCAAGGAGGAGATCTCCGACGTCTCCGGCCGCGGCGTGGGCATGGACGTGGTCAAGAACAGTCTCTCGCGGCTCAACGGCACCGTGGACATCGACTCCGAGCTGGGCCGTGGCACGGTCATGCGCATCCAGCTGCCGCTCACCCTGGCTATCCTGCCGACGCTGATGGTCAAGGTCTCCGGGCGCAAGTTCGCCCTGCCCATGTCCGTGGTGCGCGAGATCTTCGAACTCCAGGACGTGCGCACCAACGTGGTCAACAACCGCCTGGTGGCCATCGTCCGCGACAAGGCCATGCCGCTGTTCTTCCTGGAGCGCTGGCTCAGCCAGGCCGGTGAGCCGGTGCTCACCACCAAGCGCGAGATGGCCAACGGCGAGGAGGCCGAGGACGAGCGGCAGGTCATCACGGTCATCGTCGGCAACCAGGCCGTCGGCTTTGTCGTCGACGAGGTCATCGGTCTCGAGGAGGTGGTCATCAAGCCCCTGGGCGCGCTGCTCCACGGCCTGCCGGGGCTGGCCGGCTCGACCATCACCGGCGACGGGCAGATCGCCCTGATCGTCGACATCCCGAGCCTGATCAAGGCCTACGGCAAGCGGCTGTAGGCCGCCCGGGCGCGGGGCGCGCGTCGCTCGTAGAGGAGGACTGGGTGAGCATTCGGGTTCTGGTGGTCGACGATTCCGGCTTCTTCCGCCGGCGCATCCGCGCCATGGTCGAGCAGGACCCGCGTCTCGAGGTCTGCGGCGAGGCTGGCGATGGACGCCAGGCCGTGTCCCTGGCCCAGCGCCTGTGTCCGGACGTCATCACCATGGACATCGAGATGCCCGAGCTCGACGGCATCTCGGCGGTCCGCGAGATCATGCAGCGCCGGCCCACCCCGGTCCTGATGTTCTCCTCGCTCACCCACGAGGGCGCACGGGCCACCATCGAGGCGCTGGAGGCCGGCGCCGCCGATTTCATCCCCAAGCGTTTCGCCGACCTCTCCGGGGATATGGAAGCGGTCCAGCGGCAGCTCTGCGAGCGGCTGGTGGAGCTTGGCGGCGGTCGCCGCGGCGGCGGTTCCCGGGGCGGGCAGGCGGCCGCCTCCCAGGCCCGCTCCCCCGCCCCGACACCCCCTCCGGCTGGCGGTGAGGCCGACCGACCCCGGCGCACCCCTGCCTCGACGGCGCCGTCGACCCGGCGGAGGACGGGCGGCGAGCTCGCGCCCGAGTCCCCGGCCGAGGCCCCGACCCCGGCAGCCGAGCCTGCCACTGCCCCCGCGGCAGGCCCCCGGCGGGGCGCGCGCGGCGCTCCGCGCCTGGCCGACCTGCAGGCGGTGGTCATCGGCTGCTCCACCGGCGGTCCGGTGGCCCTGCAGCGGGTGCTGACGCGGCTGCCAGCGAGCTTCCCGGTACCCGTGCTGGTGATCCAGCATATGCCGGCCTCCTTCACGCCGGCCTTCGCCGAGCGTCTCAACGAGCTCTGCCAGGTGCGCGTGCGTGAGGCGGCCGATGACGACATGCTGCGCCCGGGCGAGGTCCTGCTCGCTCCCGGAGGCCGGCATCTGGGGGTGCGCGGGCGTAGCGGCGCACTCAGCGTCTACACCTACGAGGGGCAGAGTGACCACCACTACAAGCCGAGTGTCGACATCGCCTTCAGCGAGCTGGCCCGGCTGGCCCCGGGCGGGGTGCTGGGCATCGTGCTCACCGGCATGGGCTCCGACGGGGCCAAAGGGGCCCGGCTGCTCAAGGATAACGGCTGCTGGGTGTGGAGCCAGGACGAGGCGAGCAGCGTCATCTACGGCATGCCTGCGGCGGTGACCCGGGCCGGGCTCACCGACCAGGTGCTGCCCCTGGACCGGATCGGAGACGAACTCGCCCGCCTCCGCTAGCGGGCAGGATCGCAGGCCTATGCGCATCTGGACCGTGGCCAATCAGAAGGGCGGCGTCGGCAAGACCACCGTCGTCACCAGCCTGGCCGGGCTGCTCGCCCAGCGCGGCAGCTCGGTGCTGGTGGTCGACCTCGATCCCCACGGCTCGCTGACCAGCTACTTCGGCTACGACCCGGAGGAGGTCGAGCCGAACCTCTACGAGCTCTTCCGCCACCAGGGGCGGGGTGTCGACCCCGAGGCGATGAGTGTGCCCACCGCGGTGCAGGGGCTGCACCTGCTGCCGGCGTCCACCTCTCTGGCGACCCTCGACCGGCAGCTGGGCAGCCGCAAGGGGATGGGGCTGGTCATCCGCCGCGGCCTGAGCACCATGGCCCACCGCTTCGACTACACCCTGCTCGATTGCCCGCCGATGCTCGGCGTGCTGATGGTCAACGCCCTGGCCGCCTGTGAGCGGCTGATCGTGCCGGTGCAGACTGAGTTCCTGGCTCTCAAGGGGCTGGAGCGGATGGTCCATACCCTGGAGATGATCGAGCGCTCGCGGCCCCGTGCCCTGCCGTACACCATCGTCCCGACGCTCTATGACCGGCGGACCCGGGCCGCGACTCGGGCCCTGGAGGAACTGCAGCAGCGCCACGGCGAGCGGGTCTGGCCCGGTGCCATCCCGGTGGATACCCAGTTCCGCGAGGCCAGCCGCGAAGGCCTGCCGCTGACCGTGATGCAGCCCTGGTGCCGCGGCAGCCTGGCCTTTCGTAAGCTGCTCGATCACTTGACCCGCGGCGAGCGCGAGCGTGACAACGAGGTGGCCGGCCATGTCTGAGGAGGATCCGGGCAAGGGGCTTCCCGATCACCAGCGCGCCCTGGGGGAGTACCTCCAGGCCCTGCTCGACGACGTCGAGGACTACACTCCGGAGGCGGAGGTGGAAGCACCGGCATCCGATGCCCCGCAGGCGGAGCCGGCACCGGCCCCGCGGGCGCCGGATGCGGAGCCTGCGTCGGGGTCGGCACCCACCGGGCCGCCGCCGGCTGCCGAGCGGCAGCCGGCCCGTACCCGGGAGACGCCGCCGAGCCGGGTGGCCGAGCGCCCGCGGATGCCGCAGGCGCCGCCGCCGTCGGTGGCCCCGCCGGAGACGGCCCCCGGCGAGCCCGAAGCGCACCCGCCGTCCGCCGAGACCGCAGCGCCGCCCCGGCCACGGGCCGGGGCTACGGGAGGCGGCCAGGAGCCGCCGACCGACCCCACCCCGGCGTGGGCGCGTCCCTTCTTCCAGGCGCTGACCCTGCACGTGGGCGCGCTTCGCCTGGCGGTGCCCCTGGTCAAGCTCCACCGGGTGGTGCCGTGGGAGGATCCCGACGAGGTCGAGCCCACCGTGGGGCAGCCGGGGTGGATGCACGGGCTCCTCGACCACCGGGGGCGGTATGTTCAGGTCGTCGACACCGCCGAGCTGGTCCTGCCCGAGGACCGTCGTCCGCCGCTCGAGGAGCGCCGCGCCGGGAAGATCATCATCGTCGGCGACGGCAACTGGGGGCTGGCCTGCCGCGAGGTGGGCGCGGTGCTCAAGCTCACCCCGGATCAGGTGCAGTGGCGCTCGGCTCAGGGCCGGCGGCGCTGGCTGGCGGGTACGGTGCGCGAGCACCTCTGTGCGCTGGTGGATCCCGACGCCTTCGCCGACATGCTCGAGCAGGAGGGCGGCGTCGGGGGCACCCTGGCATCCCCTGCCGCCGGGGGGCAGAATGGCCCCGCCGGCTCCCGTTAAACCCGTAGCGAGGGGAATACATGGCTTACGAACAGGCACAGTACGATGAGGATGCCGAGCTCGCCGAGGGGCCGACCTCCCAGTGGGTGACCTTCAAGCTCGGCAATGAGCACTACGGTATCAACGTGATGCAGGTCCAGGAGGTCCTGCCGTTGTCCGAGATCGCGCCGGTCCCCGGCGCGCCGGAATTCGTGCTGGGCATCATCAACCTGCGCGGCAAGGTGGTGACGGTGATCGACACCCGGCTGCGCTTCGGGATGCAGTCGCGGGAACCCGACAAGCAGAGCCGGATCATCGTCATGGAGGTGGCGGAGAACGTCGCCGGGATCCTGGTGGATAGCGTCGATGAGGTGGCCAGCGTCCGCGAGGCGCAGATCGATACGGCGCCAAACGTGGGCAACGAGGAGTCGTCGCGCTACATCTACGGGGTGGTCAGCCGCGAGGATGGGCTGCTGATCCTGGTCGACGCCAACAAGCTCCTGACCGAGGACGAGTGGCAGGAGGTCGCCGCCCTCTGATCCGCGAGCAGTCCGCCGGGCCGCGGTCACCCCGCCCGCCGGCGGGTTTGGTGAGGTTGGAGACGGAAGCTGCCGCGTTGTGGGGCCTGCCGCCGCGCGGATGTGCGCGCCCCGCCTGCGGCGGGGTCCCCTGCGCTGCTCGCCCCGCCGGGGCCGCTCGCTCAACTCGCGGCGCTAACGCGCCGCTCGGACAAGACCTCGCTGATGAGCGCGAACCGGTAAAGGTTCGCGCTCACCCCCCGTCGGGGCTGCGCGGCTCGGCGCGCCCAAATGCGCGGCGGCAGGCCCCACAAAGCGGCAGCCCTGCACATCGCCCGAGGCCCGCCGGCGGGCGGGGTGGCCGCGGGCGCGCTACGACTCGCGCCGGACCGAGGGCGGGCGCTCCGGCTGGATCTCCGCCGTCTTCACCCGATTGCCCTGGGTCTGCACGATGGTCACCGGATAACCGTCGATCAGCAGGCTCGTGCCCGCCTCGGGGATGGTCTCCAGCCGCTCGAGGATCAACCCGTTCAGGGTCTTCGGCCCGCTGGTCGACAGCTCCCAGCCCAGCACCCGATTCAGCTCCCGGATCGTCGCGCTGCCCTCGACCAGATAGGTTCCATCCTCCTGCCGGGTGATCGAGCGGGTCAGCGTGCCCGGATCCGTCGTGAATTCGCCGACGATCTCCTCGAGGATATCGTCCAGGGCCGCCAGGCCCAGGATCTCGCCGTACTCGTCCACCACCAGCCCGACGCGCTCGCGCTGGCGCTGGAACTTCAACAGCTGGGTGTGCAGCCCGGTGCCCTCCGGGATGAAGAACGGCTCGTGCAGCCGGGCCTGGAGGTCCTCCGGCGTGAAGCTGCCGCGGACCAGGTCGCCGACGATCCGGCGCACATGCACGAACCCCAGGACGTGGTCCACCGTGCCGCGGTAGACGGGCATGCGGGTGTACTGGCTGTTGGTCAGCCGTTCCAGGGTCTCCGGCCACGGATCGTCGAGGTCGATGCCGACGATCTCCGTGCGCGGGATCATGATGTCCTCCACCGTCGCTTCCTCCAGGTCGAGGATGCTCACCAGCATGTGCCGGTGGCGGCGGGGGATCATGTTGCCGGCCTCGTTGACGACGGTGCGCAGCTCCTCCTGGCTGAGCTCGGCGGCGCTGACGTCCTCGACCCGCACACGGACGATGCTCAGTAGGGCGTTCGCCGCCGCATTGACTAGCCAGACCAGGGGGTAGAGCAGGCGCAGGAGCAGCCACAGCACGTAGCTGGCCGGGAAGGCCACGCGCTCTGGATGGACGGCGGCGAGCGTCTTGGGTGCCACCTCGGCGAAGATCAGGATCACCAGCGTCAGCAGGCCGGCGCCCACGGCGATGGCGCTCTCGCCGTGCAGGCGCAGGGCGATCAGCGTCGCCAGGGAGGAGGCGGCGATGTTGACGAAGTTGTTGCCGAGCAGGATCACCCCGAGGACCCGGTCCGGTCGCTGCAGGAGCCGCTCGGCGATGCGTGCACCGCGATGGCCCTGCTTGGCCAGGTGACGCATGCGGTAGCGGTTGAGCGACATGAGCGCCGTCTCCGAGCCCGAAAAGCAGCCGGAGAGGACGATCAGGCCGCCGAGGGCGGCGAAGAGCAGGCTGACGGGAATCGCTTCCAACGGGGGTCCGGGGCCTCGGTGGCTTCAGGTGCGGATGCGTCGGGCGACCGCTGGTTCGGCGCAGAGTCCGGCCAGATCGTCGCCATCCGGGCGCTGCGGGCGGTCGCGGTCGCGGTCGACGATGCAGAGAAAGCCCAGCGGCTCGTCGCCGCCGGTGGCGTGGATCTGGTGCCAGGCCCGCGGGGCGATGTAGACGCAATCCAGCGGGGTGACGACCTCGACCCGGTTGTCGAGGACCACCTCGGCGCGGCCGCGCACCACGATGACCACATGGGTGTGCTCGTGGCGCTCGAGCGTCGTGTAGCCGCCGGGCTCCACCTCGAAGTAGCGGGTCTCGAAGGCCGGAGCCTCCTGCCCGGACGGACGGCCGACCAGGGTCTGGCGGCGGGCACCACTGAAGTGGGTGCCCTCCGCCTTGTAGGCCTCTTCCTCGATGCCCTCCCAGCGGTAGCCCTGCTCGCGCAGGACGCGGGAGGCGTCGTGCTCCTCGTCGGTCATGCCGCTAACGGCCCTCCACCACGTCCTGCAGCCGGCGCGCCGCGGCGACCCGGTCGCCCTGGGCGTAGAGGCTGCCGCCGATCAGCAGCACGACGTCCGGGCCGTAGCGCTCGGCCCAGTACGGCGCCCGCTCGGCGTCGACCCCGCCGCCCGGGGTGGGCAGGGCGGGGCGGATGTCGCCCAGTGGCCGGCGCAGGCGGTCGTTGATGCGGTCACACAGGGCCTGATCGTAGGTCGGGAAGCGCCCTTCGGCGTTGGTGTAGACGACCATATCGGCGCCAAAGAGCCGGGTGATCTCGCCGAGCAGCAGGGCGGGGTCGATGCCGTGCTCGGCGCCGGCCACGGCCCCGGCGAAGGCCGGGTGGGCCATCAGCGCCATGTCGTAGCGCTCCCGGGCCCAGATCAGTGCGTCGAGGCCGGTCAGGAAGGGGCAGATGAGCACCGCCTTGCAGCCGGCCTCCTGGGCGGCGTCCAGGCGCTTGTCCAGCTCCCAGCGCGGCCCGGTGACGTTGGGCAGGTAGAGCGAGCGGCCGCCGGTCTCGGCGTTGACCTCATTGACGGCCTGCTGGCACGCCTGCACCCGGTCGACGAAGCGCGAGGTGTCCTGATCGCAAAGGCCGTGGTCGTCCTTGATCAGGTCGATGCCGCCGCGGGCGAAGTCGGCGCAGAAGCCGGCCAGCGTGGCGGTATCCAGCCCCAGGGGCTTGAGCGCCGTGGAGCTCATCGGCCGCTCGGCGATGCCGAGCATCTCGCGCACGCCGGTGGTGCCGTAGCGCGGGCCGCCCAGGGCCTGCAGCAGGTTGGGCGTCCACTCGACGTCGGCCAGGCGGATTCCGCTCTTGAGCGAGATGTTGCCGAACAGGTTGTTGATCAGCTGCGTCGGCTCGAGACCGGTGATCGCCTCCGGGAAGTCCAGGACCAGGCGGTGGCGACCGTCGTCGAGGGCCGTCAGCTCCTGGATCGTCGGCACCACGTCGTCGTAGACGTGCGCCGGGATGCAGCGCGAGGGCAGCTCGGCGCTCTGCTCCAGGGCGATGCCCTTGGCCTTGTCATGGGGGTCTTCGCCGGGGCGGCAGGTCAGGTGGTAGGTGACGCGCAGGGTTTCGGCAGACAAGGTGGTTCCTCTCCGGTTCGGTCAGTTCTGGTTGGCGTTCGGGGGCGCGATGAGTTCGGCCACGCGGAGCAGGTCGCCGCCCTCGTCGAGGGCGCAGGTGACCGCGCTCTCGGCCGCCTCGAGCAGCAGATCGCGGTTGCTGCCGTGGTCCGGGTAGGCGGCGACTCCGGCGGAGACAGTCACCGGGCCGAGGGGGCGACCGCGCTGGTGGATGCGCAGCTCGGCCAGCTCCTCCCGGACCGCCTCGGCGCGCATGGCGCCGTTGTCCAGGCTGGCGTCGGGCAGCAGGATCCCGAAGCCGTTGTCACCAGCCCGGCAGCAGACGTCCGAGCCGCGGAAGGCGTGGTGTACGGCATCGGCCATCACCTGCAGCAGTCGGTCGGCGGTCTCGCTGCCGTGCTCGGCGGCGAAGGCCTCGAGGGTGTCCACCTCCAGGCGGATCAGCACCAGCCCGGCGTTCACGCGGCGGGCGCGGTGGAGCTCACGCTCCAGGGTGTCCTCCAGGTAGCGCCGGTTGAACAGCCCGGTGAGCGGGTCGCGGACGTTGCGGTGGCGCACCCGGCGCTTGAGGACGTGCCCGGAGAGGCTGATCGCTGCGGCGGTGGCCAGGCTCCGCAGCAGCTCCTGCTCGGCCTCGGATTCGATCTCCGGGCACGGGATGCGCAGCTCGGCGACGGTCAGGCCGTGGGCCTGCAGGGGCAGGCGCAGCTCATCGGTGGGGCCGCGCGGCAGCGTCGTGCGCAGGGAGCGCTCCTGGGGCGGAAGCACGACGCCGGCCTGCCAGCCGCCGCTGTGGTACCAGCCCTCGCGGTCGAGGGCGAGCTGCCAGAGCTCGCCGGAACTGCGCGGCAGCAGCCGGGCCGCGGTCTCGCAGAGGGTCTGCACGACCTCCTCCTGCCCGTGGCTCTCGGCCAGGGCGGTGAGATACCCTCCCAGGGCGGCGACGGTGTCGGCTTGCGCGTGCGCTGCGTGCTGTGCGCTCATGGCCCTCGGTACCCAGTCGGCGTTCAGACGGTTACCTTAAACCAACACCCCGCATACCAGCCAGTTGGAGTCACGACAGGAGGCGCCATGGCGCTGCTGACCACCGATCTCTGTGATGCCCACGCCGATGACCCGGGCGTGCAGCTGCGCGTGATGAACCCGATGCTCATCGGCTACGGCGGGCGCACCCGCTTCGGCGGCCGGGTGACCACGCTCAAGCTCTTCGAGGACAACGTCCGCGTCCGTGAGCTGCTCAGCGAGCCCGGCGACGGCGGCGTGCTGGTGGTCGACGGCGGCGGCTCCATGCGGTGCGCCCTGCTTGGCGACCGGCTGGCGGCGCTGGGGCGGGATAACGGCTGGTCCGGGGCGGTCATCTACGGCTGTGTGCGCGACAGCGCCGAGCTGGCGCAGATCGACTTCGGCGTCCAGGCGCTCAATACCCACCCGCTCAAGAGCCAGAAGAAGGGCCTGGGCGAGCGGGATGTCTCGGTGACCTTCGCCGGGGCCACGATCCAGTCGGGCGACTGGCTCTACGCCGACGAGGACGGGGTCATCGTGGCGACGCGCGAGTTGACCCTGTAGGGGCCCGGTAGCCGGGCAGCGAGTGATTCGGCAAGGGGGCAGCGGGCATGAGTGATCGTTCGGCATCGGTGCGTCTCGATCGCTGGCTGTGGGCGGCGCGCTTCTTCAAGACCCGCCGGCTGGCCGTCGAGGCGGTGCAGGGGGGCAAGGTCGATGTGGACGGCGCCCGGGCCAAGCCGAGCCGGGCGGTGCGCCCCGGGGACCGGCTGACCATCACGAAGGCGCAGCAGCGTTTCGAGGTGGTCGTCCGCGATGTGGCCGAGGAACGCGGGCCGGCCCGGGTGGCGGAGACCCTCTACGAGGAGACCGAGGCCAGCCGCGAGCGGCGTCAGCGGCAGGCTGAGCAGCGCCGCGCGGCTGCGGCGTCCATGCCACGGCCCAGCCACCGCCCTGACCGGCGCGAGCGCCGGCGCCTGTCGGCATTCAAGAAGGGGAGCTAGCTGAAGTCCCGCGAACGGACGTCCAGCTCGCCGATCAGGGCCGAGAGATCCTCCAGGCGGCCGGCGATCAGGTGGCCGACGCCGTGCCGGTACTGCCACGTACCGGCCACCCCCAGCAGCCGGGCCTCGAGCAGGGGGCGGTGCTGCGCCTCGGCGGTGGCGCGGCGCACCACCAGGTTGATCCGGCCGGTCTCGTCCTCCAGCGTGACGAAGGTGATCCCTCCGGCCGATCCGGGGCGCTGGCGGTTGATGACCAGACCCGCGGCCCGCACCGGGCGGCCGTCCTTCGCATCGGCCAACTCGGCGGCGCTGCGGTAGCGCCGATCGCGCAGCTGTCGGCGGAGGAAGGCGACCGGGTGGCGGCGCAGGCTGAAGCCGGTGCTGGCGTAGTCGGCGAGGACCGCCTGGGACTCCCGGGCCGGTGCGAAGCTTGGCCGGTCGGTCTCGGCCGGCGGGGAGGGCAGCAAGGCGGTGCCCGCGTCGGCGCCCAGGGCCGCCCAGCTGGCCGCCCGGCGGTGCCCGGCGATGCCGCGCAGGGCATCGGCGCGGGCCAGGGCGCGGATATCGGCCCGCGACAGGCGGGCGCGGCGCTTGAGGTCGTTGACCCCGGTGAAGGGCGCCTGGCGGCGCGCGGCGGCCAGCCGCTCGGCGCCGGCGGTGGACAGCCCGCGGACCTGGTTCAGCCCGAGTCGCAGCGCCGGCTGCGTATCGCCGGTGGACCGGGTGGGCTCGAGGGTACAGGTCGGCTCGCTGAAGCGTACGTCCACCGGGTGGATCGTCACGTCGTGCTCCCGGGCATCGCGGATGATCTGCGCCGGGGCGTAGAAACCCATGGGCTGGCTGTTGAGCAGGGCGGCGGCAAAGGCCGCCGGCTCATGGCACTTGAGCCACGCCGAGGCGTAGACCAGCAGCGCGAAGCTCGCGGCGTGGGACTCCGGGAAGCCGTACTCGCCGAAACCCTCGATCTGCTGATAGAGCCGCTCGGCGTAAGCGTCGGCGTAGCCGCGCTCGCGCATCCCCTCGATGAGCCGCTCGCGCAGCGGTGCCAGCCCGCCCTTCTTGCGCCAGGCGGCCATGGAGCGACGCAGCCGGTCGGCCTCGTCCGGGGTGAATCCCGCGGCCACCACCGCCAGCTCCATGGCCTGCTCCTGGAAGATCGGCACCCCGAGGGTGCGTTCCAGGACCCCGCGCACCTCCTCCGAGGGGTAGTCCACCGGCTCGCTGCCCTCGCGCCGGCGCAGGTAGGGGTGGACCATGTCGCCCTGGATGGGGCCGGGGCGGACGATGGAGATCTCGATGACCAGGTCGTAGAAGCAGCGCGGGCGCATCCGCGGCAGCATCGCCATCTGCGCCCGCGACTCGATCTGGAACACCCCCAGGGTGTCGGCGCGGCGGATCATGGCGTAGGTGGCCGGGTCCGCCGGGGGTAGGGTGGCCAGGGTCCAGGCGTGGCCGCGCCAATGGCGGATGAGTTCGAAGGCGCGGCGGATCACGCTGAGCATCCCCAGAGCGAGGACGTCCACCTTGAGCAGGCCGAGCGCCTCCAGGTCGTCCTTGTCCCACTGGATCACCGTGCGCCCGTCCATGGCGGCCGGCTCGATCGGCACCAGCTCGGTGACCGGGCCGCGGGCGATCACGAAGCCGCCGACGTGCTGCGACAGGTGCCGCGGAAAGCCGAGGAGTTCGCTGGCGAGCACATGCAGTCGGTGCGCGGTGGGCCCCTCCGGGTCTAGACCGGCACGGCGCAGCTGCTCGTCGCCGGCCGCCGAGCGGTCCCACGGCTGCAGCCCCTTGGCCAGGCGTTCGACGGTCTCCCGCGCCAGCCCCAGGGCCTTGGCCACGTCGCGCACCGCTGAGCGGGGCCGGTAGGCGATCACCGTGGCCGCCAGGGCGGCGCGGTGCCGGCCGTAGCGCTGGTAGATGTACTGGATGACCTCTTCGCGCCGGTGGTGCTCGAAGTCCACGTCGATATCCGGTGGTTCGCCGCGTTCGCGTGAGACGAAGCGCTCGAAGAGCACCGACTGGTGGGCCGGGTCCACCTCGGTGATGCCGAGGCAGAAGCAGACGACGGAGTTGGCCGCCGAGCCGCGGCCCTGGCAGAGGATGCCGCGCCCGCGGGCGAAGGCGACGAGATCGTGGACGGTCAGGAAGTAGTGCTCGTAGCCGAGTTCGGCGATGATTGCCAGCTCGCGCTCGTAGCTGGCCCGTACCCGCGGCGGCACCCCGTCGGGGTAGCGCCGGTGGGCCCCGGCCTCGACCAGGTGGTGCAGATGCGCTGCCGGGCTCGTGCCTTCGGGGACGACCTCCTCGGGGTACTCGTAGCGCAGCTCGTCCAGCGAGAAGGAGCAGCGCGCTGCCACCGCCGTGCTTTGTGCCAGCAGGTGGTGCGGGTAGCGCCGGGCCAGGGCGGCGCGCGGGCGCAGGTGGTGCTCGCCGTTGCTGGCCAGATGGGGGGTGACCTCGGCCACCGGGCGGCCGTGGCGGATGGCGGTCAGGGTGTCGTGCAGGGCGCGACGGCCCCGGGTGTGCATCTCGGCACCGGTGGCGGCCACCGCCGGCAGGCCGACGGCGGCGGCGCGGGCCTCCAGCTGCCGGCAGCGGGCGTCGTCGTCGGGGCCGCCGAGCAGCTCCACCGCCAGGTAGCCGCGTCCGGCAAAGCGTCGTGCGAACCAGTGCGCCTGGGCCTCGGCGTCGGCGGTCTCCTGCAGGGGCGGATCCGGCACGAGCAACCCGATGCACTCCGGCGCGGCGGTATCCAGATCCTCACGCGTGGCGTGGTAACGCCCTTTGGCGGCGCGGCTGCGGGCCAGGCTGATCAGGGCGCAGAGCTGTCCGTACGCCCGGCGGGTGGGGGCGAGAAGGACGACGCGCGGCCCGTCGGCCAGGTGCAGCTCGGTTCCGACGATCAGGTGCAGGCCGCGTTGCCGGGCGGCCTGCCAAGCGCGTACCGCCCCGGCCACCGAGCATTCGTCGGTGAGGGCCAGGGCGCGGTATCCCAGCTGCGCGGCCCGGGTAATGAGTTCCTCGGGTTGCGAGGCGCCGCGCCGGAAGGTGAAGGCGCTCAGGCAGTGGAGCTCCGCATACGCCGGGATGGTGTCGTTGTATACACTGTTCATGGCAACAGTAGGCTGCCTCCTTGCCCGCCGAAAGGCAAGGGGGGCAGCTCAGCGCCAGACGATGGGGAAGCGGCCGCTGGTGGCGTGGCGGAAGGCGTCGCTGCTGCGCTGGATGGCCACAACGGTGACCGCCGGGCAGAGGACGATCAGCATCAGGCCGAGCAGTCCTGCCGGCGGGTAGAGCAGGGAGATCGCCAGTACCGGGATCAGCATGATCACCAGGAACCACTCCAGGCTGGCGATGCGCTGGAGCATCCGCCGGGCGATGGGGCGGCCCTCGCGGATCCGTCCGTCGCTGCGCAGCAGGACCACCGGCGGCCACAGCCAGGTGGCCGAGATGGTGAGCATGGCCGTGTGCAGCACCAGCCCCGAGGCGATCTCCAGCGCCGGCGCCGTGGTCCACGGGGCGGCGGCGCGCAGGCCGGCGTACTCGGCCACCGGGTCGCGCACGGCGTCACCGAGTAGGGCGACGACGGCGGCGACGAGCAGCGCCCCGGGGATCAGCCACAGCGCCTGCACCGCCCACAGCCGCATCAGGCGCCACAACCCGGACAGGTAGTGGGTCCTGGGCAGACCGTTTTGGGCCGCGGCAAGCAGCGTGCCCAGGGCAATGACCCCGGCGACGGCGACCCCGGTCAGCCAGGCGGTCAGCGCCAGGCGCAGCGGGAAGTCGAGCTCGCGGAGCTCGGCGTAGGCGTAGCCCGCTCCCTGGAGGGCAAGCAGGGTCGCGGCGATCAGGGGCAGGGTGACGACGAGCAGGCCGCGCAGCAGCAGGAGGGTGGCGTCGCGCAGCGTGGCGAGGATCAGATTGATCATCGGGGTACCGACTTCCGTGGACGCTTTAGTCTAACATCCCGCTGCGGCGCCACAGTTTCGGCGACAGGAGTGCTGAATGCAGGGCATGCAGGTCTTCACGTTCCTGGGCGGCATCGGCCTGTTCCTGCTGGGCATGCGGCTGATGAGCGACGGCCTGCGCGCGGCGGCCGGCGGTGCGCTGCGCGATATCCTGGCCGCCTCCACGCGGTCGCGGCTGCGCGGGCTGCTCTCGGGGGTACTGATCACCGCCGCGGTACAGTCCTCGAGCGCAGTGATCTTCGCCACGGTGGGCTTCGTGAACGCCGGGCTGCTGACCCTGACGCAGGCCATCGGGGTGATCTATGGCGCCAGCCTTGGGACCACGCTGACCAGTTGGATCGTCGCGGTGGTCGGCTTCAACGTCGACCTCCAGGCGCTGGCGCTGCCGGCCATCGGTCTCGGCGTGGGATTGCGGGTGGTCGCCGGCTCCGGGCGCCGTCAGGCGCTCGGCGATGCCATCGCCGGGTTCGGATTGTTCTTCCTGGGGCTGGATATCCTGCGCGGGACCTTCGCGGATGTGGGCGATCCGGGCATGCTCGCCGCCCTGGCCGGCCACGGGGTGTTGAGCCTGGTGCTGTTCGTCGGGATCGGCATGGTGCTGACCACGCTCACGCAGTCGTCCTCGGCGGCGCTGGCCATCACCCTGACCGCCGCTGCCGGCGGGCTGGTGCCCGAGCAGGCTGCGGCCGCCACGGTGATCGGCGCGGCGGTGGGGACCACCTCCACGGCGGTGTTCGCCACGCTGGGCGCCACCGCCAACGCCCAGCGCACTGCCTCGGCTCAGGTGATCTTCAACGCGGTGGCCGGTCTTGCGGCGCTGGTTGCCCTGGTGCCGCTGCTTGAGCTGGCCCACCACATCGTCGCCTGGCTGGGCCTGGAAGCGCACAAGGCGGTGGTGCTGGCCGTCTTCCATACCCTGATGATGCTCCTCGGGCTGGCCCTGATGTGGCCGGCCACGCCTCGCCTGGTGGCTTGGCTGGGGCGGCGCTTCCGCCGGGACGACCACACCCGGCCGCGCTATCTGGACGACAACGTGCTGACCACCCCCGCGCTGGCCCTCGACGCCGCCCGCCTGGAGGCCGAGCGCACCGGCGCCATGGCCCGCGCCATGGTCACGGCGGCGATCAGTGGGGGCGGGGCGGGGCAGCGCAGATGGCTCGAGGCCGAGCACCAGAAGCTGCAGCAGCTGGCGCTGACCATCAACGAGTTCGCCAACCGGATCGAGCGCAGCCACGGCGATCCGGCCATCGGCTCCAGCCTGGCCCACCTGCTGCGGGTGACGCAGTACCAGCAGAACATGGCCGAGCGCGCCGTGGCCTTGGCCCGGCTCGATGCCGACGGCGAGACCCGTATCGATGACCCGGAACTGGCCACTGCGGTGGACCGGCTGCTGGCCGAGGCGGTCCGCGGCATCGAGGCCACCGGCGCGGAGATCGATGCCTGGGACCGGCAGGCGGTGAAGACGACCCTGAAGGGCTTCGATCGCGAATACCAGCCGGTCAAGGAGCGGTTGCTGCGCGCCGGCGCCGCCGGGCAGCTACCGGTGCGGCGCATGGTGGCGGTGCTCGACCGCCTCTCGGCGGTCCGCCGGGCGCTGGATCAGGCCGCCAAGTCGGCCCGCTACCTGCGCAAGTTCCAGCACGCCGAGCGGGAGCTGGCGGATCCCGGGGAGCCCGGCGAGGGGTGAATGCTACACTGCAGCATCGGCGGGTAACCGCAAGGCGGGAGGTGGTATGCGCGAGGAAGCAGAGGGCTCCGGCCAGGAGCGGGCGGACTGGCACGCACGCGAGAGCGCCGAGGTGGTCCGCCGGCTCGGGGCGCAACCGGGCAACGGACTGACCGGCGAGGAGGCCGGGCAGCGACTTGAGCAGTACGGCCCCAACCGCCTGCGCCCGCCCGAGCGCGAGGGCCCGATCAGGCGCTTTCTCAAGCAGTTCCACAATGTCCTGATCTACATCCTGATCGTTGCCGGCGTGGTCACCGCACTGCTCGGCCATTACCTGGACAGTGCGGTGATCTTCGGCGTGGTGGTGATCAACGCCGTCATCGGCCACGTGCAGGAGGGCAAGGCCGAAAAGGCCCTGGACGCCATCCGCGGCATGCTTTCGCCCCGGGCCGTGGTGCTGCGCGACGGCGAGCGCATGACCGTCGACGCCGAGGACCTGGTCCCCGGCGACATCGTCCTGCTCGAGGCCGGCGACCGCGTGCCTGCCGACGTGCGCATCCTCGAGGCACGCAACCTGCGCCTGGACGAGGCGGTGCTCACCGGCGAGTCGGTGCCGGTGGAGAAAGCGGACGAGCCGGTGGCTGCCGACGCCGAACTCGGTGATCGCAAATCGTTGGCCTTCTCCGGCACCCTGGTCGCCTACGGCCGCGGCCAGGGCGTGGTCGTGGCCACCGGCGAAGCCACCGAGATCGGCAAGGTCAGCAGCCTGATCGCCGGGGTGGAGTCGATCACCACGCCGTTGCTGCGCCAGGTTGCCGAGTTCGGACGCTGGCTGTCGGTGGCGATCGTCCTGCTCGCCGGGGCGACCTTCCTCATCGGCTACTACCTGCAGGCCTACACCGCCATCGAGACGTTCCTCGCCGCGGTGGCCCTGGCCGTCGCCGCCATCCCCGAGGGGCTGCCGGCGATCATGACCATTACGCTGGCCATCGGCGTGCAGCGCATGGCCGGGCGCAACGCCATCATTCGGCGTCTGCCGGCGGTGGAGACCCTGGGGTCGGTCACCACCATCTGCTCGGACAAGACCGGCACGCTGACCCGCAACGAGATGACCGTGCGTAGCGTGGTCACCGCCGAGCAGGCCTACGAGGTCAGCGGTGTGGGCTATGTCCCGGACGGGGCGTTCCACCGTGACGGCGGCGAGGCGGTGAGCGCCGGCGACGAGCCGGTGCTCGCGCAGATCCTGCGCGGCGTGGCGCTGTGCAACGAGTCGGCCCTCTACCACCGGGACGGCGACTGGCGCCTGGAGGGCGATCCCACCGAGGGGGCGCTGATGGTGGCGGCGGTCAAGGGCGGCTTCGAACGCCGCGAACTCGATCGCACCTTCCCGCGGGTGGACGTGATCCCCTTCGAGTCGTCCTACAAGTTCATGGTGACCCTCCACCGCGAGCGTGAGGACGGCGGGCTGCTGATCATGAAGGGTGCCCCGGAGCGGGTGCTGGCCGCCTGCACCCAAGAGCGGACCGCCGACGGCGATCGCCCGCTGGACCGCGATCGCTGGCAGGAGGTGCTCGACGGGATCGCCTCGCGGGGTCAGCGGCTGCTGGCGGTGGCGGTCAAGGAGACCAACCCCGATCACCGCGAGCTGCTCTTCTCCGATGTGGAGGAGGGGATGGTGCTGCTCGGCGTCCTCGGCATCATCGATCCGCCCCGCGAGGAGGCCATCGAGGCCGTCGCCGAGTGCCACCGGGCCGGGATCGGGGTGAAGATGATCACCGGCGATCACGCCCTGACTGCCGGGGCCATCGGCGAGCAGTTGGGCATCCGCGGCCGGCCGCTGGTCGGCCACGAGATCGAGGCCATGGACGACGAGGAACTGGGTCGTCGTTGCCTGGAGACCGATGTCTTCGCCCGCACCACGCCCATCCACAAGCTGCGCCTGGTCCAGGCCCTGCAGGGGCACGGTCAGATCGTGGCGATGACCGGGGACGGGGTCAACGATGCCCCCGCGCTCAAGCGCGCCGACGTCGGCATCTCCATGGGCAACAAGGGCACCGAGGCGGCCAAGGAGGCCTCGGAGATGGTGCTTGCCGACGACAACTTCGCCTCCATCGCCCACGCGGTGGAGGAGGGGCGCACCGTCTACGACAACCTCAAGAAGGCGATCCTTTACCTGCTGCCCACCAACGGCGGTCAGGCGTTCACCATCGTCATCGCCATCATGTTCGGGCTGACCCTGCCGGTCACCCCGGTCCAGGCGCTGTGGATCAACATGGTTACCGCCGTCACGCTGGCCCTGGCGCTGGCCTTCGAGCCGCCGGAGCCGGGGTTGATGGAGCGTCGGCCACGGGACCCGGCCAAGCCGATCCTCTCGGGCTTTCTCATTTGGCGGGTGCTGTTCGTCTCGGTGTTGCTGGTGATCGGCACCTTCGGTCACTACGTCTACATGGAGGCGCAGGGCGTCAGTGACGAGCTGGCCCGCTCGGTGGCCATCAACACCCTGGTCATGGGGCAGGTCTTCTACCTGTTCAACGCCCGCTACATCCTCGAGCCGGTGACCAGCGTCGCCGGCCTGTTCGGCAGCCGGGCGGTGCTGATCGCCATCGGCGTGCTCATCGTCCTGCAGGGGCTGTTCACCTACGCCCCGCCGGTGCAGGCACTGTTTGGCACCGCCGGGCTGGGCCCGGAGGAGTGGCTGCGGGTGCTGATCTTCGGGATCCTGCTCTTTGGTGTCGTGGAGTTGGAGAAGGCTGTGCTGCGGCGGCGGATCTCGCCGGAGGACTGATCCCGTCGGTCGTGGGTCCGCTGCGGCGCCGCGGCCCCGCCGGGCGGCTCCTCCCGGGGCGGCGCCCGCGGTTCCGCTAGCGATCCTCGTCTCGCCTGTCAAGACTTGAAATCACTACTGGTTGGGGTAACCTCTCCCGGTAACTACTACATATGGTGTTTTCCGCGAGCGTCGCCAGATCGGGGCCAGCGCCCGTCGCGCCGGCCCACAGGGGTTTTTTTTGCTCGCGGTTCAGATCGAGCGGTTCAGGCAAGGGGGACGATCCATGACCAAGCGCGCCGAGAGCAAGGTCCAGGCGATGCGCCAGTCGGCCGGCGATGTGCCGATCCAGAGCGCCTCCCTCGACATTTGGGATAAGAAGTACCGGCTCAAGACCAAGGCCGAGGAGCCGGTCGACGGCAGCATCGACGAGACCTATCAGCGCGTCGCCCGGGCGCTGGCCGAGGTGGAGGAGACCGAGGCCAAGCAGGAGCATTGGTATGAGCGCTTTCTCTGGGCGCTGCGCCACGGCGCGGTACCGGCGGGCCGGATCATCTCCAACGCCGGGGCTTGGGACCACAAGCCGGCCACGTCCACGATCAATTGCACCGTCTCAGGCACCATCCACGACTCCATGGACGGCATCCTCAAGCGGGTCCACGAGGCGGGGCTGACCCTCAAAAGCGGTGCCGGCATCGGCTACGAGTTCAGCACCCTGCGCCCGCGCGGTGCCTACGTCTCCGGCGCCGGCGCCTACACCTCCGGGCCCCTGTCGTTCATGGACATCTACGACAAGATGTGCTTCACCGTCTCCTCCGCTGGCGGGCGGCGGGGTGCGCAGATGGCCACCTTCGACGTGGGCCATCCGGATGTGACCGACTTCATCCGCGCCAAGCGCGAGGACGGTCGCCTGCGCCAGTTCAATCTGTCGCTGCTGATCACCGACGCCTTCATGCAGGCCATGGAGGCCGATGCGGAGTGGCCGCTGGCCTTCCCGCTGACCGAGGACGAGGTCGCTGCCGAGGCGATCGATCTTCAGGATCCGGAGCAGGTCCTCTGGCGCGAGTGGCCCACCCGTGCGGGGTACGTCACCGATGGGGAGGGCCGCGTGGCCTGCCGCATCTACCGGCGGGTCAAGGCGCGCCATTTGTGGAACCTGATCATGACCTCCACGTACGACTACGCGGAGCCCGGGTTTATCCTCATCGATCAGTACAACGAGTTGAACAACAACTGGTTCTGCGAGGAGATCCGGGCCACGAACCCGTGCGTTACGGCCGAGGCCTGGGTCCAGACGGACCAGGGGCCGCGCCAGGTGGCGGATCTGATCGGGACACCGTTCCGGGCCCGTGTTCACGGCGAGGATCACGATACCGGTGCCGACGGCTTCTTCCACACCGGCCGCAAGCCGGTGGTTCGCCTGCGCACCCGGGATGGCATGAGCCTGCGCCTGACCGCTGATCACCAGGTTCGCCGGGTCACCCGGCTCACGCGCTGGCAGCGAGAGGAGGCGTGGTGCCCGGCCGGCGAGTTGGCAGCAGGGGACCAGGTCGTGCTCCACGACCATCGTGCCGGCACCGAATGGGCGGGCCCCTATAGCGAGGATGACGGCTATCTGATGGGACTGCTCGTCGGCGACGGGACGGTCAAGCGCGACGGTCAGGCCATCCTGTCGGCGTGGCGGCCTGCAGCGGTCGCCAACGCGCCGCAGGCCAGCGGCGTGGACGGCGTCATGGCCGCTGCAGAAGCGGCGGTGCGTGCGCACCAGCACCGCGCGGATTTCAACGGCTGGCGAGAGGTGGCGGGACGCAACGAGTTCCGCCTGTCGACGGCGGCGATCAGTGCGCTGGCCGCCGAGCTGGGGCTCTCTGCCGAGGACAAGCGCCCCACCGCGGCCATCGAGCGCACCTCCAGCGCATTCCATCGCGGTTTCCTGCGCGGCCTGTTCGATGCCGACGGATCCGTGCAGGGTGGGCAGCACAAGGGCGTCTCCATTCGTCTCGCGCAGTCCGACCAGTCGAGCCTGGAGGCGGTGCAGCGGATGCTGCTGCGCCTGGGTGTCGTCGGGCGCATCTACGCCAACCGGAGGGCCGCCGGTGAATCGGAATTGCCTGACGGCCAGGGCGGTCGCCGGGCGTATCCGATCCGGGCCCAGCACGAGCTGATCATCACCGGCGAGAATCTGCGTACCTTCCGCGACGAGGTGGGCTTCGCGGATACCGACAAACGCCGCCGGCTGGATGCGGCCCTCGGCGGCTATCAGCGCCGGCTCAACCGCGAGCGTTTCGTCGCCGAGGTCGCCTCGGTGGAAGCCGATGGTGAGGCGGACGTCTACGATGTGCAGGTGCCCGGCGTGAACGCCTTCGACGCCCAGGGCGTGATGGTCCATAACTGCGGTGAGCAGGGGCTGCCGCCCTACGGCGCCTGCCTGCTCGGCTCGATCAACCTGACCATGTTCGTGCGTGACCCCTTCACGCCGCAGGCCCGCTTCGACTGGGACGAGTTCCGTGAGGCGGTGGCGGTGTTCACGCGGATGCTCGATAACACGGTCGAGATCAACGGCCTGCCGCTGGAGCAGCAGCGTGCCGAGATCGAGCGCAAGCGCCGCCACGGCATGGGCTTTTTGGGGCTCGGGTCGACGGTGACGATGCTGCGCATGAAATACGGCGACGCCGATTCGGTGGCGTTCACCGAGGAAGTGGCCAAGCAGATGGCGCTGACGGGCTGGCGCACCGGTCTCGAACTGGCGCAGGAGAAGGGGCCGGCGCCGATCATGGAGGAGCTCTTCGAGCTGACCCCGGAGCTGATGCGCAAGCGCCCCGAACTGCGCGAGGACGGCTACGAAGTCGGGGAGCAGGTCCCGGGCCGTGTCCTGTGGGGCCGCTACTCGCGCTACATGCAGCGGATCGCCGCGGAAGATCCGCAACTGGTCGATGAGCTCGCCCAAGTGGGGGCGCGCTTCACCCACCACAGCTCCATCGCGCCCACGGGCACCATCTCCCTGTCGCTGGCCAACAACGCCAGCAACGGCATCGAGCCGTCCTTCGCCCACCACTATGTGCGCAACGTCATCCGCGAGGGGCGCAAGACCAAGGAGCCGGTGGACGTCTTCTCCTTCGAGCTGCTGGCCTACCGCCACTTCGTCGATGGCGATGCGCTGCCCGAGGGCGGTGAAGAGGGCGAGGGCAAGCTGCCGGATTACTTCATCAGCGCCGACCAGGTGACGCCGAAGCAGCACGTGGACATCCAGGCGGCCGCGCAGCGCTGGGTGGATTCGTCCATCTCCAAGACGGCCAACGTGCCCACGGACTACCCCTACGAGGATTTCAAGGACATCTACCGCTACGCCTACCAGCAGGGACTGAAGGGGTGCACGACCTTCCGCTTCAACCCGGAAGTCTTCCAGGGCGTGCTGGTCAAGGAGAAGGACCTCTCCGAGACCACCTATCGCTTCCATCTGGAGGACGGCACCGTGATCGAGGCGCAGGGTGACGAGGAGATTGAGTACGACGGCGAAACCCACAGTGCCGCCAACCTCTACGAGGCGCTGAAGGAGGGGTACTACGGCAAGTTCTGAGTCGCCGTACCCTGGCGCGCTACGCCCGGACGGGGTTGTCTCCGTCCGGTGCGCAACGCCGGGTACCCGCAGACTGCCTAAGCCCGGAAACCGAACCGCAGCCCCGAAGCGGGGGGAGCAACGCAATGGCCAAGAAAATCGAGACGAGCATCGTCGACTACGAGGTGGTCCGCAACGAGCCGGATGCGCCGGAGCAGGGTCAGGAGGCCGCCGGTGGGCAGCCGGAGGCCGATATCCAGCACATGCACGAGCATATCGAGCGCCCTGAAGCGCTCCACGGCTCGACCTACAAGATCAAGACGCCGCTCTCGGAGCACGCCCTGTACGTCACCATCAACGACGTCATCCTTAATCCGGGGACCGAGCACGAGATCCGCCGCCCCTTCGAGATCTTCATCAACTCGAAGAACATGGACCACTTCCAGTGGATCGTAGCCCTGACGCGGATCATCTCGGCGGTCTTCCGCAAGGGCGGCGATTGCACCTTCCTCGCCGAAGAGCTGCGCTCGGTCTTCGACCCGCGGGGCGGATACTTCAAGCGTGGCGGGCGGTTCATGCCCTCGCTGGTGGCCGAGATCGGCGACGTCATCGAGACCCACCTGCGTGAGATCGGCATGATGGAGCCGGAGGGTCTCGACGAGCACCAGCGGCGCTTCATCGAGCAGAAACGGGCTGAGGTTGAGGGCGGCGGTCCGGCCGCGAACAACGGTGATGGCGAGTCCGGTGCCTTCCCGGAGGGGGCGCAGCTGTGCGAAAAGTGTCATACCAAGGCGATGGTGCAGATGGAAGGGTGTCTGACCTGCCTCAACTGCGGGGAGTCGAAGTGCGGCTGAGGAGTTCGCCGGGGGTGTGGCTGCGGGCGGCCCGCCGGCTGCGTGGCGGCAGCACGCCCCGCCGAGCGGTGGCCGATTGGCCCGGGTTGTGCTTTCCGCCCCTGCAGCTCTGGAATGCGCCGCCAAGTCCCGCCATGCTGCGTGAACTGGAGAGGGAACATCAGCAGAGACAGGCATGGTGAACCAGAACCGGGAGACTCCGCGGGTGGCCCTGGCGCTGGGCAGTGGCTCGGCGCGGGGCTGGGCGCACATCGGCATCATCCGCGCCCTGGAAAGGGCCGGCGTGCGCCCGCAGGTGGTGGTTGGTACATCCATCGGGGCGCTGGTCGGGGCCTTCTACGCCGCCGGCAAGCTCGACGAGCTCGAGCCGTGGGTGCGCAAGCTGACCCGGCGCGATGTGCTGGGCATGCTCGACCCGACCCTGCGTACCACCGGCGGACTGATCGAGGGGCGCCGGCTCTACGATTTCTACCAGGAACACCTCTCGGGCGCGGCCATCGAGGGGCTGGCCATGCCCTATGCTGCTGTGGCCACGACCCTCGGCCGCGGTACCGAGGTTTGGCTGCGCGAGGGGGATCTGGCCGACGCCGTGCGCGCCTCGAGTGCGTTGCCGGGGGTGTTCAGCCCGGTGCGTCGAGGCGGCGACTGGCTCGTTGACGGCGGGCTGGTCAACCCCGTCCCCGTCAGCGTCTGTCGGGCCCTCGACGCCGATGTGGTCATCGCCGTCAACCTCAACGGCGATCTGGTCGGACGGCACCTGCGCGATAGCGCCCACCACGCCGGTGCGGGTGTGGATCCGGAACGCTGGCTGCAGCAATTGCCCGCCGGCGTGCGCAGCCGCGCCAAGACCCTGGTGGGGCTGTGGGGCGACTGGACCGGGGCGCGGGATGCCGAGCGCAGCGAGGCACCGGGGGTCTTCGAGGTTCTCGCCGGGTCGCTGAACATCATGCAGGACCGCATCACCCGCAGCCGTATGGCCGGCGATCCGCCCGAGCTGATGCTTGCCCCCCGCCTGGCCCACATCGGCCTGCTCGAGTTCCACCGCGCCGAGGAGGCGATCAGCATCGGCGAGGCCATGGTCGAGCGGATGCTCCCCTCCATTCAGGATCTGTTCCAAAAAGGCTCCGGCAATCAGGTAGGATGACGCCGCACCGGCGTCCGCCGGCGGCAGCGAGCGAGGCGAGAGCGATGAGAGCAGTGGCAGTCATGCTGATGCTGGGGTGCGCCGCGGCCCTGGCCCTGAGCGGGTGCGCCCCCGGCGCGCAGACCGTGAAGCTGGCTCCGGAGACGGAGCAGATCGAGGAACGCGAGCGGGCCGAGCCGGCCGGGCTGGCGCTGCGCGTGATCGACCGGCGGCCCCGCGAGATCTTTGGTTACCGGGACGAGGCCGGCGGCGTGACGCTGGCCGGCGAGCCCGCGCTGGCCGAAGCCGTCCACGACGGCCTGGCCACGGCCTTCGAGCGGCAGGGCATTGCGGTAACCGAGTGGGACGGCGAGGCCGAGCGGCGCCTGGAGGTGGAGATCTACACCTTCGATTACGAGCGCTCGGGTGGCTTCCTCAACCGCCGGGCCAGCCTGAAGAGCGCGTGGATGGTCAGCGGCGTGGTCGACGGCGAACGCTACAGCTCAGAGGCCCGGGTGAGCACCGAGACCCGGGCGCTGTTCGGGCCGGGTGAGGCGAAGAATGAGGAGCTGGTCAACCGGGTGCTTTCCCGGGGGGTGCGCCAAGTGGCCACCCAGAAGGACCTGCTTCGACTGCTGGAGGGTGAGACGTGAACGACAAGCGCAGCTCGGCGAACAACCCCAGGGATCCGCAGCAGATTCGCGAGCGCCTGGTCTGGCGCGCCGCGGTGGTGATGCTGCTGGCGATCACCGGCTGGCTGAGCTTCGTGGCCTTCGATGCCCAGGAGCGGGCCGACGAGCTGGAGGCCGAGTTGGCCGCCCACGAGGACCGCGAGGGGCTGCTGACCCGGTTCGGCCTGAGCACCGAGGCGGTACGTCGCTTCGAGGTGGCCGGCATCGAAGCCCCGCCGGAGCAGTACCTGCTTGAGGATCTGCAGGAGCGGGACGAGTGGTTGGCCGATCAGGCCGCGCGCCTGAAGGGACCACTGGTGATCGATACGGAGCGCAGCGCCGTGCTCTCGGACCACTGGGTCTTCGCCACCGTCGAGACCGAGACCGGCGGCGGCTCGGCGCTGCTCGCCTACGAACTCAGCGACGCCGGTGAGCTGAGCTGGGAGCTGCTCGCCTACGCCGCCGACGGCGAGTAGGGGGCGTCCCGGCAAGGCGGCCCGGCCGCCCCGCCGCGACATTGAAAACGATTCGCAATAGCATTAACCTATCCCGGTTATCGACAACCCCCACGAGTGATGCCCCATGAGTGAGAGCGATACGGCCGGCCCCTTCGCCGACGGGAGCCTGATCGAGCGGCTGATGGCCCTCCTCGACGACGGCGGGCCCGTGCTGACCTTGTTGGCCATCCTGTCGGTGTTCACCCTGGCCCTGATCCTGATCAAGCTCTGGCAGTTCACGGCGGCGCGGCTCTACGACCGGCGCACGCTCAACGAGGCACTGGCCGCCTGGCGGGCCGGACAGACCCAGGAGGCCCTGCAGCGGCTGGAGGCGAGCAAGCACCTGGGTGCCGAGCCGTTGGCCGTGGCCATGCGCGGACGGCTGGAGTCGCCCGATGACCAGGAACGGATCCGCGAAGAGGTGACACGGCTGGCCAGCGGTCGGCTGGAACAGCTGCGCGCCTACCTGCGCGGGTTGGAGGCCATCGGGGTGCTCAGCCCGCTGCTGGGGCTGCTCGGCACCGTGCTCGGCATGATCGAGGCGTTCCGCCAACTGGAGGCAGCCGGTAGTCAGGTGGATCCCTCCATGCTGTCCGGCGGCATCTGGGAGGCCCTGCTGACCACGGCAGCTGGGCTGGCGCTGGCGATCCCCGCGGTGGCCGCGCTCACCTGGCTCGAGCGCCTCGTCGAGCGCTTCCGTCACCGTGTCGAGGATTCGGTCACCCAGGTCTTTACCACGGCGCCGCCGCCGCTGCGCCATGCGGATTGAGGAGGCGCCGCGCCGCCGGCGGCTGGTGAGCCTGACGCCGCTGATCGACGTCGTCTTTATCCTGCTGATCTTCTTCATGCTCGCCTCGACCTTCGTCGAGTGGCAGGCCTTCGGGGTCGATGCGCCGGCCGACGGGGCCGCCGAGGAAGCGCAGGACGAGGAGCCGCTGCGGCTCTACGTCACCAACGACGGATACCGCCTGGGGGACGAGTCGGTGGGCCCGGATGCCCTGCGCAGCCGCCTTGAGGAGGTCGGTAGGGACGACGCCGAACGGCGGCTTTTGGTCATTCCGGCCGCAGGGGCACCGGTGCGGGCCGTGATCCTTGCCCTGGACAGTGCTGCGGCCGCCGGGCTGGAGGATGTCGGCGTACTGCGTGAGGAGGCACCGGAATGAAGCTGCCCGAGCCGCCGCGCCGAGAGCCGGAAGAGAACGTCATCCCGATGATCAACATCGTCTTCCTGTTGTTGATCTTCTTCATGGTGGCCGGAACGCTTGAGCCGCACTCGCCGCTTTCCGTGGATCCGGCGGAGAGCGAGCGGGGGGCGGAGCTGGCGGGAGATCCCCTGCGGGTGTTGATTGACGCCGAGGGGCAGATGGCCGTGGATCAGGACGTCGTCGATGATCGCGAGCAGCTCCGCGAGCGGCTGAAGGCTGCGCTGGCAGAGGCGCCCGAGCGCCCGGTGGAGGTCAAGGCCGACGCCGATGCCGATTCGGCACGGCTGCTCGACGTCATGGACGACCTGCGCGAGGTCGGGGCCGAGCGGATGCAGCTGATGACCCGGCGGGAGCACTGAGATGGAGCCGCGCTGGATCCACTGGGTGGTTGCGGGCGCTGTGGCCTTTGGCGCGCACGCCGCCATCCTGGCCTGGGTGCCCCGGGACGCCGAAGAGCAGATCGAGGAGCGCCATGCCCCGGAAGGGGTGGAGGTGCAGCTCTCCGCCGCCCCGCCGCAGCCGGAGGAGGAGGTGGTCGAAGAGCCGGAAGAGGACGAACCGGAGCCTGAGGAGCCGGAGCCCGAGCCGGAACCGGAACCCGAGCCGGAGCCGGAGCCGGAACCGGAGCCGGAGCCCGAGCCGGAGCCCGAACCCGAGCCGGAACCCGAACCCGAACCCGAACCGGAGCCGGAACCCGAACCCGAACCGGACCCCGAACCGGAGCCCAAGCCGGAAGAGGACGAGGTGGAGGAAGAGGACGATGACCCCGACGAGGGGCCGCCGCAGGAGGCGGAGGTCGGCACCGAATCGGACGTTTCGGACTCTTTCCTGGCCGATGTCCACCGCGCCCTGCAGTCGGAGCAGCGCTATCCCCGTTCGGCCGAGCGCCGGCGCCTGGAAGGCACGGTGGGGTTGACCTTCGTTCTCGATGCCGACGGCAACGTCCTCGAGTGGGAGATCGCCGAGCCGTCAGAGCACGAACTCTTCGATGAAGAGGTCGAGCGCATGATCCAGTCGGTGCGGATGCCCGAGATCCCCGAAGACGAGTCCTTCGAGCGCCTGGAGCTGAATGTGACCATCGACTTCCGGCTGCGCTGAAGCCCTTGCGACGCCTTAATCGAAGGCGAGATCGCGCAGGAACAGGGCGATCTCGGGGAAGAAGATCACCAGCAGCGTGGCCAGGATCATGATGGCGATGAACGGCGGCGTGCCGCGGATCACCTCCAGGTACGGCCGTCGGAAGACGGCGATGGCGGTGAACAGGTCGACCCCGAAGGGCGGGGTTGCCGAACCGATGGCTGCCTGCAGGACCACCAGCGTACCCACCAGGACCGGGTCGAGCTGAGCGGCTTCGACCAGCGGTGCCAGGATCGGTGTGAAGACCAGGATCACCACGATCGGGTCGACGAACATGCAGCCGATGAAATAGATCAGCGCAATGGCTAGCAGCGCAAGGGTCGGGTCGTGGGCCACGGCATCGATCAGCGGTCCCACGAGTTCTTGGGGGATCTGCGCGAACGAAATGCTGTAGGCGAAGGCCTGCCCGGCGCCGACTAGGATGAAGACCACTGCCGTGATCAGCCCCGTGGAGCGGGCCACTTCCAGTAGATCCCGCCCGCCCAGGCTGCGGTAGACCCCGAACTCGAGGATGGCGGCGTAGAGCACCGAGATGGCCGCCGCCTCGGTGGGCGTAAAGACGCCGCTGTAGATGCCGCCGACGATGATCACCGGGAAGCCCAGCGCCGGCAGCGCGCGCAGCAGGGCGCGGCCGCGCGCTCTCCAGCCGGCCCGTTCGGCGCCCTCGATCCCCTGCCAGCGAGTGTAGATGTAGCACCACAGGCTGATCAGCAACAGGATCAGCAGCCCGGGGCCGATACCGGCGATGAACAGTTGCGCCGGCGAGGTCTGGGCCACCACGCCGTAGATGATCATGCCGATGCTCGGCGGGATGAGTAGCGCCACGTCGCTGGCGTTGACGATCAGCGCCAGGTTGAAGCTGTCCTTGTACCCCGCCTGCTGCAGGCGCGGGCGCAGCGGCGTGCCCATGGCCACTACGGTGGCCTGGGTCGAGCCCGAGACGGCGCCAAAGAGCGCGCAGCTGACTGCCGTGGTGATGGGCAGGCCGCCGCGGATGTGGCCGATGGTCGTGGCCACTAGGTCGAGCAGGGTGTTGGCGGTGCGCCCCCGGGTCATGATGTCGGCGGCGAGGATAAACAGCGGCACCGCCGAGAGCACCACGGGCTGGATCCCGGTAATCATCTGCCGGATCAGGGCGTCGGCGCCGATAAACGGCAGCTCGATGAGGATGATCAGCAGTGCGCCGGCGAGCAGTGGCACCATCAGCGGGAAGCCGAGCAGCAGCAGGAGCAGCATCGCCGTGATCACCAGCGCTGTCATAGTCGCGCATCCCCGGCCGGATCCTCGCCGGACTCGTAGGCCTCGCGCTCGCTGTAGGAGCGGTAGATCGCCCGGCGGGTGAGGTTTTTCCAGGCGCTGAGGGCGTACTGCACGCCGCCGGCGAACAGGCCCACGGGTACGATCGAATAGGCCAGCCCCATGGGGATGCCCAGCGCCGTGCTGGTGCGCCCGCCCTGGTGGACCTCCCAGACGTAGTGGCCGGCGTGCCACGCCATGTAGAACAGCAGCCCGGCGGTGCCCACATGGGTGAAGACCAGCAGCCCCTTGCGCGCCAGGCCGCGCAGCTGGTCGTAGACGGCATTCATGCAGATGTGCCGCGCTCGGCGCACGCCGTAGGCGAGCCCGCCGAAGGTGATCCAGATCATGAGGATCTCGGTGAGTTCGAAGGTGCCCGGCACGGTGTTGCCGGTGAGGTTGCGCGAGAGGGTATTAGCTATGGAGAGGCCCGCCAGCAGCAGGACGCCGCCGGCGAGCAGGAACGCCTCGACACGGGCGATACCGCCGTCGAGCCGCTCGAGCCAGGTCCGCTTCCGTGTGCCCATGCGGGGATCCCAACCGAATCGTTGAGGTGAACATATCGAACCTCGGGGGGATGCGTACAGTGCAGCGGCTTGTGCTAGGGTTCGGGGCGATCACCATGCTGACGGGAGATCATCCCCATGCACCGTTACGCCATCGCCACCGTGCTGCTTGGCAGCGTCGCCTTCGCCGGAGCCGCCCACGCCGATCAGTGGCGGATCGCCCTAGAGGAGGTGGAGGGCAGCATCCAGTACCAGTACGCCGAGCGCTTCGCCGAGGAGGTGGAGGCGCGCACTGACGGTGAGGTACAGGTCGATCTGTTCCCCTACGGCACCATCGGCGAGATGGAGGATATCTACGAGCAGCTGCAGGCCAACGTTGTGCAGTTCGCTTTCGGCTCCGGGGCGTTGGGCGGGACCGTACCGGAGAGTCAGTTGTTTAGCGTCAACTTCATCCTCAGCGATGACGAGTACGTGAATACCCGCGCGCTGAACGATCCCCACTTCCTACGCAGCGATCCGGTCCAGCAGGCCTTCGGCGAGCGGGGCATGGAGTTGGTCTCGGTCCTGCCCGAGGGCTGGCAGGTGTGGAGCGCCAATGAGCCGATCCGCACCCCCGAGGATTTCGACGGGGTGCAGATCCGCACCATGGACAATCGCCTGCTGCGCGAGACCTACCGCCAGTACGGCGCCGACCCAACGCCCATGGCCTACGGCGAGGTTTACGGCGGGCTGGAGCAGGGCGTGATCGACGGCAACATCCAGCCGTACTTCGCACACCAGGAGATGGGCTTCTACGAGGTCCAGGACTACTTCATCGAGGCGCGTCAGGCGCAGTTTATCGCCGGCTTCATGGCCAGTTCCCGGTTCTTTGACGGGTTACCGGCCGAGCGACAGGAGATGATCCGCGAGATCACCGCCGACATGGTGGACTGGGCCCACGACATGCAGCAGGCGGTCAATGACGAGCGCCTGGCCGACATGAAGGCCGGCTCGGACATCCAGGTCATTGCCCTGGACGAGAATGAGCGTGCCGCCTTCCGCGAGCGCGCCCTACCCACCCGAGAGACGTATATCGACGAGGTCGGCGCCCGCGGCGAGCAGGCACTGGAGCGGCTGCTCGAGGCGGTCGAGCAGGCCGAGGACGCCTACGGCGACTCCTGACGGCGGCAGGAGCCGGGGCATGCGCCACCGCCTGAGCGCAATCGTTGTCGCCGCCGCCCTGGCGGCGGGCTGTGGCGACGAGCCCCCGGAGCAGTGGCGAATCGCCCTGGAGGAGAAGGCGGGCGGCGTGCAGTACGAGTACGCCGCCCGCTTCGCCGAGGAGGTTGAGGAGCGCACCGACGGCGCCGTGGAGGTGCGGATCTACCCGTACGGCGCCATCGGCGATACCGAAACGGTCCATCAGCAGGTGCGCCGCAACGCGGTGCACTTCGCCTTCGGTTCCGGCGATCTGGCCGGGGCGGTCCCCGAGAGTCAGGTCTTCGGCCTGCACTTCATTTACAGCGAAGACGCCTACGTCAACGCCCGGGCGCTCAACGATCCTGAACTGCTGCATAGCGACGCGCTGCAGGGCGCTTACCGAGACGCGCGGCTGCGCCCGCTGGCGCTGGTGCCCACCGGCTGGCGGGTGTGGGCCGCGGACCGGCCGCTGCGTGCCCCGGCTGATTTCCGCGACGTGCGCCTGGGGGTGGCCGACAGCCCGCTGCTGCGCGAGAGCTACCGTGCCTACGGGGCGCAGGCCGAGCACGTCGAATACGGCGAACTCCATGCGGCCCTGGCCGATGGCCGGGTAGACGCCACCGCGCAGCCGATCTATATCCTCGACGCCCTCGGGCTCTACGAGCACACCCGTCACTGGACGGCGCCCCGGGCTGCGCCCCATGTATCCGCCTTCGTCGCCAGCGATATCTTCTACCAGCGCCTGTCGCGCGGCCAGCGCCGAATGCTGCGCGAGATCGGCGAGGAGCTGGTGGACTGGGCCCATGAGATGCAGCAGGCGCTCAACGAACAACGGCTTGCACAGATCCGGCAGGCGGAGGATATTGCCGTGGAGGAACTCGACGCAGCCGAGCGCGAGGCCCTCGCCGATCCGGCCCGCCCCTTGCGGGCGCTCTATACGGCGCGAGGCGGGCCGGACGCCGAGCGGATCCTCGCCCGGTTGCTCGATGCCCTCGAGCGCGCCGAGGCGGAGCACGGCGGAGACTGAGCCCCCGTCGCGGCGCACCGAAGACCCACCCCCTCAAGCAGTACGCCAGGAGGAGAACCAGGATGGTACGCACCGAATCCACCATGCTGCCCATCGGCACCCCGGCTCCGGACTTCACCCTTGCCGATACCGACGGCCGCAGCGTCTCCCTGCACGGGGATCTGGCCGGCGGCGAAGGGGTGCTGATCGCCTTCATCTGCAACCACTGCCCGTTCGTCAAGCACCTGCGCGACCACCTGGCCCATTTCGGCCGGGAGTGCCAGGAGCGCGGGATCGCGGTGGCGGCGATCAGCGCCAACAGCCCCGAGACCCATCCCGACGACGGCCCTGAGCGCATGGCCGAGGAGAAGGCGGCTGCCGGGTACACGTTCCCTTATTTGTTCGATCCGGATCAGTCCGTGGCCAAGGCCTACCGGGCTGCCTGCACGCCGGATTTCTACCTCTTCGATGCTGAACTGAAGCTCTTCTACCGGGGGCGGTTTGACGACAGCACGCCGCGCAACGACCGTCCGATCACCGGGGCCGACCTGCGCGGGGCGGTGGATGCGCTGTTGCAGGGCGAGGCGCCGCCCGACCCGCAGTACCCGAGCATCGGCTGCAACATCAAGTGGCGCGAGGGCAATGAGCCCGACTACTTCACTGCTGGAGGATGAGCTCCAGTACGAACTTACTGCCGAAGTAGCCGAACATCAGGGCGAGGAAACCGACGAGGGTCCAGCGGATCGCCGTCTGTCCTCGCCACCCCCACACGGCATGGCCGATCAGCAGTGTGGCGAAGGCCAACCACGAGGCCATGGACAGCGAGGTCTTGTGGATCATCATCCCCTCAAGGAGCCGATCCAGGAAGAACAGGAAACCGGAACCGAGGGCCACGGTCAGCGCGACAAAGCCCACGGTAATCAGCCAGAACAGCTGCTTCTCCATGGTGCGTAGCGCCGGCAGCTGCCGCACGAATCCGGTGGCCCGCCGGTGGCGCAGCCGATAGTCGAGGGCGCCGAGGATCAGCGCCTGCAGCACCGCCGCCAGTAGGGTGGCGTAAGCGGTCATGGAGATGACGATGTGGATCTGTACCGCCAGCTCGCGATCCAGGGTGGCCTCCGGGGCCGCGAACAGGGTCAGCATGACCGCCATGGCCGAAAGCGGCCAGAGCAGGATGCCCAGATGCTCGACCCGCTGGCGCAGGCTGACGATGACCAGCCCGGTGCTGGTGATCCAGGAGACCAGCGACAGGGCGCTGAAGATGCTCAGGTTCAGCCCGTCGTCCACCCAGGTGGTGTCACCGACCACGACCACGTGCGTGCCGACCGCCGCGGCGGCCAACGCCAGCGCGGTCGAGCGCGCCGGGCTGCGTTCCTCGTGCAGCAGCAGCCGTGCGCCGAGGGCGACCGTGGCGGCCAGATAGAGCAGGACGGTGACGAGGGTCAGGGCAGTGATAACCATAATGCACGGGATGATGGCATAAACCGTGCCACCCGGGAACCACCCTGCGACAAGCCGCGACGGTACATTGGATTCGCACGCGGGCGCGGCGGACCCGTATAATACGGCCCGTTTTCAGGTTGCCGAACGAATAGGCCGGACCATGTTTGAGAATCTCACCGGACGCTTCGACTCCGTCACGCAGCGCATGAGCGGGCGGGGCCGGATCACCGATGAAAACATCCAGGAGACCGTCCGCGAGGTGCGCAAGGCGCTGCTCGAAGCCGACGTGGCCCTGCCAGTGGTGCGCAGCTTCACCGAAGAGGTCAAGAAGCGCGCCGAGGGTGCCGAGGTGGCCAAGAGCCTGACCCCGGGGCAGGCCTTCATCAAGATCGTCCAGGACGAGCTGGTCCGCGTCATGGGCGAGGAGGCCGTGCCGCTCAACCTCAATGTTCAGCCGCCGGCGGTGGTACTGGTCGCCGGCCTGCAGGGTTCGGGCAAGACCACCTCCATCGGCAAGCTGGCCCGTTACCTGCGCGAGCGCGAGAAGAAGAAGGTCCTGGTGGTCAGCTGCGACGTCTACCGGCCGGCAGCCATCGACCAGCTCGAGACCCTCGCCGGCCAGGTCGAAGTGGACTTCTTCCCGTCAAGCTCTGGCGACAAGCCCGAGCGGATCGCCAGGGACGCGATCGACCACGCCAAGCGCCACTACTACGACGTGCTCCTCGTCGATACCGCGGGCCGGCTGACCGTCGACGAGGCGATGATGGACGAGGTCAAGCGCCTGCATAAGGCGGTGACCCCGGCCGAGACCCTCTTCGTGGTCGACGCCATGACCGGTCAGGATGCGGCCAAGACGGCCCAGGCCTTCGGCGAGGCCCTGCCCCTGACCGGCGTGGTGCTGACCAAGACCGACGGTGACGCCCGCGGTGGTGCCGCGCTGTCGGTCCGCCATGTCACGGGCGCGCCGATCAAGTTCCTCGGCATCGGCGAGAAGACCGACGCCCTTGAGCCTTTCCATCCCGAGCGGGTCGCCTCGCGGATCCTCGGCAAGGGCGACGTGGTCAGCCTGGTCGAGGAGGTCGAGCGCAGCGTTGACCAGGAGAAGGCCAAGAAGCTTGAGAAGAAGCTCAAGAAGGGCGGCAAGGGGTTCGATCTCAACGACTTCAAGGAGCAGATGCAGCAGATCGACAAGCTCGGTGGCCTCGGCGGGGTGATGGACAAGATGCCGGGCATGGGCAAGCAGTTCGACAAGGTCAAGGATCAGCTCGACGACCGGATCGTCCGTCGCCAGCTGGCCATGATCAACTCCATGACCCCGGCCGAGCGCGCCAAGCCCGATCTCATCAACGGCTCGCGCAAAAAGCGCATCGCCGCCGGCTCCGGGGTCCAGGTCCAGGACCTCAACCGTCTGCTCAAGCAATTCAAGCAGATGCAGAAGATGATGAAGCAGGTCAAGAAAAAGGGCGGGGCGCAGCGGATGTTCCAGCAGATGATGGGCGGCGGCGGGCCCGGAGGCCCCGGCGGACCCGGAGGTCCGGGGGGGCTGCCGCCGGGGATGGGGCGCTAGGGCGCACGCGCGGCGTGAACCCCTATAAGGTCTGTTAGATTCGCGCCGATAACCCGGGCAGGGCCGCGCCATCCGGCCGGTTGCAACAGGAGATCACCATGAAGCTGCTGCGCCGCATACACGACGTCCGGATCTGGATTCGCCTGCTCGTCGGTATCTGGCTGATGCTGGTCCTGGCCTGGACGAGCATGATCGTGTACGCGGCGTGGGAACAGCGCAACGTGGCGGTGGACCAGGCCGTCGAGTTCACGGACACGATGAACCAGATGACCATGGCCGGTCTCACCGCCATGATGTGGACCAACACCATGGATCAGCGCCACGAGTTCCTGGAACAAATCCAGGAACTGCCCAATGTTTCGGGGCTGCGGGTGCTGCGCGCAGAACTCACCGAGGAGTGGTACGGCCCCGGTGAGCCGGATCAGCAGCCTCAGGACGAGGTTGAGGAGCGGGTGCTGGAGACCGGCGAGCCCTACATCGCCCAGATTGATGGCGGCCAGGCCCTACGTGCGGTCATCCCCAACTTTAACGAGACCGACTTCCTCGGCAAGTCGTGCGTCGAGTGCCACGGCCCGGGCAACGAGGGCGAGGTCCTCGGCGCGGTCAACATGGAGATCTCGCTCGAGGAGGTGAACCGGGCAGTGATCGGGTTCGGTACCACCATCTTCGGCATCGCCGTGTTGCTCAGCCTGCCGTTCCTGCTCGTGGTCTACCTCTTCATCCAGCGATCGGTTACCCGTCCGATCAACGACATGACCGAGAGCCTGAATGCCATCGCCAGCGGTGGGGGTGATTTGACCCGCCGGCTCGATGTGCACAGCGGCGATGAGATCGGCCAGGCAGCCAGCGCCTTCAACCGCTCCATGGCCGTCTTCCACGATCTCATTGCCCGCGTGGTGGAGATGGCCGAGCGGCTCGACCGCTCGGCGCAGCAGGTCTCGGAGGTCACGGATCGCAGCGATGAGCGCATCGGTCGCCAGCGCTCGGAGATCGAGCAGGTGGCCACGGCCATGAACGAGATGACCTCCACCGCTCAGGAAGTGGCGCGCAACGCCCAGCACGCCGCCGAGGCCACGCACAGCGGCGAGGAAGCCGCCCAGCGGGGCAAGCAGGTGGTCCAGCAGACGGTCAGCGGCATCAACCAACTCGCCGATGACGTCTCCCGCGCTGCCGGGGCCATCCAGAAACTGGCCGACGACAGTGAGCAGATCGGCACGGTGATCGATCTGATCCGCGAGATCGCCGAACAGACCAATCTGCTCGCCCTCAACGCCGCCATCGAGGCGGCCCGCGCCGGTGAGCAGGGCCGCGGGTTTGCCGTGGTCGCCGATGAGGTGCGCAAGCTGGCCACCCGCACCCACGAGTCCACACAGCAGATCCAGGACATGATCAGCGCCCTGCAGGAGGAGACCAAGAGCGCCCAGGCGGCGATGGAGCAGGGCCACTCCCAGACCCAGGAGACGGTCAGTCAGGCCTCTGAGGCGGACTCCGTGCTGGGTGACATCCAGCAGTCGGTGTCCACCATCAGCGAGGTGAACACCCAGATCGCCAGTGCCGCCGAGGAGCAGAGCCAGGTGGTGGAGGAGATCAACCGCAACGTCACCTCCATCAACGACGCGGCCGAGACCACGGCCCGGGAGAGCCGTGACACCAAGCAGGCGGGTGACGAGCTCGAGACGCTTGCCCGGGATCTGCGCAAGCTGGTTGAGCAATTCAAGGTGTGAGCAAGAGCACGAATCCGGGCGCAACGCGTAGACGCTTGATCGGTCTGATCGGCGGCCCCCTGGCCGCCGGGATCATGCTGCTCGCCGGCCCCCCCGCGGGGTTGGGGCAGGACGCCTGGTTCGTGGCGGCGCTCACCGTGCTCATGGCCACCTGGTGGGTGAGCGAGGCGCTGCCCATCGCCGCCACCGCATTGCTGCCCGCCGCGGCGCTGCCACTGCTCGGGGTCTCCAGCCCCGAGCAGACCATGGCCGCCTACGCCAACCCCATGATCTTCCTCTTCCTTGGCGGTTTTCTCATCGCCATGGCGATCCAGCGCTGGGGGCTGCACCGACGCATTGCGCTGCTCATCCTCTCGATCACCGGGGGGCGGGACGATCTCCTGGTGGCCGGGTTCATGGGGGCCACGGCGCTGCTCTCCATGTGGGTTAGCAACACCGCCACCGCCGCGATGATGCTGCCCATCGGCCTGTCGGTGATCGGCCTAGTGGAGAGCAGCAGCGGCAAGACGGACCGCCACTTCACCCTGGCGCTGCTGCTGGGGATCGCCTTCGGGGCGAATATTGGCGGCCTCGGCACCCTGATCGGCACCCCGCCGAATGCCTTTCTGGCCGGCTACATCGGCGACCGTTTCGAGATGCAGATCGGCTTCGCGCAGTGGATGGCGGTCGGGGTGCCGGTCTCCGCCACCATGCTGGTCCTGGCGTGGTGGGTCCTGACCCGCTGGGCCTTCCCGCTGCCGGGGCAGGCGATCGCCGGCGTCGGCGAACTGATCGAGCAGGAGCGTCGGCAGATCGGCCCCATGCAGCGGACCGAGCGACGGGTGGCCGTGGTCTTCGTGCTCACCGCCCTGGCCTGGGTGATGCGTCCGTGGCTGGAGAGCATTCTGCCCGGGGCAGTGGCGATCAGCGACGCCGGCATCGCCCTGGTCGGCGCCCTGGCCCTGTTCCTGGTCCCCGCCGATGTTCGCCGCCTGAAGTTCCTGCTCGACTGGGAGGACACCCGGGGGCTGCCGTGGGGGGTTCTGGTGCTGGTTGGCGGCGGCCTGGCGCTGGGCGTGGCCATCGATGAGAGCGGCCTGGCCGGGGCGATTGCCACCCTGCTCAGCGGCATGGGCGACTGGCCGGCGCCGCTGCTTGTGCTCTCGGTGGCCGTGCTGGCGGCGCTGATGAGCCACGTGACCAGCAACACGGCCACGGCAGCGACCCTGCTGCCGCTGGTGACCTCGCTGGCGCTGACCATCGGGATCCATCCGCTGCTGCTCGGCGTACCGGTCGCACTGGCCGCCTCGGCGGCCTTTATGCTGCCGGTGGCGACGCCGCCCAACGCCATTGTCTTCGGCAGCGACCGCATTACCGTGCCCGACATGGTTCGCGCCGGTGCACTGCTGACCTTCGCCGGTGCCGGGGTCGCCACGCTCGCCGCCTTCCTACTCGCCCCGCGCGTCCTCGGTTTCTAGCAGGCCGGGTATTCTTGAGGGGGGGGATTCCCAGGGCAAAACCCGGTGGGGGAATCCTTTTGTCCCTCCGGCGGAACCTTCTCCGTTTACAATTCCTCTCTTTTTCGATAATTTCTCGCTGTACAGCGGTATTCCAAGTGGAGGAAGCGGAAAATGACGACGAGCGATGAAGCCCTCGAAACGATCCGCCAGGCAGCGGAAGAGCTCGATCTTGTGGATCTGGAGAAAGCCTCGCGGATGATCGAGAAAGAGCAGAAGCGCCGCGAGAAAGAGGCCCGCAAGCAGGCCCAGCAGGAAATGAAACAGGTCGCCCAGAAATACGGGCTGGATCTCGACGAGATTGTCTCGGGCGTCAGCAAGGGCACCGGCGGCAGCAAGGCCTCCAAGGGCGGCAAGGTCCCGCCGAAGTTCCGTCACCCCGAGGATCCGGATCGCACCTGGACCGGCCGCGGCCGCAAGCCGAAGTGGGTCGTCCACTGGGAAGAAGAGCTGGGCCGGGATATCGAAGAGCTGCGTATTCCAGACGCCTGAAGGCTCCGGTTTCGCGGGTTTTCAGAACCATTACACGGATGAATACCCTGGACGACAGGGCTGCCCGTGATCGAGCTCGGTGAGTGGGTTCTCGCAACCCTTGTGCTGATCGTGGGCACGGTCGTTCAGGGTTCCATCGGTTTCGGCGTGGCCCTTTTGGGCGCGCCCGTTCTCTACTGGATTGACCCTGTTCTGGTGCCCGGGCCGATGCTGGTCGTCGGCATGGTGACACCGCTGATGATCTTGATTCGGGAACGTCGCGATCTGGACGTCGCCGGCATCCGCTGGGCCATTCCCGGGCAGCTTTCCGGTGCCGGGCTTGCCGGCGTGGTGCTCGCGCGGGTCGACGAATCCCACCTTTCTTTAATCTTCGGCACCCTGGTTCTGCTCGCCGTAGGGCTGAGTCTGGTGGCGGGGGCGCCCCGGCCCACCGGGAGACGCCTGCTCGCCGGCGGCACCCTCTCCGGTTTTATGGCTACCGCCACCTCGATCGGCGGGCCGCCGCTGGCCCTGGCCTATCAGGGGGTGAGCGGAGCGCGGTTGCGCGCTTCGCTCTCGGCGGTGTTCGTAGTCGGAGCGTTCGGCTCGCTGGGGGCGCTGGCGTGGATCGGTCGCTTCGGGGCCACGGAGTTGCTCCTCGGCCTGAGCTTGTTACCCGGTATCGCCATTGGTTTCTGGCTGTCCGGGTACACGGCTCGTGCCCTGGACCGGCGCTGGCTGCGTGGCGCCGTGCTCGGCGTGTCGGCCGTGGCCGGCCTGGCGGCGGTGGTGCAGGCGCTGGCGACCGGTTAGCGCAGGGCGGATTCGCGACGGCCTGCGCGCGCTTTTAAGGGCGTGGCGGATCGCGGCGCCAGGGGCCCTGTGGTTCTTCGGAGGCAGCCTCTGCCTTCCCCTGCAGCCAGCCCCGGAAGGTCTGTAGCAGGCGGTGGCGGACCCTGTCGTCGGCCAGAGGGGCGTTGTGGGTGGCTCCTTCAATGGTCCAAAGGTGGCGCGGGGATCCGGCCGCCTGGTAGAGCCTTTCGCCGTGGATCGGCGGGATGGTCCGGTCGTCCCCGGCGACGACGAGCAGCAGCGGTGTGGGAGACAGTTCGGCGATGTGATCGACCGGCGCGTAGGCATCACTGACCAGCCAGGATAGGGGGTGCTGGAGGGGCCAGGTCAGCCAGAAGTTGCCCAGTTTCTCGCGGGTGATGCCGCGGTAGCTGTCGAATGGGCTCTCGGCGACCACGCCGGCCGGCGGTTCGCCGTCCCACCGCGCCACGGCGGTGATCGCGATGCTCGCCCCAAGGCTTTGGCCGAGCACCAACACACGCTCGGGGTCGACATCGTCGCGTTGGATGAGCGTGCTCAGCGCGGCCTCGGCGTCCTGGTGAACGCCCGAGAAGCTGGGCGATCCCTCCGAGTGACCGTAACCGCGGTAGTCGAAGGTAAAGACCTGAAAGCCGTGGCGGGGCAGCCACCAGACCGCGGCCACGTGGGTGCTGACATTCTGTGCGTTCCCGTGGAAGTGGATGACCGTGCCCTCGACCTCGTCGGTCCGGGCAGGCAGAAACCAGCCGTGCAGCTCGGTGCCGTCAGCGGCTGTGAAGGTCACGTCTTCGTACTGCAGACCGGCTTCAGCGGGGTCCCAGTAGTGGGTCTCGCTCGGGAAGAAGAATGCCCGCTGGCAGCCAGCGACCAGGCCCAGGGTTACCAGCAGCAGGACACACGGGGCCAGGCTTCGCGACAGCATGGTGGCTCCGGTCTACAGGTAGTGGTGAAGGGTCAGCTGGACCCGATCGCTGCGTATGCCAAAGTCCTCCTCGCGATGCAGTCCGAGCCGCAGCGCGGTTTGCTCGCCCAGGTCGCGGCCGATCTCCGCAGAGAGGGTCCAGGCGTTCTCGTTGTCGGTGAAGCGGAGGCCGGAGCCGGTCAGGTGGGCGCGCCAGTCACCTCCCTGGTAGACGGCGTCGCCGCGCAGACCGCCGCCCAGTCTTGCCGAATCACCGAGCCCGCGGGAGGCGCGCAGGGTAACGGCTCCGCCGCCGTAGAGGCGTAACCGGTCGTCCAGCCAGGCCCACGCCGGACCGAAATCGGCGTCGATCACGGCGGCCAGTGGTCGGCGGCCGTCATCGGCGCGGATTCGCTCGATGCCGAGTTTGCCGCCCCACGCCCAGCCGGGGAAGGTGCGGTTGCGTGGCTCCATGGAGCGCAGCTCCATCAGTGTCAGGCGTTCAACCTCAAGCCCACCGTCCGGTTTGCGTCCCTGGCGTGGCGAGCGATTCTCGTACATGCGCGCAATCACCTCCAGGAAGGTGACCTGGGCGCCGCGGAGGTAGCCGGCCGCCGGGTCGAGTAAATCGTGGTAAGCGGCGCGCCACTGCAGCTCACCGTAGCCGACCCGGGAATGGGAACCGATTCCCACACCGAGCCGTCCGGTGCGGTGGCCCTCCTCGGGTCGCTGGTCGGGTCGGGGGGGTGGTTCGGCACGGGGGCCGTCGGTGCGCGCTCGTTCGCTGAGCAACCGGTGGCGTCGTTCGCGTCCCTCGTCACCGATGGGCTCAACGTGAGCGAGCTGGTCGAGATAGGCCGATGCGGCTTCCAGGACCCGTGCTCGGTCCGCTTCCGGGAGGGCCTGGATGGCCTCATCGCTGGTCTCACGGTCACCGTGGGCAAGCTCGCGGACCCAATCGGTGTGCTCGTCCTCCAGTCCGGCGAGCATATGATCGAGGGTACGTCGCCGGGATGGCCGGTAGTGAACATCGCGTAACAGCCCCGGTTCTTCGGTCACGGCGCGGATGGTATCGCTGGGGATGGCCCAGAAGCGAAAGTCATCGCGCAGGCTCAGGGTGGGGTCGGCGATCTCGAGCAGTGACAGCAGGCGGTAGGAGCAGTTCTGCAGGAAGAAATAATACGGCATACCCACCCCATCCAGCTCCCAGAGATGGCTCAGGAGCCGGTCTATGGCGTCCTCGTCCAGGTCTAGTTCGTACTCCCAGAGGTCCCGCTGCTCGAGCTGGGTGTACTCGTTGACCTTGTAGTAATAGGGCATGACCGTGTAGCTGCCGGGATAGCTCCCCAGCACCCCGCGCATGGCAAAGACGACGCCCTGATCCTCACCGGTCTGTGCTGCGTGGTTGACGGCGAAGGCGGTCAACGGCCGCTGCAGGTCCTCTTCGCCGTCGAGGCGGAGCAGAGTATGTCCGAACATGGAGGCGGGATTGCCCATGTAAGCGTCGGCAAAGATGAGCATGACGCGCTCAGTGGCGATCCGTTCGCGCCAGGCCTCGTAAGCCGCGCAATCCGGATCGGGCAGTGGGTAACCGCGGGCTTCCAGCCCGAGGGCTTCGACCAGCAGCTGGCGGCGCGCCGGAAAGCGGCAGGCGGCGTGGCTGTCCTCGGCGCCGGGTACCACCGGGGCGTACAGCGCCTTCAGTGTGGCGCGCAGCTCGGCGCGCGGATCTTCGTGACCGTGCTCGTGGAAATAGAACCCGGGCGTGCGCACCATCCCCTCGCGTCCGGTCCGAAAGGCTCGATGCTCATAGCCGAGCAGTCGCAACCAGCGGGGATCGTCGGCCAGCTCCAGGATCTCAGCCAGCGCGCCGGCGTGGATCGGGGCGGCGACGGCTCGGGGCAGGCAGAGCACACCGCTGAGCAGTACGGCGCAGCACAGCGCCAGAGCTAGACGCATCGGGCGTTCAGTCATGGGCAGGGGTCGGGAAGGCGCGCCGGCTAACCGGTCCCCGGCCGGGGCCGGGGGCCGGTTAGCGGACGGACGTCCTTACGCCGTGTAACGGCTCAGGGTGTCGTGTCCGGCCATGGTGGCTTCGAGGTTTTCCAGGGCCTCGCCGGCGGTAACGTCGGCGGACGGGAAGATCTCCCCGAAGTTCTTCTGGGTGTGGGAGAAGAAGGCATCGTGATCTGCCTCGTCGATCTCCAGCAGGGAGGCGAGCGTGGAGAGCGCCTCGCCACCGCCATTGGAGGCGTCCTGGGCCACTTGGTCCATGTTCTCGGACATGAACTGGGAGGCCTCGGCGGTGATGACGGCGCCTTCCTCGCAGCCCAGGGTGCCGGAGGTGATGCCGAAGTGCTGGTTCCAGGAGATGCCGTTGGTGGTCACCGCCAGGATGTCCTGTCCCATGCCGGACTGGCCGTCGAACAGGACGGTACCGAGCCCGCAGCCGGTGTTGTCAGCCTGAGCAGTGCCCGCCATGCCGAGCGCACCAGCGAACATGGCAGTTGCGACGTACTTTTTCATCATGGTTGATCGCTTCCTCTGTCGATCCAACTCTCACCCGGCGACCGGGCGGGTCACCGGAGAACGGTGCAGTAAAGACTGCAACCCGACTGTAAACGATCGGAAAACCGGGGTGCCAGGGCGGGAGCTGTGGCGGGTAATCACGCTCAGGCCTGCTCGTCGATGTTGATGCCCTTGCGCTCGAGGGCATCGAGCTGCTCCGGCTCGATGACGCCGTTGTCGCTGACCTGCTCGAGCGCCTTCTCGACGGCGCGCAGGGCATCGGCATATTCATGCTTTTTCTCGTGGGCAACCTCCAGCTGCTCGCGCAGGAGGTTGGTCTGATCCTCACGCGTCTCCTGAGCACGCTGCTGTGCCTGGTACCCCTGGTAGGCACCGAACAGACCGGCTACCGTGCCGACACCACTGACAATGCTCATCGATCGGTCCTGACTGGAGAGCGGACGTGAAACGCGATTCACTGCGGCCTAACCGAGTTATCGGCTTCGCGGCGGATAACTTGAGCCTTCGGCGCGGCGTGTTCTTCGACCGAGTGTTCGCGATCCTGCTGTTGGTCGTGGCGGCGGCGGTCGGCGTGCCGGCTGGGGCGGAGGAGCGCCCGACCGAGGCCTTCAATCAGGGGGTGGCCCTCTACGAGGCCGGTGATTACCGCGCCGCCGAGCGCGCGTTCGCGACGGTCATCGGCGATCCGGAACTCGGCGCACTGGCCGCGTTTAATCTCGGGCGCGCCGCGGGCCAGCGCGGGGATTGGGCCGCCGCGGAGCACTGGTGGCGCTTGGCGCAGCGGCAGGCGCGCGCCGAGCGCCTCCAGCGTCTGGTCGCCACGCGTCTGGACGAACTCCAGCAGGGCCGGCCGGCCCTGACCGGCTATCTGCAGGCCGGGATCGGGTACGACTCCAACCTGACACTGGATAACGCCAGGGCCTTCAGCGGCGATGGTGATTCGTTCCTCGATCTGTTTGGTCACGCCGCGTGGCAGGCCCGCGGGAGCCGGGGCGACGGGGTGTCGGCCCAGGGCAGTCTCTATCACCGTGGCTACGCCAGCGAGGGGAATTTCGACTTCACCGACGTTGCCCTGGACGTGCTGGCGGAAAGGACCGTCCGGCGCTCCCAGCTCGGCTACGGTCTCGGTGTCGGAGCTCTGAGCCGGGGCATCGGCGGCGTCGATGGACGCGCGGAGGGGCAGCTCCAGGGGCGCTGGCACAGCCCGGGTCGCGGCTGGCTCCTGGCGCGCTACCGCCTGCGCGCCCACCGAGGTGGTAATGGCCGGGACTATCTCGATGGGGTGGAGCATCGGTTGAGGCTGGGCTTCCAGGATCGGGCCGGTGCACTGCGCTGGATGGCGTATTACCAGATCGAGCATCACGACCGCGACGACTGGTCGGACGAGAACGCCTTCATCAGCTACTCGCCGCTGCGTCAGCGTCTCGGTGCCCGGGTGACCTGGCAGGGTGTGCCGTCCTGGTCACTGACCGTGCGTCCGGAGTGGGTCTATGCCGAGTACCGGGATCGCCACGTGGTCGATGACGATCGTCAGCGCCGAGACGACACCCGCTATCGCCTCGATCTGACGGCTATTCATCAGCCTGCCGGGCGGGCTTGGCGGCTTGGGGTGCAGCTGCGGTTCGAGTCTATCGACGATCTGCGGATCGACTGGCAAGAGCGTGAGCTGGAGACCTACACCGCGCGGCGCACCGAGGTGAGTCTGTTGGTCGATCGCAGCTTTTAGGCGGAACCACTGGGGCGTTCCGTGCGTGGGAGAGGGCATGGGTACGCTATTGAACCTCTGGAGCCGCCGTGGCCGGCGGGGCGCGTTCGAGACCGTCATCGGCCACCACTTGGGTAGCCTCTACGGTTTCGCGCGCCGGCTCTGCGGCGACGATGCCGAGGCCGAAGACCTCATCCAGGAACTGCTGAGTAGGCTCTACCCCCGTGGTGACGAGATTGCCGCCCTCGACCGGCCCTATCCCTGGCTAGCGCGTTCGCTTTACAACCTATGGATCGATCGCCATCGCCGCACTCAGGCCCGCCCACCCTGGGACGACCAGTCTCAGGACGATCCGGACGTCCCGTACACCCTTGCCGAGCCGGGCGACGGCCCCGCCGAGCTGGTCGAGCAGGCGCTGACGCGCGAGCGGTTGCAGCGTGCCCTGGGCGCCTTGCCCGAGGCGCAGCGCCAGGTCGTGCTTCTGCATTACATCGAGGGGTTGTCGCTGGACGAGGTGGCTGAGCTCACCGGGGTGGGCAAGGGGACCCTGAAGTCGCGGTTGGCGCGGGCCCGTGACCGGCTTCGCCAGGTCCTGATGGATGGAACCGATGTCGGGGCCGGTGCGTGTGAGGCGGACAAGGGGACCGATCGATGACGGAGCGAACGATGGACTGCCTGGGCTGCCGCGAAGCGCTCCTGGAACTGGAGGCGGACGAGCTGGATAGTGCACAGGCCGAGGCGTGCTATGCGCACCTGGCCGTCTGTCCGGCTTGTCGGGCCTGGTACCAGGACGGTCTACGGCTGCGTCGGCAACTGGCAGAAATCGGTGGCCAGGAGGCGGTCTCGCCCGGCTGGGTGGCGACGCAACTGCGGCGGGCGCGGAGCGGTTCTGGGGTGCCCACGGTGCGTCAACGCCTGGTCGCCGGTGTCGCGGCGGTGGGGATTCTCGTTGGCGGCGGGTTGGCGCTCTACGACTGGCGGCCCGCACAAACGGATCCGCCGGTGACCGGCCCGGAAAACGGCGAGGTTCAGGAGTTCCGGCTGGCGATCGACGCCGAACGAAGACTGGAGGGGGTACGGTTCCAGGTCGAGGTTCCTGAGGGATTCGAGCTGGAAGGCCATCCGTCGCAGCGACGGGTCAGCTGGGAAGGTGATCTGGAACCGGGCGCCAACCGTCTGACGCTGCCGGTGCGCGGTATACCGGGGGCCGAGGTCGAGCAGGGAGAGTTGGTGACCCGCATCGAGCACGAGGGTCGGTCCCAGGAGCTGCGCCTGCCGGTCACCCTCGTCCAACCACATGAGCGCGAGTCCTGAAATGCGTCACCCAAGACTGGATGAGTTGAGCTGAAGGAGGAGGCAACGATGAGGACCAAGCCGAGAAACGCGAGTCGCCGGTTAGGCTACTTGCTTGTGCCGGTGGGGCTGTTGATCGCCTCGCTGAGCGTGCCGGTGGCCGCCGAGGAGGTCGAGGCCCAGGATGAGGTCGCCGCTGACGCCGGGGAGACCGTGTCCGAGGGCGAGACGCTACGGGATGCCACCATGCGCCGGCTCGACGACGACGCGACCGAGGAGGAGGTGGCGCAGGAGATCGAGTTGCCGGAGCAGGCGGCCGACCGGGCCCGGGAGCGTGCGGCCGAAGGCCTGGAGACGGCCAATGAGGCGCGCGAAGGCGGCCGGGAGTTCGGCCAGGAACGCGCCGAGGAGGCCCGCAGTCAGGGACAGGAGCGCGGGGAGCAAGCCCGTGCAGCCGGCCAGGAGCGAGGCGAGGAGGCCCGTGAAGCCGCTAGGGAACAGGCTGAGCAGGCACGCCAGCAGGCTGAAGAGGCCCGGGAGCAGGGCCGTTCGGTCCAAGACGACGCCCGTGAGGGCCGGGAGCGGGCCGAAGAAGCCCGGGAAGGCAATCGGCCGGAGGGTACACCGGCGAACTAGGCAGGCCGGAGCCCGGTGAGGGGGTGCTGGAACAATCGGGGCCTCCCCACAAAAAAGGGCCGCGGAACGTCCCCGTTCCGCGGCCCTTTCGGTGTTTGGTCGGGGCGGCAGGATTTGAACCTGCGACCCCCTGCACCCCATGCAGGTGCGCTACCAGACTGCGCCACGCCCCGACTCAGGCCGCAAAGTATACGGATCGAGACCGCGGCGCACAAGGGATCAGCGCTTGAGGATGTTGAGCACGCCCTCGAGCTCGATGCGCATCTGCCGGATGATCTGCTGGCTCTGGGCCACGTCCTCGCGCTCTTCGCCGCTCTCGAGCTTTTGGCGGGCACCGCCGATGGTGAAACCCTCCTCGTAGAGCAGGGCGCGGATGCGGCGGATCAGTATGACATCGTGGCGCTGGTAGTAGCGCCGGTTGCCCCGGCGCTTGACCGGTCTCAGCTGGGGAAACTCCTGCTCCCAGTAGCGCAGGACGTGGGGCTTGACCGCACACAGCTGGCTAACCTCGCCGATGGTGAAGTACCGCTTCGACGGGATCGGCGGCAGTTCGCCATCACTGCTCTTCTCGGGTTCCGGCATAGCTCTCGACGCGGCTCTTGAGCTTCTGGCCGGGGCGGAAGGTCACCACGCGCCGGGCGGAAATGGGGATCTCTTCCCCGGTCTTGGGGTTGCGGCCAGGCCGCTCGTTCTTGTCGCGCAGCTCGAAGTTGCCGAAGCTTGAGAGTTTGACCGGCTCACCGCTCTCGAGGGCGGTGCGGATCTCCTCGAAGAAGAGTTCGACCAGCTCCTTGGCCTCCCGCTTGTTCAGGCCGACCTCTTCGAAGAGCCGCTCGGCCATATCCGCCTTGGTCAGCGACATCTTACTCCCCTCTCAGGCTCGCTCCGAACTGTTGCTGCAGGCGGGAAACCACCCCCGCCATGACGTCATCGACGTCGCGATCCGTAAGCGTGCGCGAATAATCCTGTAAAATCAAGCCCATGGCAACGCTTTTCTGGCCTTCAGGGACCCCTTTGCCCCGGTAGACGTCGAACAGTCGGCTGCCGACGGCGTACGTCCCGGCCGCATCGCGGGCGGTGCGAAGCAACGCCCCGGCGGGCACGTTATCGTCGACGAGTACCGCCAGGTCACGCCGGATCGACGGATACCGCGAGATGGGCTGGAAACGCGGCAGCGCGGCGCGGCTGAGCGCCTCAAGCGTGATCTCGAAGAGCACGGGGGCGCCGTGGAGCTCCAAGGCGTCGGCGTGCTCCGGGTGCAGGGTCCCGAGCCAGCCGACCGGGCTGTCGTCACGCAGGATCCGCGCGCACTGACCCGGATGCAGGGCCACGTGCTGTGCCGGCTCGAAGGTGAACGAGGCGGGCTCGCCGGTCTGGGCGATCAGTGCCTCGAGGTCCGCCTTGACGTCGAAGAAATCCACCGACCGCCGCGGTGCATCCCACTGCTCGGCGTAACGGGGGCCGGCGGCCACGCCGGCGAGCATCGGTGTCTGGGCCAGGTCGTCGAGGTGGCCGCGGAAGGTGCGCCCGCACTCGAACAGCCGGACCCGTTCGTGTTGGCGGTGCTGATTGCGCTGCGCAGCCATCAGCAGGCCGGGCCAGAGCGAGGTGCGCATCACCGCCAGCTCTGCCGACAGCGGGTTGGCCAGCGGCAGCCCCTCGGCCTCGGGGTCGAGGCGCTGCTGGAGCTGCGGATCGACGAAGGCGTAATTAATGGCCTCGAAGTAGCCACGCTCGACCAGCGTCGTGCGCAGGGGCCGGTCGTCGAGCTGCTGCTCTGGGGCCGCGGCTACGTGCAGCGGCGCGCGCAGGGGGCGTTCGGGGACGTTGTCGAAGCCGTAGAGGCGGGCCACCTCCTCAATGAGGTCCACCTCGCGCTCCATGTCGAAGCGCCAGCTCGGCGGCTGGACGCGCCAGCCAGCCTCAGTGGATTCCGGGCACGTGCCCAGGCGCTGGAGCATGCCGCTGACCTGTTGCTCTTCGATGGACCAGCCGAGCAGGCCTTCAAGGCGCTCGCGGCGCAGTTCGATGGGCGCGCGGCGGGGCAGGGCGTCGGCGGCCACGACCTCGTTGATCGGCCCTGGGCGGCCGCCACAGATGCTCAGCACCAGCTGCGTGGCGCGCTCGCTGGCGGCACGGGGCGTCTCGAAGTCCACGCCGCGCTCGAACCGGTGGGAGGAGTCGGTGTGCAGGCCGTAACGTCGGGCCCGACCGGCGATGGTGGCCGGATGGAAATGGGCTGCTTCGAGGAAGATGCTGGTGGTCGCGTCGCCCACGGCGGTGGTCTCGCCACCCATCACGCCGGCGAAGGCCACCGGACCGGAGGCATCGGCGATGACCAGCACGCCGTCGTCGAGCTCCACCTGCTCGCCGCCGAGCAGCGTCAGCGTCTCGCCGGCGCGCGCGCGACGGGCGGTCACCGGCGGGCTCAGGCGGTCGAGGTCGAAGGCGTGCAGCGGTTGCCCGTACTCGAGCATCACATAGTTGGTGATATCCACCAGCGCCGAGACGCTCCGGATCCCGGCGCGGCGCAGACGCTCGCGCATCCAGATCGGTGTGGGCGCCTGCGGATCGACATCGCGGATCACCCGGCCGGTGTAGCGCGGGCAGTCCGCCTCGGCCTCCAGGGTGATCGGCAGTTGCTCGTCGCAGGCCGCCGGCACGGCCTGCGGCTCGGCGGTGTGCATCTCGGCCCCGGTGCGTGCCGCCACGTCCCGCGCGATCCCGATCATGCCCAGGCAATCTGCGCGGTTCGGTGTGAGGTCGATCTCGAGGACGGTGTCATCCAGCGCCAGGGCCTGGCGCAGATCGCTCCCGGGGGCGAGGCTCTCGGGCAGCTCCAGCAGCCCGTCGGCCTCGTCGCTCAGGCCCAACTCGCTGGCCGAGCAGAGCATGCCCGCCGAGGCTACGCCGCGCACCTCGGCGGCCTGGACCTGCAGGCCGCCCGGGAGCTCCGCGCCGGCACGCGCCAGCGGCGCGCTCAGGCCGGGGCGCGCGTTCGGGGCGCCACAGACGATCTCCAGCTGCTCGCCGCCGGCGTCCACGTCGCAGACTTGGAGGCGGTCGGCCTCGGGGTGGGGCCGGCAGTCGACGATCGAGCCGACCACCACACCAGTGAAGGCCGGGGCGGCGGGCTCGATGGCATCCACCTCGAGGCCGGCCATGGTCAGTGCCTCGGCCAGCGCCTCGGTCGAGAGCGACGGGTTCACCCACTCGCGCAGCCACTGCTCACTTACACGCATGGTTCACCGGAATTGCCCGAGGAAGCGCAGATCGTTGTCGAAGAACAGGCGCAGATCGTCCACGCCGTAGCGGAGCATGGCCAGGCGCTCGACGCCCATGCCGAAGGCGTACCCGGTCCACTGCTCGGCGTCGATGCCGGCGTGCTCGAAGACCGCCGGATGAACCATGCCGCAGCCGAGCACCTCCAGCCAGCCGGAGTGCTTGCACACCCGGCAGCCATCGCCGCCGCAGATCACGCACTCGACGTCGACCTCGGCCGAGGGTTCGGTGAACGGGAAGTACGATGGCCGAAAGCGCACGGCGACCGGGCGCTCGAAGAAGGCGTTGAGGAACTCGTGGAGGACGCCCTTGAGATCCGCCAGGCTGACATCGCGATCGACCAGCAGCCCCTCGACCTGGTGGAACATCGGGGTGTGGGTGAGATCGGAGTCGCAGCGGTAGACCCGTCCCGGGGCTACGACGCGGATGGGCACGCCGTCGCGCTCCATCACGCGAATCTGCACCGGGGAGGTGTGCGTGCGCAGCAGCCGTGTGGCGTCGAAGTAGAACGTGTCATGCATCGCCCGCGCCGGATGGTGAGCGGGGATGTTCAGCGCCTCGAAGTTGTGCCGGTCGTCCTCGACCTCCGGCCCGTCGGCGGCGTGGAAACCGGCACCGGCGAAGATCGCGGAGATACGCTCGAGGGTGCGGGTGACCGGATGGAAGCCGCCGCGCTCGGTGCCGCGGCCGGGTAGGGTGACATCGATCCGCTCGGCGGCCAGACGCTGCTCGAGAGCGGCTCGCTCAAGTTCGGCGCGCCGGGCCTCGATACGCTGACTGACGCGCTCCTTGGCGGCATTGATGGCCGCACCGGCCTCGGGCCGCTGCTCAGCGGGCAGTTGACCGAGACCCTTGAGCAGGGCGGTCAGCCTGCCTTTCTTGCCGAGATAGGCGACCCGGACCTGATCCAGACCCGCCAGGTCAGAGGCGCCGTCTACGGCGTCCTCTGCCTCCCGGGTCAGCGCGTTGAGTTCGTCCTGGTAGTCGGCACCCATGCCCTGGCGAGCCGCCCTCAGTTGCTGAGGGCGCCCTGGGCACGCTCGGCCAGCGCCGCGAAGGACTGCGGCTCGTGGACGGCCAGGTCAGCCAGCTGCTTGCGGTCGACCTCGATGCCGGCCTGCTGCAGGCCGTTCATCAGGCGGCTGTAGGACAGGCCGTGCTGACGCGCTGCCGCATTGATGCGCTGGATCCACAGGCTGCGGAACTCGCGCTTGCGCAGGCGGCGGTGGGCGTACGCGTACTGCCCGGACTTGATCACCTGCTGGCGGGCGATGCGGAAGGCGCTGCCCCGCATGCCGTAGTAGCCCTTGGCAGCCTTGAGAACCTTCTTGTGCTTGGCGCGGTTGGTGACGCCCCGCTTGACTCGTGACATGGAAGAACGCTCCCGTGTTTACTTGGCGACCATGCGCCGGACCATCGGCGCATCGCTCGCGTGGACCTCAGTCAGCTCGCGCAGACGGCGCTTCCGCTTCGGGTCCTTCTTGGTCAGGATGTGGCTGTGGTTGGAGCGCGCGCGGGTGATCCGGCCGGAGGCCTTCACCTTGAAGCGCTTCGCTGCGCCACGGTTGGTCTTGAGCTTGGGCATGACTGCCTCCCCCTCATCACAAAAAGAAGCGAGCGCGCCGCCTGACTAGCGGTACGCGCCCGCAGCGTGGTTCGAAACCTTACTTGCCCTTGCGCGGGCTCATCATCATGACCATCAGCCGCCCTTCCATTCGCGGCCGCTGGTCCACGGTACCGACATCGCTGAGCTCTTCCTCGAGCCGGTCCAGCAGGCGCTTGCCGAGCTCTTGGTGCGCCATCTCCCGGCCGCGGAAGCGGATCGTCACCTTCGCCTTGTCGCCTTCCTCGAGGAACCGGCGCAGGTTGCGAAGCTTGACCTGGAAGTCGCCCTCGTCCGTGCCCGGACGGAACTTGACCTCCTTGACCTGAATCTGCTTTTGCTTCTTGCGCGCCGCCTGCTGCTTCTTACTCTGCTCGAACTTGAACTTGCCGTAGTCCATGGCACGGCAGACCGGCGGGTCCGCGTTGCCATCGATTTCCACAAGATCGAGTCCCTCGTTTTCGGCTTGCGCAAGGGCGTCTTCGGTGGGCAGCACGCCGACCTGTTCGCCGTCCGAACCGATCAGCCGTACCTGCGGTACCGTGATCTGCTCGTTGATCCGGCGATTGTCGCCGCTGCTGCTGCCACCGCGCCCGCGTTTCGGTCTCGTTGCGATCCTTTAACCCTCCTGTTGGCGCCCGCGTCCCGCGATGTCGTCGCTGAGTCGCGTCACGAGCTCTTCGAGTTCCATGGAGCCGAGATCGGTGCCGTCGCGATGGCGCACGGCAACCGTTCCGTTGTCCAGCTCCCGGTCCCCGAGAACCAGCATGTAGGGGACCTTCTGCAACGTATGCTCGCGGATTTTATAGCCGATCTTCTCGTTCCTCAAGTCGGCCTCGACGCGGAAACCGGATTCCAGTAGCTGTTTCTCCACCGCCCGGGCGTAGTCGGCCTGGCGGTCGGTGATGTTGAGCACCACCGCTTGGACCGGCGCCAGCCAGGTGGGCAGGGCGCCGCCGTAGTGCTCGATCAGGATGCCGATGAACCGCTCCAGGGAGCCGAGGATCGCCCGGTGGAGCATCACCGGCGTACGCCGCTCGCCGTCGTCGTCGACGAACTGCGCGCCCAGCCGGCCCGGCATGGAGAAGTCCACCTGGATGGTGCCCAGCTGCCAGACGCGCTCCAGACAGTCGCGCAGGGAGAACTCGATCTTCGGCCCGTAGAAGGCCCCTTCGCCGGGCTGCAGGGTATAGTCGAGCCCGTGCGTTTCCAGCGCCGTGGCCAGCGCCGACTCGGCCTTGTCCCAGAGCGCATCGTCGCCGACCCGCTCGTCCGGGCGGGTGGACAGGGCGATGAGCACATCGTCGAAACCGAAGTCCCGGTAGGCGCGGTAGACCAGATCGATGAAGGTGCGGACCTCCTCCTGGATCTGGTTCTCGGTGCAGAAGATGTGGGCATCGTCCTGGACGAAGCCGCGTACCCGCATGAGCCCGTGCAGCGTGCCCGAGGGCTCGTTGCGGTGGCAGGAGCCGAACTCCGCCAGGCGCAGCGGCAGGTCCCGGTAGCTCTTCAGGCCCTGCTTGAAGACCTCCACGTGGCACGGGCAGTTCATCGGCTTGACCGCGTAATCCCGCGACTCGGACTCGGTCACGAACATGTTCTCGGCGAACATCGCCCAGTGACCGGAGCGCTCCCACAGGCTGCGATCCACGAGCATCGGGGTGTGGATCTCCTGGTAGCCGTTCTCACGCATCAGCCGGCGGATGTATTCCTGGACCTCCAGATAGAGGCGCCAGCCGCGCGGGTGCCAGAACACCATCCCCGGCGACTCCTCCTGGACGTGGAAGAGGTCCTGGGTCCGGCCCAGCCGCCGGTGGTCGCGCCGCTCGGCCTCGGCCAGGCGATCCAGGTACGCCTTGAGCTGCTTGCGGTCCGGCCAGGCTGTGCCGTAGACGCGCTGGAGCATCTCGTTGTTCTGATCGCCACGCCAGTAGGCGCCGGCCACCTTGGTCAGCTTGAACGCCTTGAGCTTGCCGGTGCTCGGCACGTGGGGGCCGCGGCAGAGATCGGCGAAATCGCCCTGGCGGTAGACGGTGATGGTCTCGCCCTCGGGCAGGTCGTCGATGATCTGCGCCTTGTAGGTCTCGCCCTGCTCCAGGAAGAACTGCCGGGCGGCTTCCCGGTCCCAGATCTCGCGTTCGACGGGGTGGTCGGCCTCGGCCAGCTCGCTCATGCGCTGTTCGATCGCTTCCAGCTCGTCTTCCGAGAGGGAGTGCTCACCAGCGAAGTCGTAGTAGAAGCCGTTGTCCACCGTCGGCCCGATGGTCACCTGCATCTCCGGGTGGAGCTGCTTCACCGCCTGCGCCATCAGGTGGGCGGTGGAGTGGCGGATCACGTCGAGCCCGTCCGGGTCGTTGGCGGTGACGATCTCCACGCGCGCATCGTGCTCGATGGGGCGGTCGAGATCGACCAGTTCACCGTCGATGCGGCCGACGATGGCGTCCTTGGCCAGCTTGCGGCCGATGGACTCGGCGATCTCGCGGGTGGTGACCGGGTGATCGAACTGCTTGACGGAGCCGTCGGGGAGGGTGATGGCGGGCATGGCTGAGCCTCCACAGTGGTGACCGATACGAGGGGCCACGTGCATGAACGACTGCGCCCGGTGCGATAAACCCTGCATCCAGGGGTCGCGACCGGGCGCAATGCGACGATTCTGGTAGGCGCGAGTGGACTCGAACCACCGACCTCCACCATGTCAAGGTGGCGCTCTAACCAGCTGAGCTACGCGCCTGTTGTCTACATTTGGGCATTCTACAAGCTCCCGGACTCATGTCAACAGATCGTGCAACTATCTGAACTTAAAGGATCCTTTTGTTGCCCTGAGCACTGCGTAGGCATAGGGGCAAAGGGGGCGGCCCGGGTCACGTAGCCCCCAAAAACCTTTCTTTTAGTGAGGTTGGGCCCATCTGGGGCCCAAAGTGGGCCCGAGCTGAGCCCTGGGCCTTAGGCCGGACGGCTAGGGCGACTGAAACTGTGAGCACCACCTTAAGAAGGGCCCTCGTCCTCTTCCGAGGCCTCCGGGTCGTCCGGCACGTACTCCACAAGGTCTCCCACCTGGCAGCCGAAGTAGCGGCATAGCCGCTCCAGAACATCGGTCGTGGTGTTGTAGCCCCGTGGGCCAGACATCTTGGACAGCACGGTCCTATTGATCCCTGTCTCCGTGGCGATCTCGCTCAAGGTTATCCGGCGCCCTAGCTCGAACTCTCGGTCCGAGATCCTTTCCCGCAGTCGGAACCTGATCACAGCCCCTCTCCCGGTGTGCTTGTATGGCTCTTTAGTGCTTGACAGGCACCAAAGGCGTAGTAAGGTGTTCCCTGTAGGCACAAACGAGGGCTAAGACGATGCAGCAGTATACCTACCTCTCGGCAAGGCAGCTATCCGAGCGCATCCCCTACTGCGCGCGCTACATCAACGAGGTCCTGAGGGATCGCGAGTTCATAGAGGGGGTTCACTACATCCGCCCCTTCAACGGGCGTCGCGTGGTGTACCTGTGGGAGCCGATCGAGGAGCTGATGCTGGGCCCGAGCCAGGTCGCACAGCAGGGGATTCCGATGGTGTCTGGGGGGATTTGCCATGGCTAGCGTGAGAGAGCGCAAGGGCTACCTGTTCTTCGACTTCAGGTACAAGGGGGTGCGGTGTCGCGAGTACACCCGGCTCAAGGATACCCGCGCCAACCGCAAGCGCATGGAGCAGGTCCTGCGCAAGATCGAGGCGGAGATCGAGCTAGGGACGTTCGACTACGCGGCGTACTTCCCGAGCAGCCCCCGAGTCAACAAGTTCGCGGCGGCGTCGCAGGAGAGTGCTTCCTCGGTGCAGGCCGTCACCGCCGGGCGGACTGCTGAGGCTGGAGAGGAGACGCCGAGCTTCTCGGCCTTTGTGGAGGAGTGGCTGCACCAGTATGAGGTGACCTGGAAGCCGTCCTATCAGGACAAGGTCCGGGACATCCTCAACAAGCACCTGCTGCCGGCCTTCGGGCAGAAGAGGGTCGGCGACTTCACGAAGGGAGAGCTCCTCGACTATCGCGCCAAGCTCGCCAAAGCACCAAGCGATAGCCAGAGGAGGGCCCTGTCGCCGAGTCGCGTGAACCAGGTCATGGCGCTCTTGCGACAGATCCTTGCGGAAGCCGCCGACCGTTACGAAGTTACCAATCCTGCTGAGGCGATCAAGCCGTTGCGCCAGGGGCGGACCGAGATCGATCCGCTGTCGCTCGAGGAGGTGAAGCGCTTCCTCGAGACGGTCGACCCCACCTACCGGGAGTACTTCCTGGTGCGCTTCTTCACCGGTCTGCGGACCTCGGAGATCGACGGCCTGCGCTGGCGCTACGTCGACCTGGAGCGCAAGCAGATCCATGTCCGGGAGACCCTGGTGAAGGGGCGGCACGCCGAGTCCACCAAGACGACGGCCTCGGAGCGCTACATCGACATGAGCAGCCAGGTCGAGGCCGCCCTGCGCAAGCAGTACGAGCGCACCGGCGGTGACGAGCGGGCCTTCGTCTTCCAGTCCCCCAAGGGTGGGCCGATCCAGTACAACAACCTCTCCAATCGCGTCTGGTATCCCACCCTCGAGGCGGCGGGCCTGCGCCGGCGCCGGCCGTACCAGACCCGGCATACCGCCGCCACGCTCTGGCTCGCCTCGGGGGAGTCGCCGGAGTGGATCGCCCGGCAGATGGGGCACAGCGACACGAAGATGCTCTTCACCGTGTACTCGCGCTACGTGCCGAACCTCACCCGGCGCGACGGCTCGGCGATCGAGCGGCTTCTCGCCGCGGAGCTGGGGCCGGCCGAGACGGCCGGCATGGTCCTGGGCGACGACGATGAGGAGGAGGCCTGATGCGGATGACTCAGCTCCAGGCCCCGGGGTACGAGGCCTATGTGGTGCCGGAGGTGATCGAGCAGATGGCGCAGATCCTGCTCGACACTTTCGCCGGCGAGGATGCGGAGCGCTTGCGGGAAGTCGTAGAGGCGCGACCGGGGCAGCCGCTGCAGGCCGCCGTTGAGGACTGGCTGCTCCGGCAGCTCGACCTGGAGGACCGGGCCGTCGCGGAGGCCCTGTTCCGGCTGCTCGTGGACCGGCTGCAGCGCCGGGTGGAGTCGGTGACGTGACCCTGGTCCTCAGTGCGCCCACCGGGCCCTATGTCACCTGGACGGGCGAGTACCGCGTCGCCCGGGTGGTGCCCCGGGCCGCGCTCCACGGCCTGCATGCGATCGACCTCGAGGACTGCTCGGGGCGGATCGAGGTCCTCTACCGGGCGCCGACGGGTGGGGGTACGACATCCAGGCCGCCCCAGAAGCGGGATGTGGTGCGGGTCACGGTGACCCGCGCCCAGGCCGCCCACGGCGGGTGGTACAACCGCGTGGAGGCGCTCGAGCCGATCGAGACGTACTCGACGCTCCAGCTGCTGCCCCACCGCCTCTGCCCGGAGCCTGGGCTGCTCTACCGGCTGTACTGCGTGATGCGCAGTGAGATCGAGCGTCCGGCCCTGTGGCGATTCCTGGACCGGGTCTTCGCCGAACCTAGGCGGGCGCGGGCGTTCGTCAGGCGCGCGGCGAGCCGGGACTGCCACCACACCGAGCCGGGCGGTCTGCTCCGGCACTCCCTGGAGCTGGTGGAGAAGCTCCGGCTGATCATCCAAGACTGCGACGACCTGACCCGGCAGTGCGTGCTCCTCGGCGCGCTGCTCCACGACCTGGGGAAGGTGGCTCCGGATGTGCTCGGCCGCACGCCCTACTGGCCGCGGGAGCACGCCCTGATGAACAAGCCGCTGCTGGACGGGGAGCTTTGCCGACTGCGCGAGGAGGACCTCCAGGCGTGGCAGATGCTGCACTTTGTCTTCAACGTCATCGATGGCAGCGTCGACGGCAGCCGCGTTCCCGAGGCGAGGCTGATCGTCGAGCTAGACCGCTATAGCGCCGGGCTGGATGCCCGTCGCCGTGCCTTCGAGGAGAGCCCGGCGTGGCGCCAGATCGGGGTGCTTCGGCCGGGGGCGGGCGGTCCCGCCCGGATCTTCTACCGGCCTGCGCCGGAGGATGCTCGTCTGGGGGAGGGCTGACGGTGGCGAAGTCCAGCACCGAACGTCAGCGTGCGTACCGCCCCCGCGCCGGACGGCCCACGGGGGCGCGGGCGAGCGCCGTCTCAATACCTGGGTTCGTGGGGGGGTGACGAAGCGATCAGTCCCTTGGTAGCTTTAAGGTTATAGCGTTGGGAGGGAACCACGCGCTTAGCGCCAGGGATAAGGGGATGCCGGTCCGCGCGAGCTATGAGGAAGGCGGCGAGAGCCTCGTGCTGAGGGTGCCTTCTTACTTCGACTTCAGCGTGCATGAGGCCTTCCGGGCGGCATACTGGCGACTCCCCACAAGTCCTCTGGACGTGATCAGGGGGGTCGCCTGACCCCGAGCGCCGCCGCTCGGACCTTCTGGAAGACCTGGGCCATGTCCTCGATGCGCTGCAGCCCGCGCCAGATGGTCTGCGCACCGGGCTCGCGCTTGCGGTCCTGGTAGCCGCCAAGCCGGGCGATGAGGTGCATCGCCTGATAGAGCGTCGGCTCGTCCTCCGGCCCTGGGTCCCAAGAGACGTCCATGCGCACCAGCAGCGCCTTCCACTCGTCCGGCTCGAGTATGGCACTGGCTGGGGTCTGCGGCCGCTCCCGCCCCCACTTGGTGAGCCAGAAGGTGCGCCAGGCGACGACCATGTCGATGGCCAGCGCCGTCTCCAGGCGGTCGGCATCGCCGAGGTTGCGCTCCTGGACCCGGCAGCCGGACTTGAGCGTGCGGTGATAGACCTCGATCTGCCAGCGGGTGGCGTACCACTCGAGCCGCTCGCAGGCGGCCTCGGCCGTCGTGGTGGGCACCGTGGTCAGCAGCGTCCACTTGAGACCATCGACGCCTTCGGGCGGGTTGATCTCCTTCGCCTGGACGACATCGAGCTCCACGGTCCCGAGGCGGCGTTTGTTCTTCGGCGGCTGGAGGGTCACCCGCTCGTAGCGCACCGCCAGGCGTGCGATGCGCCCCGGCTGGTTGTGGCGCTGCGGGACGTTGAGCTCGACCTCGGCGTCGGGCGCCCGGGCCTCGAGATGCGCGTCGATCTTCGCCCCGCTGCCGGCGAGCCGGCGATCCTGCCTGGCTCGTACCAGCGCATCCGCGGCCTCGGCCGGACGCGCGGCGAGCAGCAGCTCGTAGATGTCGCTCTCGCGATCGCCGACGCTGACCACGCGGGTGCTGGGCAGCTGCTCCTGGAGCCGGCTCGCCGCGTGGTGACTGTCCAGCCACTTGCCGGATTCCTTGTTGTCGAGGTTGCGATCGTCGCCGGCGAGTCGGCGCAGGCCGTGGTCCTCGCAGTGCCGGGCCCAGGCCTGTACATCGATCAGCCCAAGGGGTGTGCCCTCGGTGCTGAAGGCCATGGTGTCGTGGACAATCAGCCCCTGCGCCCCGTCGGCTCGGCTGCCGATCGGCCCGAGCCCCTCGGTGATCGTCGGGGCCGAGTAGTTGAGCGTGGTGGTGTCCTGTACGGCCAACACGACATCGTGGTGCCGGCAGCGCCCGGCACTGGCCTGCGCGTGCGAACGGATCAGCTGCTGCATGCTCGCCCTCGGATTCGCCAGAAACCGATAGGCTGCCTTCGTGCGCGCTCGTGTGCCACAGGCCTCGGGTGTATCGGCCTGGCTGTGCGCGGCGAAGTCACGGGCGACGGTGATCAGCCGCTCGTGCAGGCGCCGGTCGCCGCAGCGGGCGTGGGCGAACTCGTGACGGGCCCAATCGTCGATGGGCAGCTCGGCATGCGGTGGCCCGCTCCCGCCGAGCTGCCGGCGCCAGTCCCGACGCAACGGGTAGAGGTAGATCGCCTTCGGGCTGCGTGGGCGCTCACCGGCGATGTCGTTGCGTCCCCGCCCTTGGGTATCACCGACATAGCGCCAGTTCGCCGCCCGGTAGCAGCCGCCGCGATGGCGGGCGCGATCGACGAAGGTCTCGACGAGCACCGGCGCCTCGCCGTAGCGCGTCGCCCAGTCTTGCGGCAGGCGCCGCAGGGTCCTCGCCAGCAGGTGCGAGGCGAGCTCCGGGACTTGGATATCGGAGCGGATCAGAAACCGGCTGTTGCAGACGACGCGCTGGAGCTGCGCCTCGCGCTGCTCCGGGCTCCAGCCGATGAAGGCATCCCGCGGCTGCAGCCGCCAGGCCGCGGCACTGAACGAGAACGCGGCGATGTCACCATAGCGGCTACTGCGCACCAGGTAGCGCAGGCGCCGGCCCACCAAGGGGCCTGCGCCGAG
>NZ_JAJNQP010000050.1:0-4491 GCF_022227985.1 Halorhodospira sp. M38
ACGATTCCGCTCACCTTGAACAGATATCTCGACTTTTACCCGATCAGCACCAGTTCGCCTTCCGTAATCAATAGCCTCGCTCAATGAAGCGCCGCGCTCCCGATCTTGGGCGGACATTCGTGAAACATCGAGTGAAAAATTAATCTTTCTAGTAATGCCTTGGTTCAGTAGGCGACGCTCTACATCCTCATCGTACTTCGGCTTGAAAGTATATAAATTGTTTGCATTCTCAACATAAGAGCTAAGGTAGTCAGCGACTGCTGCGGGCCTTACTCCGAAATGATTGTATTGAATAAGAAGATACTCAGTCTGGGGATCATACAAGGCGGCCGTTTCCTCGCCAAAGCCTTCTTCGTCCTCAAACTCAAAACCTTCAACCTCAGTATCCCGCCCGACTTTTCCAGGGCCGTGAGCTGTCCTTATACGCACGAAGTCCATGAACCACACACCATTTCTGAACTCAATCGCTTCAGCTCTGAGTTCTGTTTGGTTCACTATACGAATGCGTTCCCTTAAATCATTCTGAGCATCTAGCTCAGAAAGAACATCCGATAAATTCGCGCTATCCTTACTCTTTTCAACCCTGAGTGCATAAACCTTCATAAAATCCTCATAAACTTAACGCCAGCCGTAACCGGCGCATTTGTAGTGAGCGCAGCGAACGAAAAATGCGTCCGAGTTCACGGCCTTGTTAGGCCATATTACGGCCACCGCTTCTTCCTCAGGACGTATTGACGATCATCCCACAGCCATTGGATAAACTCTTGCATTTGTGGAAACACAGGCTCTGGAGTATTGAGTGCGTACGCGAGATGACTTAACTCTGACGTTAGTTCTCGCAGCGGAGCGAGCATCTTCACGACATGCAAAACAGCATATTTAGCCGCCTGATCGTGCAACCCCGGCAAGGCCAACGCCTCCTCCGTAGAAAGAGGCGTCTTATCCAAGCCATGCATTATCGTAATAGTGATGTCATCAATAGCAGACGCAACCAAGTTTGATTGGCTAAGTATTTTCTCTTTCTGAGATTTGGGAACATCCTTCTCCAAGATTGCCGTTACTATTTGACCCCAGTGATCGAGCGGATCCCTACCGACGTGAGAAGGGTTGAGCGCATCTAGATTGTGGTACCGGGTAGTCTGAGCGAAGTCACTTAACAAGCTTATAATTTCTTTTTGAATTGGATTTAAAGAGTTTCGATCAGGAACTGCGACGCCTCTCGCGTCAGCAATCGTCACGCATTGGTCATACAGCTCTTCAATGTTATGACCATAGCTTTTCAGTTGCTTTTTTGTTGGCACAGAAAGATTATTAGTTGCTATGTGCTCAATTATCACAAGGGCCTTCAGCAGCCTTTCTACTCCTATCGAGAGGTTGAACAACGACGAATAGAATGCGCCCTTGTTGTGAACGTGCGCAGATCGCAGATCGGTTAATCCACTCCCTAGGCATGAGCTAATAAGAAACCCTTCCTGCTCAAGGAGTAAAAAAGATGGCGGAAAATTTGCTCGATACGTCATTTCTTATCGCCTAACGCCAACATAACCGGCGCGAGGTACGAGCGTCCGGCGCCGCAGGCGCGAAGTTAATGTTCTTGTTAAATCGTAACTGTGTGTCAGGAGAATATTTCACACTCCCAAACAGCGACATCCTCTTTTGCCTTGGAGTAAAGATCCCGATGGGTATAATCCCTCGGTCTATACGCCTCTATAACAAATCTCTGAAAGTCCCCGGCCGGCAAGGCATCCAAAAGGAAAAGAGTAGCATCACAAGTAAGTTTTAGAGCCCAAATAGACATTGCGCTGGTCGATATTCTTAGCGTCCACTCCAGACCTTTATCCGGGGCGACAACCTGTCTTCCAGATATTTCGTTGTTACTCAATCGCCTAAGAACCTCCGGGGTCTCCTGAGCGTAACGAATAACCCCATCCTCCCCTTCTTGAATAGGAACATCACAAGATCGAAAATGAACCAGAGCGTCCCGGAGGTCTCTCAGGCAAACCATATCTTCCAGTAGGGCGGGATTGCTCGCCTCTAGGAGCTTCACTACTCGCTTATAGCGATCATAGAATGAACCAGTTCCGTCTTGGCTTAAAGCGCATAGCTGGTCAAGAGCTTCGCGTCTGATACCGGGTGTCTGTATTTTGGAAGGGGACTGCTCTCTTTCCTTCTCGAATACGAACGCCCGTGCCAGTGAAGATATTTCATTACAAAATGCCTCGATTGAAACAGCGCAAAGGACCACCGAGGACGGAGCTTCCAGGTTCAGGTCCAGCCCACTTTCGTAGGTTCCCGCAGACTTAACTCTCTCAAATGACGACAGAAAGAACCCCCAGGACATCACAGCTGTTGTGTACGCCAGTGGATTTTGCATCTCGCCTTTGCTCCGGAAATTGGTCACGATTTAACGGTTTGCTGAGGCGCGCCGCCCGGAGCGCCCAGTTTCCGGCAGCCACGCCTGCCGGCGTCGCCTCAAGCTGATTGTTGGGCTCCTATCCGATTTGTTTGTTGAAAATCGGAAGCCGGCTATGCATTTTCTTGTGTAGGACATGCAAGTAAACCTCGGCCAGGGAAGCCAGCTCTTGATCAGATATGGTGATAACGCCTAAGCGAACGCGGCCCTCCCGCACGTCCGACTCATACTCCTCTGCTTCCGGGCCACCGCGAAAACCATGCTTAGGAAACGTCCGGCGGCCATCTTCCAGAAACTGCGGCGTCTTGACGTGGCCCCACACCCGGTGGTGGAGGTTATTTTTGGTCGCCTTCCCGATGTAGAGAATATCGCCACTTGGGGATGCGAAGCAGTACACACCGCTTTTCTGACCGATTCCATCGCCCGTAACCAACATGCCACGGTTGTTCGGATCGGACCAATCGCCGATGCAAGGCCGCTCCTCGCCGAATTCCGCTTGGATCTCGGCATCACGAAACAGGCCCGGATGCGCCTCTATCAGTTCTTGCACTGCGTCAACCGCCTCTCGAATCTTCACGAGCTCATCCCCCATGCCCAACGCAGAGCTTACCGGCGCGACGAAGGAGCGTCCGGTACAGCGCCTTGTTCGGCGGCCGACGAGGCAAGCTGCAGCCCCGACAACACATCGCCTAGGAAGTTGTACAGCAACCGGTCCAACTCCCATCCGTTGAGGCCAGCCTGCTCAGCCACGCCCAAGTAGAAATCCTCATGCTCCGAGTAGGAAGGAAACGACATGCCTAGCCGATCCGACACCGACTTAATTCGGGCATCGACCGCGATACTGTCCCGGAAGTCCTCGTGATACACGTCCATCATGATGTTCCGGGCGTACTTGTCTCCAATCCCTGGCATCTCCTTTAGCCATCGAATCTTTGATTCTCGGCCAGGCTGAGCGAGCAACTGATTCTTGGCGTTCTCCGGCCCACCCATATCCCGAATGCGGTCGAAGCATCCCACAATGAAATCACCCTTGCGGTCCGGCATCCGCACCTTGGCAGCCCGGCATACTTCACGCGCCTCCCGAAGCCGGTCACCATCGGGAAGATCCAAGAGGGCCGAGTAGGTGATGCGACTATAGTTGTTTCGGTTCCCGATCAGCCCGTGCCACCCAGCCGATCGACCCATCGTGGCGAAGCTCTGGAGCAAGTAGTGCCAGAGAAAGTCTGGGCGATTAATGTCGGCATGGTTCTCCTTGTGCCGATCCAGATCAGCCCGCTTTTCGTCCGCGAGCCGCCGAACCACTGCAACGAGTTGAACTTGGGCGGCATTTATATCCATAGATGACTCCTTGGCCTTTGACGCCGAACGCAAAGCTAACCGGCGCGAGGTACGAGCGTCCGGTTGAGCGCCGAGTTAGGAGCTGGTACCCCAAGAGTTGACTTCCCCCGACGCGGATACCCAATACACAGTGATCCCCTGCCTCCTACAGAAATCACGGAGGCCGTCCATGCGTCTCCGGTAATCAGAGGTATCAGGTATAGCTAAAGCGATTTCGTCTCCATTCTCCGGGTCTTCGGTATCTTTTATAAGGTTGAACAAACCGTGCGACAGGTTTCTCCATGCGTTATCCCACTGGTTCTTTGCGTTGCTCTCACCCTTGCACTCGATCGCAAGACGAACCCCTGACGTCGGATCCTTCCCCTCCACATCGATCCCATTTGCTTTTCCCATGCGCGGGATAACATCAATGTAGCCCTGACGCACAAGCCAGTCTGCCATGGTCGTTTTCACGTAATCTTCTGAAATCAACCTCTTACTCCTAACAGTGGTATCGACGGACTCTGTATATCCCGGTCGGACGTGATTCTGTGTATCCGGCTACGCGGTGTTTTGCCTGGGACTTGCGTCGGCGGTTCAGCGTCGCAAGAATGGACCGATCAGCGACACGGAAGTCGAGGCAACGGAGATGCCGGGAAGAGACTTGGAAGCCGCGCGGCGGCGGTTCTGGGACCGGTACGTCCAAGAGGCACATCGGCAGGGCGTCCCCCAGCGGCAGGTCAAGTGTACCCGTCCGTTTG
>NZ_JAJNQP010000051.1:0-4477 GCF_022227985.1 Halorhodospira sp. M38
CATTCGACCAGAACACAAAGGCGCGCTGCGAGTGTTGCGCGGAGACGCGCCGGATCGTGAGCTGATGGAGACCGTGGATGCTTTCGGTCGTCGTGATGAGCCCGTGCGCCTGCTGCTTTGCTCCGACGTCGCGGCCGAGGGGCTCAACCTGCACCACCTGTCCTATCGACTGATCCACTTCGATGTGCCGTGGTCGCTGATGGTTTTTCAACAGCGCAATGGACGCATCGATCGGTATGGCCAGACACGCCCGCCCCAAATCCGCTACCTGGTCACGGATCCGGGCAATGCGCGCATTCAAGGCGAGCAACGCGTGCTGGAAGTCTTGATTGAGAAGGACCAGCAGGCTAGTCGGAACATTGGCGATCCCTCGGAGTTCATGGGCGTCCACTCGGTCGAGGAGGAGGAAGCTCAGGTCGGGGCGTACATCGAATCCGGTGATGACGATATGGCCGGCCTGTTCTCAGCTTTCCTCGATAATCAGCAGGAAGCCAGCGAGTCTCCACTCGATGCCTTTGTCCCGCAGGAGACCCGGGCGCCCTCGCTGGAGGCCGTAACCGAGGCCCCGATCACGCTATTTGAAGACGATTTCGACTACGCCCGCACGGCCGTACAGTGGCTGCATAACCATCAGCCGGACTTGCAGGCCGAGGCGGATCTACAACGCCGTGTGCTGACCCTGACGGCTCCCCAGGACTTGCGTCAGCGCTTACGCCACATCGCGCCTCAGGCGCGTCCCGAAGGCGATCGGTTCATACTCACCCCGGACGTCGAGGCGATTCAGCAGGAGTTGGAACGTCGCCGGGACGAGGACAGTCCCTGGGCCAGCCGACAGTATCTATGGCCACTGCACCCGGTCATGGAGTGGTTGGCCGACCGAGCGGAAAACGCCTTCGGGCGGCATGCGGCGCCCGTGTTCCGGCTGCCTCGTGCTCTCGAAGCTGATGAGACGGCGTTTCTGCTACAGGGCGGTTTCCCCAACCGTCGCGGCTATCCGGTCGTTCATGGTTGGCTCGGCGTGCGCCTGCGAGAGGGCGCCATTGTCGAGGAGTACGGCCTTCAACCCTTGATCGAGGCGCTTGGCCTGCGTGTCGGTGCGCTACCGAACCGTGGGGAGAGCGGTGATACCGAGGCGCTTAAAAAGCAACTCCCCGATGTGGTCGACCGCACTGAAGCCTATCTTCAGCAGTTGCGTCGAGAGCAGGAGCCCGGGATCGATGCGCGGCTCAATCGCCAAATGGAGTCCATGGATGCCCTGAAACAGCACCACATCGAGCAGATGGAGCTTGAGCTGGCTGCTAGCCGTGAAGTGGAAAGCAAGAAAGCACGGCGTCGCGCAGAGCGCGAGCAGCATATCGAGCGGGTCTTCCGCGACTATGAAAACTGGTTACGGGATACGCAGATGATGGAGCAGCACCCCTACGTCCAGGTCGTCGCCGCGTTCACCGGGGCGGAGGTGTAACGTGGCCTGGGTTGGTATCACCAACGAAAACGAGTTTTACTCCGAGCATTATCTCAGCGAGGTCTTCAGTACCGACATCAAAGCGGTCGTCGATCGTTGGCAGCAGGCTGAGAAGCGCTCCGGCGAGACGGGCAACGAGGAGCATACGGAGGCTCAGCGCACCCCTTGGAAGCGGTTGAGCGCTAGTGCCAGTGCCTACAATCATTCGCTCTCCCAGCTTGAGCGAGAGCGCCGCCTCGAACCCCGAGTGGAGGGGCAGCGGGACCTGGTCCGTCAGCTACTGTCCATTTTCGGCTACGACTTTAACCCCCGCCGGCTACTTTCCGCCGATGACAGTGAGATCCCGGTTCTGGCCGAGTACCGCGGTCCCGACGATGCCCCGCTGGTCTGGGTTGTGCAGGCGGTGCCCCTTGAGGAGACGGATGCGGACCCGCTGACGGTTCCGTTGCGGGAAGAGCAGTATACGACGCTCTCGCCAACGCCAGTGCCCAAGGCGCTTTATAACAGCCATGGGAATCTGACCGACTGGCAGAGCGCCCTTAGCCGTTTTGTTTTCGCTCAGGAGCGACCGCCCCGCTGGGTGCTACTGACCGGCCCACGGCAGTGGCTTCTGATCGACCGTACTAAGTTCGCGCAGGGCCGGCTGCTCCGTTTCGACTGGCCCGAACTCTTCTCCCGGCAGGAGACCGAAACCCTTAAGGCGGCCAGTGTGCTCCTGCATCGCGAATCGCTGGTGGGCGAGTCAGGCTCCAGCCTACTCGACACGTTGGAGGAGAGTGCCCACAAACATGCCTACGGCGTTTCCGAAGATCTCAAGTATGCCCTGCGCGAGGCGATTGAGCTGCTTGGTAACGAGGCGGCGAGACAGCTGATCGACAAGGCGCGTCAGCGCAAGGAGGGCATCTACTCTGGAGAGGACCGGCTTGACCCGGAGCAGCTCTCCCGGGAGTGCCTGCGCTACATGTATCGGCTCCTGTTCCTCTTCTACATCGAGGCACGTCCTGATCTGGGGTACGCGCCGATCGGCGATGCCACGTACTACCAGGGCTACAGCCTGGAATCGTTGCGTGAGCTGGAGATGGTGCCGCTGCAGACCGAGCGCGAGCAGCGCGGGCGCTTTCTGCACGATTCATTGGAGATCCTCTTTCGCCTGGTTCGCGAAGGCTACTACCCGGACGGTGATCTCTTTCGAGCCGAGAACACCCAGGGAGAGGCGTTTTCGATGGCGGCGCTGCCCTCCCATCTGTTTGATCCGGAGCGCACGCCTTACCTGCAGCAGGTCGTTTTCCCCAATGACCTTCTCCAGCACATCATCCGGTTGATGTCGCTGTCACGGCCGGGGCGCGGACGGCGGCGAAGGGGGCGCATCTCCTACGCGCAACTGGGCATCAACCAGCTCGGGGCGGTCTACGAGGCCTTGCTGGCCTACCGCGGGTTCTTCGCTAGCGAAGATCTTTACGAGGTTAAGTCGGCCAAGGCTGGGAACCCCGATCCACTGGATACCGGATACTTCGTCAGTGCTGCCGAGCTTGAGCGCTACCGTGAGGAAGAGCGGGTCTACGATCGCGACGAGCAGGGGCACCTTACGTTGCGGCGCCACCCTCGTGGGACTTTCCTGTACCGCTTGGCGGGTCGAGACCGCGAGAAGACCGCCTCCTACTATACGCCGGAAGTTTTGACCCGCTCCTTGGTCAAGTACGCCCTCAAGGAGCTCAAGCGCGAGCAGCTCGATCCGCTGCCCGATGACGCCGCCCGTGCCGAGCGCGTCCTGGAGCTGACCATCTGTGAGCCGGCCATGGGGTCGGCAGCCTTTTTGAATGAGGCCGTTGATCAGCTTGCGGATCTGTATCTGGAGCTGGCTCAAAGCGCCAGTGGCGAGCGCATCTCCCAAGCGGACTACGGCGCGGAAAAGCAACGGGTAAAGCTCTACCTGGCCAATCACAACGTGTTCGGGGTCGATCTCAACCCGGTCGCGGTGGAGTTGGCTGAGGTTTCGTTGTGGTTGGCCTCACTCGCCCGCTCGGACGGTCCCTATCCGCAGGTGCCGTGGTTTGGCCTGCAGCTCCGCTCCGGCAACTCTCTGATCGGGGCGAGACGGGAAAGCTACCCGGTACGTCAGTTGACCTGCAAAGCCAATGACGACGCCATCTGGCTCAAGAACGCCCCGGTGCGCCAGCCGTTCGGCGAAAGCCTCCCCGAAGGACAGGTTTGGCACTTCCTGCTGCCCGATAGCGGTATGGCGAAGTACGCCGATAAGGCGGTGAAGCAGGAGGAGGGTGCGGCGATCAAGGCGATTGGCGCCTGGCGCCGCGCCTTTACCAAGCCATTCAGCCGTGAGGATGCTGAGCGGCTGCAGCGGCTTTCGCGCCGGATAGACGAGCTCTGGCATGAGCACGCCCGGCATCTGGCCAAGCTGCGTCGACGCACCGCTGATCCCTATGCGATCTACGGCCGCCCGGCTCACGGTCAGCGCACCAGCCTTGCCGATAAGGACCGGGCCGTCGCCAGCGAACTCTACGCGGAGTATGAAAAGAATGTCCCGGCCTACCGGCGCTTGCGCCTGGCCATGGACTACTGGTGCGCGTTGTGGTTCTGGCCGATCCGTGAGCATCAGCAGCTGCCGGACCGGGAGGAGTTCCTGTTCGATCTGGAGAACCTGCTCCTCGGCGACACCATACTGGCCGGGCAACCGAACGAGACACCGGATCTTTTCCGGGAGAGTGCGATGCCCGACGCCGGCCGACGCTTTGTCGACCGCTTCGGCGTAGTCGACTTGCAGCTGCTGTTTCGCAACTTCCCCCGCTTGAAGCGGGCGCAGGAGATTGCCCAGGCCCGCCGCGTGTTTCACTGGGAGCTGGAGTTTGCCGACATCTTTGCCGAGCGCGGCGGGTTCGACCTGACTCTCGGCAATCCGCCCTGGCTCAAGGTCGAGTGGGAGGAGAGCGGCGTACTCGGCGACCACCAACCGCTCTTCGCCCTGCGCAAGTTCAGCGCCACGCAGCTGCGCGATCTGCG
>NZ_JAJNQP010000052.1:0-3915 GCF_022227985.1 Halorhodospira sp. M38
TCCTCAGCTCTATATCCCCTTCCCAGTCAGCAACTTACAAAGGGGGTTATGCCAAAACGCGGGGCCCACGGACTTATGAACGACTCTCATCCGCAATTTATTCTCATTTTTAAAAGAGCCGGCTCACTGGATTCAGTTTAGCGGCCCGGGCCCAGCCCTGGCTACCCCTCGCTGCCTAGCCGGAACCGCCCAAGCCCCATGACGGCGCTCTTGCCGGCATGGACCCACTGCCCCGTCCAGAGCCACGGCCAGATCGGGGCTAGTGCCCCCTCGAGGCGGAAGTGCCCGAGCAACCCGCCGAGCGGGACGCACCGGCCCTGGCGGCTCGAGGACCGATCGGCGTCGTGCCAGTGCAGCACGGGCTCGCGCAGGGCGATCGCGCTCTGCGCATGGCGGGTCAGGGCGCCGTGATCGGCCTCGGGCGCCGTCTCGTCGAGGCTGGTGATCCGGCGCAGCAGCGCGGCGAGCAGTGGCTCCGGTGCAAGCGCCTCGGCGGTGAGGGGCTGGCCGTTGTGCTGCAGCCGCAAGGGGCTCTCGAGGATGACCTGGACCGAATCCCCCGGCGGCGGGGCAGGCGGCTCGGGCCGGTAGCCCGGCAGCGGCTTGGTCGGCGCCGGGGCCGGCTCACCGTGAGGGGGCCGGCTGATCACGCGGACCAGCCTCAGCGGGGCGGGGCCGAGCCGGAGCCGCTGCAAGGCCCGGTAGAGGGAGGGCCAGTACGCCAGCCCATCGACCATAAGGGTAAGGCCGAGCTCGAGGTGCTCGCCGGCGGCGACGCGCCGCCCGCCGGGCCCAGGGGCAAGCACCCAGGGACGGGGCGGATCGCGAAAGCGTGGGGCGAGGCCAGCCCGGCGGCGCGGCGGCTCGAAGAGCTGCGCGTAGGCGCACCGCTCGGCGACCCGGCATCCGCGGCACTGCGAGGCGCCGGTGATGCAGGCGTCGGCGCGCAGCCGCGCCCCGATGGCGCTGCGCCACAGGGCCCCCGGCTGCGCCGGCAGCACCAGGGCGTCCTGCGCCTCGAAGGTCAGCTGCAGCGGATGGAGCCGGATCACCCCGTTCCTCCTTCATCGATGTAGCGCTGGAGCCGCCTCTCCTCCTCGGCAATCTTCGGAAGTTTCTGCTTGGCTTTATTCGTCTTGCGGACCTTTTCACGGTGTTGCGCGAGGTGCTCGAAGGCTGCTTGCGCAAGCGCTGCCTGCTCCTCGGCGGCCACGGCCCCGGCCTCGAGCTGTTCGAGCAGGAAGCGGTGCGCCGGATAGTCCGGGTCCTGGCGCTGCTTGAGCAGCTCCTCGGCGCGGCGCTGCCCGGGCGGCAGGCTCGCGAGCTGCTCCTGGCGCGCCTGCTCGGCGCGGATCTGCTCGCGCGCCTCGGCCTCCTGGCGCCGGGCCTGCTCGTCGACGGCCAGGGCGCCGTAGCCTACCGCCGTCTTGGCGCCGAAGCCGAGCCACTCGAAGGCGTGGCTGAAGAGCGCCTCGAGCAGCCGCTGCCAGCGCGCCTGGCCGTCGTCGTCTACCGACTCCAGCAGCGCGGGCCCCGTCTGCCGCAGCAGGGCCTGATCGCACTGGACGTGGAAGCGAAAGGCGCTGCCCGCCGGCACCGTGAGGAAGTTGATCGGCACGGGTGCGCCGTTATCGTGCGGCTCGGTCCGGCCCGTTTCGTCCTGGTAGTAGCTGCCCTGGTGGGGCGTCATCACCTCCCAGGCGAGGTCCCGCCCCCGCCCCGGCGCGGGGAAGACGTCCCAGAAGTGCAGGGCGCCCCGGCGCCGCTCGGTCTCGCCGCCTTCCGCCGTGCCGGGGCTGCCGAGCAGCGCCTCGATCTCCGCCCAGTCCCAGTCGCGCCCGGCATCCTCGAACTCGCCCCCCTCGGCGAGCTCCCGCGCAGCCTGGCGCAGGACGCCCTTGATGCCGCTGCCCGCCAGGTAGGGCAGCCCGTGGGGGGTGAGGAAGGCGAAGCCGTTCTCCAGCGGATGCGCCATGCCGAGCCCCGTGGTGAAGGGGCTGATGCTCGTCGCCGGCAGGCTCAGGGTGCTCCCCGGCTGCGCGCGCTCTGCGGCCTCGAGCAAGTGCCGCTGGCGCTCGATAAGGGCGCTGAGGCGCTTGCGGTCGTCCTCGGTCAGCGGCAGCAGCTCCTCGGGCGCTGCGCCCTGGCGCTTGTGCCAGTTCGTGTCCCAGACGGCGAGGTAGAGCGCAAACCGGTGGCCGGGAGCGGCCTCCCGGAAGTCGTTGCCGAGATACGCGGGAACGGCGGCCTGGCTCATGACGGACGCTCCTCGACACGGGTGGGGGCGATCTGGCGAACCCAGCGCAGCCAGGCGAGGGCCTCGGCGGTCACCGCCTGGAAGGTGCGCGGCTCGGCGTGGAGCAGCGCCTCCATGACCGCCTCGTAGCCCGGGTCCGCGCCGTCGTTGCGGGCGTTGAGCAGCTCAGGGAATTGCCCGGCGAGCCAGCGCCGCAGTTGCCGCGCCAGGGCGCGATGGTGCTCCTCGTCCTTGTCTTCAAGGAAGGCGAGGGTCTGCATCAGGCCGCTGTTCATGATCAGCGCCGGCACACCCTTGGCGAGCTTGGCGTAGGCGTCCGTACAGCCCGCCGCGGCCTGCCAGGCGTCGGCGGCACGCTGCTGCTCGAGGGTCATGGGCGTCGTCATGATACCTCCTCCACGAGTCGGGCCGTGACGAGTCCCCGCCCGGTGGTGGCGTCGCCGCCGACCTGCAGGGTGTTGCCATCGAGGGCGGTGCGGAGCTGCCCGAGGACGGCGTCGCTGTCCAGCTCCCGCTTGCCGCTGCGATCACTGCTGGCCATCACCGGCGCGGCGAGCAGGCTCTCCGGCGGGAGGTTCTCCGTGTAGAACAGCCCCCCACCATCGGCGGTGCCCGTCTTTGGGTCGATGCGCACGTGGGGCTCGACCACCATGGCGTTGCGGCTGAAGTAGTCGAGCTCGGTATCCGGCAGGACCACGAGATCCCGGGCGAGCTTGGCCCGGAAGTAATCGCCGTGGTCCTTGGTGAGGGCGTACTCGGCGAGCCACTGCCCGATGGCGCCGACACCGGGATCAGCCTGCGCGGCGAGCTCGAAGACCTCCAGGTGGAGCCGCCCGCCGTCGGCGGTGAGGGCCTCGAGCCCCCCGGGGGTGACGGCGGCCGGGGCCCGCGCCGACTCGCCCTCGGGCAGCGTGGGCACGGTCCACTCGGGCCGTATCCCGACCTGGTGGAGCAGCCGCTGAAGCCGGGCGAGGGCGAGCGGCGAGGTGGCGTAGGCGTAGCCCTCCCGGCGAGTGCGCACCGGCAGGGCGACGAGCTGCGCGTCGCCGAAGCTCACGGCGCCGGCGTGCAGCTCCCCCTCACGCGGGCCGAAGAGCTGGTCGGCCTGGGCGGGGTTGCCGCCGAGCGCCTCGAAGCCGTGGCGCACGGCCCCCTTGAGCCCGGAGCCGGCGAAGCTCGGGTGCTGGGTGTGGACCTCGCGCTGGATGGGGTTGTCGATGACGCCGGTCGCGGTGCCGGCGCCCATGTGCACGGGGCTGACGCTGTAGAGGAACAGGGCGGCGTTCTTCTCGAACATGATCGGCGATATCCCTTCAGGCGTTGGCAATGGCGAAGCGGTTGAAGCCCTCAGCTCGCCGGGCCGGATCCTCATTCTCCGGGGTCAGCCCCCAGAGTCCGGATTCGGCAAGCTTGCGAAGCGGATCGAGCCCGCCTTCGAGGCCCTCGAGCCAGTAGACGGCACCGGCTGGGGCGGCGCGCTGGGCCGGCTTGGGGCGCTGCTGCGCCAGATCCCAGCCGCTGACGACCTGCCCGCGCGGCACGGCCGCGGCCACGAGCCGCGCCCGGCCGCCGGGGTAGTGCCAGAGGCCGTCGGCGTCGAGGCCGGGCAGCTTCCAGCCGCCGGGGAAGAGCCCCGGCGTGGTGAGCACGACCCGCAG
>NZ_JAJNQP010000053.1:0-3550 GCF_022227985.1 Halorhodospira sp. M38
GTGTAGCCGCGCATGCGCCGCGATCTCCGGAGGCCGCCGCGTTCAGAAAATCTCCACGCTCATCGAGAGCAGGGCGGTGAGCGCCCGGTCGCCCGGTCTTAGGCGAGGCCTGCGATCCGCCGGACCAGGCCGGCCAGCTCCTGCCTTGTGACCGGTTTGTTGAGGTAGGCATCGAGGGTGATGCCACGGGCCATGCGCTCCGCGTCTTCGCGGGCATAGGCGGTGCACAGGGCGATGGTCGCTGGGGGCAGCCCCCGCTGCTGTTCGTCAGCGCGAACGGCCTGCGCCACCTCGGTGCCGTCGAGATCCGGCATGTGCAGGTCGAGCAGCAGTAGATCGAATGTTTCTTGGTCCCAGGCCTTGAGGGCGGCGTTACCGCTCGGGGCTGTCGCCACCGAGCAGCCAAGCTGCTCAAGCATCGCCCGGGCAAGCAGGGCGTTGGTCGGCTCATCGTCGGCGACCAGAACGCGGGGGGCGTGTTCCGTCGATTTGGCGGGGGCGGGCGTTGCAGGTTCACCTCGATTGCCCTCCGGGGCAGCGGGCCGCTCGGCGGCGGGCAGCGCAATGGTGAAGGAGAAGGTCGAGCCTTGTCCGGGTGCGCTCTCCAGCGACAGGCTGCCATCGAGGCATTGCACCAGTTCCCGGACAATCGCCAGTCCCAGTCCGTGGCCCGGGTGCGGGCCCTGGTAGTCGCCGCGGTGGAAGGCCTGGAAGATCTGCTCCTGCTTTTCACGAGAGAGGCCCGGTCCGGTGTCTTGGACGGCAAAGCGGATGCGCCCATCGGTCTCGTCCGAGGACACCTCGAGATGGACCGAGCCGGCCGGGGTGTACTTGACGGCGTTCCCGAGCAGATTGGAAAGCACTTGCCCGAGTCGCGTGGCATCCCCCTCGACCCACTCCGGCACGCTTGTGCCGATGCGCCGGGTCAGGCTCAGCCCCTGTTCGCGGGCCGTGGCCTCCAGCATGGTGCACTGGCCATCGATCAAATCGGGTAGCGAGAAGGTTTCCGGGCGAAGCTCAAGCTGTCCCGCCTGGAGGCGAGTGAGATCGAGCAGCGTATCGATGAGCCGCAGCAACCGCTCGGCGCCCTGCCGGCAGTGCTGCATGTACTCCGCGCGTTGCCGTTCGGGCAGATCCGGCTCGTCGAGCAGCTCGAGGAACCCCATCAGGGCATTGAGGGGGGTGCGAAGATCGTGGCTGACAGCGCGCAGGAACGCATCCTTGGTCTCGTTGGCCTGGGCCAGTGAACGCCGCAGTTCCCGGTCCTCGGTCACGTCCTGGGCTGTGCCGCGGAGGATTCTGGGGTGTCCTTCTGCGTCGAACTCCGTGTAGCCACGGGCGTACAGGGTCCGTTCCTGCCCGTCCGGGCACAGGACGCGGTGTTCGATGACGTACGGAGTGCCGGCATGCAGTGACTGCTCAATGGCTGCTTCCACTTGGGGCCGGTCCTTCGGGTGGATCATGGCCCTGTACCGTTCGAAGGTCATCCCGTGGTCGGGCGGCCCGGCCCTAAATAGCTCATACATCTCCTCGGACCATTCCACCGCCCCGGTCCGGGTGTCATAGCTCCAGTGGCCGAGTCGGCCGATCCGCTTGGCCTCGGCGAGTTCCTGCTCACGGCGGCGCAGGGCGAACTCCGTTTCCTTGAGCTGCTGCACCTCAACGTAGGTTCCGGCGATCAGTGCCGGGGTGCCATCCGCCGCCCGCCGCAGCGTCTGCCCACGGGCCTGGACCCAGAGCCAATCCCCGTCGGCGCAGCGATACCGGAACTCGTACGTGAACGTGTGCCCTCTGGTTAGCTGGCGCTCCAGGGTCGCTTCGATGGGCGCGATATCGTCGGGATGGACGCTGGAGCGCCACTGCTCGTAAGAGAGCGGCGCCTGCTGCATCGGGTCCAACCCGAACATCCGGCAGCAGGTCGCATCCAGCGTTACGGCGTCGGCCCGGGTATCCCACTCCCAGACGCCGAAGCCGGCGGCCTCCTGGGCCAGCCGCAGCCGATGCTGCTCGGCGGATTGCTGGCTGAGGTCCATACAGGCGCCGAGCCTGCCGATTAGCTCGCCCTGCGCATTGAGTACGGGCGCCACGCTTACCCGGGCGCGGAAGCGCTCACCGTCTGACCGGATCAGCTCGTACTCGCGTGTGTACTCCTGCCGGGTGCGCCGGAGCCACTCAATCCCCTCCGCGACCTCTGCGCGATCCGCGGGCTCGTGCAATGTGCGCACGTCTCTGCCGATGAGGGCCTCGCGCGGATAACCGAAGAGCAACTCGGCGCTGCGGCTGGCCTCGCAGATCGTGCCGTGAAGATCGGTCTGGATCAGGCTGACCGAGGTCTCGGCCTGCAGGATGGCCTCAAGCTGTTGGCGGCGCTCCTCGACCCGGTCCAGAACCTGTCGGTATTCCGTGATGTCCTGGACAATGGTCTGGACAATCCAGGTGCCGTGCTCGTCCCGCCATTGGCACGCCGCTTCACGGACCCACAGGGTTCGCCCATCGGGATGGAGGATCCGGTACTCCCCCTGGCTCGATTCCAACGAAGGGTCCGCTTCGAACTGGTACTCGGCGATCTGGAACCGATCCGTCTCCGGGATCCGCTGGATCAGGGTCGCCCAGTCCGGGGGCGGCTGCTCCGGGTCGAACCCGGTGAGTTCGTACATCATCGGCGACCAGACCATCTGTCCGGTCCGTGGGTACGTCACCCAGTGGCCAAGGCGCCCGATCCGCTCGGCCTGCTCCAGGCGCTGTCTGGTCGCCTCGAGTTCCTGCTGGTGGGTCTCCCGCTCGGTGACGTCTTGCTCGGTGCCGACCAGGCGCACGGCATTGCCTTCGGCATCGAGTTCGACCCGGCCCTGGGAGCGCACATAGCGCCGCCCTCCATCCAGGCGGCGGATGCGAAAGATCTGGTTCCAGGGCTGGTGATGCCGCACGGCGAGCTTGATGGCCTCCTCGGCCTCGGCGCGATCCTGCGGGTGGATGTGGCTGCGCCAGGTCTCGGCATCGAACACCCCACCCGGGCAGGCAGGGTCCGATTGATAGCCGTAGAGGCGTTGCAGGTGGGCGTCGGCCTCGATCTGCCCGGTGGTGACGTCCTGCCGCCACAGCCCGATGCCACTGAGTTCCTGCAGGAGCGTCAGACGGCTGGTTGCTGAGCAGTCTTCGAACGCCACAGTGGTCAGTCAGCCCGGTAGGGTGGGGTGGTGAAGGCGGTTTGGCGCGAACCGTTTCTACGCGGAATCATACGTGGGACGTTCTCCTTGGCCGGCATCGATCAGGATGTCCATCCGAAGGCTAAGGGTAACGCACTCGAAGCTGGGTGGGCATGACGGGGCGCTTTGCGAAGCCCCCGTCGCCGGCGTGGGGGCACACCCGGGATGATAGGGTGCCGCGCATGGTGTGCGGGCCAAGGATCTGGGGTCGGCAGCGGTGTTCGTGGCGATCGTCAATGCCGTCGCGCTTTGGCTGCTGGTGTTGCTTGGGTGAATCGCTGAGCCTCGTCCATGCGCACGCGAAGGCGTGCAGGGTTGGCGTGCCCGCTCGACGCAGAACCAGA
>NZ_JAJNQP010000054.1:0-3250 GCF_022227985.1 Halorhodospira sp. M38
GTTCTTTAACAATTTGGGAAGTTGCCGTACACAGCATATGGCATGTCGCATTCGCGTGTTATTGACCGCGATGTAGCTCCAGTCTGTTTGGGGTTATATGGCCAAGCGGTTAAGCGCATACGGTGGATGCCTAGGCGGCAGGAGGCGATGAAGGACGTGGTAGCCTGCGATAAGCCTCGGGGAGCCGGCAAACGGGCTTCGATCCGGGGATTTCCGAATGGGGCAACCCGGCCACCGTCAGGTGGTCATCGTGCGCTGAATTCATAGGCGTACGAGGCGAACCCGGTGAACTGAAATATCTAAGTAACCGGAGGAAAAGAAATCAACCGAGATTCCCTTAGTAGTGACGAGCGAACGGGGATTAGCCCTTAAGCGGTCAGTGTTCTAGTGGAACGGTCTGGAAAGTCCGGCCATAGAAGGTGACAGCCCTGTACACGAAAGGGCGCTGATCGTGAAAACGAGTAGGGCGGGACACGTGTTATCCCGTCTGAAGATGGGGGGACCATCCTCCAAGGCTAAATACTCCCTGCCGACCGATAGTGGACCAGTACCGTGAGGGAAAGGCGAAAAGAACCCCGGTGAGGGGAGTGAAATAGAACCTGAAACCGTATGCGTACAAGCAGTGGGAGCCCGGTGCGTCCGGGTGACCGCGTACCTTTTGTATAATGGGTCAGCGACTTACTTTCAGTGGCGAGGTTAACCGTTTAGGGGAGCCGTAGGGAAACCGAGTCTTAAATGGGCGTTCAGTCGCTGGGAGTAGACCCGAAACCGAGCGAGCTACCCATGGCCAGGGTGAAGGCGGGGTAACACCTGCTGGAGGCCCGAACCCACTAGCGTTGAAAAGCTAGGGGATGAGCTGTGGGTCGGAGTGAAAGGCTAAACAAGCTCGGAGATAGCTGGTTCTCCCCGAAAGCTATTTAGGTAGCGCCTCGTGTCTCACTCCCGGGGGTAGAGCACTGTTTCGGCTAGGGGGGCATCCGTGCCTTACCAAACCGAGGCAAACTCCGAATACCGGGAAGTGCAATCACGGGAGACAGACGGCGGGTGATAAGGTCCGTCGTCGAGAGGGAAACAGCCCAGACCGCCAGCTAAGGCCCCCAAGTCGTGGCTAAGTGGTTAACGATGTGGGAAGGCAGAGACACCCAGGAGGTTGGCTTAGAAGCAGCCATCCTTTAAAGAAAGCGTAATAGCTCACTGGTCTAGTCGGCCTGCGCGGAAGATTCAACGGGGCTCAAGCCACGCGCCGAAGCTGCGGATGCTCTTTTGAGCATGGTAGGGGAGCGTTCCGTACGCCGCTGAAGGAGGACCCGTGAGGGCCTCTGGAGGTATCGGAAGTGCGAATGCTGACATGAGTAACGATAAAGCGGGTGAAAATCCCGCTCGCCGAAAGCCCAAGGTTTCCTGCGCAACGCTAGTCGACGCAGGGTTAGCCGGCCCCTAAGGCGAGGCCGAAAGGCGTAGCCGATGGGAAACGGGTTAATATTCCCGTGCCTCTTGTTGCTGCGATGGGGTGACGAAGAAGGCTAGGTCATCCGGGTGACGGATGTCCCGGTTTAAGCGTGTAGGCGGAGCCCTTAGGCAAATCCGGGGGTTCATACGCCGAGACGCGAACACGACGCTCTACGGAGCGGAAGTGACCGATGCCAGGCTTCCTAGAAAAGCCTCTAAGCTTCAGGCAGCAAGAGACCGTACCGATAACCAACACAGGTGGGCAGGGTGAGAATCCCAAGGCGCCTGAGAGAACCCGGGTGAAGGAATTCGGCAAAATGGCACCGTAACTTCGGGAGAAGGTGCGCCTCCGTTATGTGAAGCCCTTTGCGGGCGGAGCAGAGGGGGGCCGCAGTGACCAGGGGGCTGCGACTGTTTACTAAAAACACAGCACTCTGCTAACTCGCAAGAGGATGTATAGGGTGTGACGCCTGCCCGGTGCCGGAAGGTTAAGTGATGGGGTTAGCCCTTTGGGGCGAAGCTCTTGATCGAAGCCCCGGTAAACGGCGGCCGTAACTATAACGGTCCTAAGGTAGCGAAATTCCTTGTCGGGTAAGTTCCGACCTGCACGAATGGCGTAACGATGGCCCCACTGTCTCCATCCGGGACTCAGTGAAATTGAAATCGCAGTGAAGATGCTGTGTACCCGCGGCAAGACGGAAAGACCCCGTGAACCTTTACTACAGCTTCGCACTGGACCTCGAGCATGCTTGTGCAGGATAGGTGGGAGGCTATGAAGCGGGAGCGCTAGCTCCCGTGGAGCCATCCTTGAGATACCACCCTTGCATGTTTGGGGTTCTAACCTGGGCCCGTGATCCGGGTCGGGGACCGTGCGTGGTAGGTAGTTTGACTGGGGCGGTCTCCTCCCAAAGAGTAACGGAGGAGCGCGAAGGTACCCTCAGCGCGGTCGGAAATCGCGCAGTGCGTGTAAAGGCAGAAGGGTGCTTGACTGCGAGACCTACAAGTCGAGCAGGGGCGAAAGCCGGCCTTAGTGATCCGGTGGTTCTGTATGGAAGGACCATCGCTCAACGGATAAAAGGTACTCCGGGGATAACAGGCTGATTCCTCCCAAGAGTCCACATCGACGGAGGAGTTTGGCACCTCGATGTCGGCTCATCACATCCTGGGGCTGTAGCAGGTCCCAAGGGTACGGCTGTTCGCCGTTTAAAGTGGTACGCGAGCTGGGTTTAGAACGTCGTGAGACAGTTCGGTCCCTATCTGCCGTGGGCGTCGGAGACTTGAGAGGCTCTACTCCTAGTACGAGAGGACCGGAGTGGACATACCGCTGGTGGTCCGGTTGTCACGCCAGTGGCACAGCCGGGTAGCTACGTATGGAAGGGATAACCGCTGAAAGCATCTAAGCGGGAAGCCCGCCTCAAGATGAGGTCTCCCTGGACCCGCGAGGTCCCTGAAGGGCCGTCCAAGACCAGGACGTTGATAGGCGGGGTGTGGAAGTGCAGCAATGCATTAAGCTAACCCGTACTAATGGCCCGTGAGGCTTGGCCATATAACACCCAAGCGGATTGAACACCGACATGCCGTAAGCGCGTGACGGCAACTTCCCGAACACAAGTGGCTCCAACGCCACACCGCTTTGCCTGGCGACCATAGCGAGCGGGAACCACCCGATCCCATTCCGAACTCGGCAGTGAAACCGCTCAGCGCCGATGGTAGTGCGACCACGCTGTCGTGCGAGAGTAGGTCATCGCTAGGCCCCTATACCCAAAACCCCCGGCTCCTCAACGGAGTCGGGGGTTTTTTT
>NZ_JAJNQP010000055.1:0-3114 GCF_022227985.1 Halorhodospira sp. M38
CCGCCCCCCCCCGCCCCGCCGTGGTCGCCGGGGACGACCGCGGTATTAGACGTCGAGGTTGGAGACCGCCAGTGCGTTGCGCTCGATGAAGTCGCGCCGCGGCTCCACGTGATCCCCCATCAGCGTGGTGAAGATCTCGTCGGCGGCCACCGCGTCGTCGATGGTCACCCGCAGGAGGCGGCGGGTCTCCGGATTCATGGTGGTCTCCCAGAGCTGATCCGGATTCATCTCGCCCAGACCCTTGTAGCGCTGAATGGTCTGCCCGCGCTTGGCCTCCTCCATGAGCCAATCCACCGCCTCGCGGAGGCTGCCGACCGGTCTCCGCCGCTCGCCACGGAGCACCTCGGCGCCTTCGTGCAGGAGACCGTCGAGCAGCGAGGCGAGGGCCTTCAGCGTCTCGTACTCCGCCGAGAGGAAGAACTGCGGGTTAAAACGGTACTCCTGATCCAGGCCGTGGCGACGCCGGGTAACGACGGCTTCCTGGAAGCCCCCGTCGGGGCCGCGCTGGACCGTCACGCGATAACGCATGCTGGCATCGGTGGCGGCTTCCACCCGCTCGACCAGCTGTTCGAACCACGCCTGCATGGCCGCGGCATCGGTGATGTCGTCCTCGCCGCGCGGGGCCAGGGTGGTCATCTGCTCGAGGATGGCCGGATCCCAGCGCCGTGAGACGTGCTCGATCAGCTCCATCGCCTCATAGTAACGACGGGCCAGCCGACCCAGGGCCTCGCCGGTGATCGGCGGGGCACCACCGCCGGGGTGGAGGGCGGCGCCGTCAAGGGCCAGCTCCAGCAGGTAATCGGTCAGCTCGCGCTCATCCTTGACGTAGTGTTCCTGCTTACCCCGCTTGATCTTGTACAGCGGGGGCTGGGCGATGTAGACGTTGCCGCGTTCGACCAACTCACGCATCTGCCGATAGAAGAAGGTCAGCAGCAGGGTGCGGATGTGCGAGCCGTCCACGTCGGCGTCGGTCATGATGATGATCCGATGGTAGCGCAGCTTATCCGGATCAAAGTCATCACGGCCGATGCCACAGCCGAGCGCGGTGATCAGGGTGCCCACCTCGGCGGAGGAGAGCATTTTGTCAAAACGCGCCTTCTCCACGTTGAGGATCTTGCCCTTGAGCGGCAGGATCGCCTGGGTGCGCCGGTCCCGTCCCTGTTTGGCAGAGCCGCCGGCGGAGTCGCCCTCCACTAGATAGATCTCCGACTTGGCCGGGTCGCGCTCCTGGCAGTCGGCGAGCTTGCCGGGCAGACCGGCGATGTCCAGGGCGTCCTTGCGCCGGGTCATCTCGCGGGCCTTGCGCGCCGCTTCGCGGGCGCGGCTGGCCTGGATGACCCGCTCGGCGATGGCGCGAGCCTCCGGCGGGTGCTCGGCGAGGAAGGTCTGCAGCGACTCCGAGAGCAGGGATTCGACAATCCCCTTCACCTCGGAGGAGACGAGCTTGTCCTTGGTCTGCGAGGAGAACTTGGGATCCGGCGCCTTGACCGAGACCACGGCGGTCAGCCCCTCGCGGACATCCTCGCCGCTCGGAGTGGACTTGAGCTTCTTCAGGTAGCCCTCGGCCTCCAGGTAACCGTTCACCGTACGAGTCAACGCCCCGCGGAAGCCGGCCAGGTGGGTGCCGCCGTCGCGCTGCGGGATGTTGTTGGTGAAACAGAAGATATTCTCCTGGTAGGAGTCGTTCCACTGCATCGCCACATCCACGCCGACACCGTCTCGCCAGGCGGTGACGTAGAACACCGTCGGGTGCAGCGGGGTCTTGTTGCGGTTGAGGTGCTCCACGAAGGCGCGGATGCCGCCGGTGTACTCGAAGACGTCCTCTTTCTCGGTCCGCTCGTCCTTGAGGACGATGCGCACCCCGGGATTGAGGAAGGAGAGCTCCCGGAAGCGCTTGGCGAGGATGTCGTAGTTGTACTGGACCTCGGTGAAGACGGCCTCAGAGGGCTTGAAGGTGATGCGCGTACCGGTCTGCTCGGTCTCCCCGACGACCTTGAGCGAGGTGACCGGAGCACCGTCGGCATACTCCTGCACGTGGACCTTGCCATCGCGCTCGATGACCAGCCGCAGGCGCTCGGAGAGGGCGTTCACCACCGAGACACCGACGCCGTGCAGGCCGCCGGAGACCTTGTAGCTGTTGTCATCGAACTTACCCCCGGCGTGCAACACGGTCATGATGACCTGCGCCGCGGGGACGCCCTCCTCAGCATGGGTGTCCACCGGGATGCCGCGACCGTTGTCGGTCACGGTGACGGAATGATCCGCGTGGAGGGTGACGGTGATCTCGGAGCAGTGTCCGGCGAGGGCCTCGTCGATGGAGTTGTCGAGGACCTCGAAGACCATGTGGTGGAGGCCCGTGCCGTCGTCCGTATCGCCGATGTACATGCCCGGGCGCTTGCGGACGGCATCGAGCCCGCGCAGCACCTGAATGCTCTCGGAGTCGTACTGCGGCGTAATCTCCGTGGTCATCGATGATTCAGCCTCTCAAGGGGTGCGTCTGGACCGGGGGTCCGGCCGTAAAACGGCATTATACCATCGCTGACAGGCTGCCTTCGCGTACGTCGTACCAGTGGCCCGGGGGCAGATTGACCGGGAGGGCGTCGCCGTCGATGGCGGTCAGGAAGATCTGGGTCGGCTGATCGGTCACGGTGTGCAGCACCGTGCGCAAGTGCACCGGATCGAGTTCGGCAGGCAGATCATCGATCAGGAGCAGGGGCGCCAGACCCTGGCGTGCCCAGAGCTGAACTTCGGCGACCAGCAATGCGACGACCAGCAGCTTCTGCTGGCCCCGGGAAAGGGCGTCGGCGGCAGGGATGCGCTCGCGGCTGAGTAGCAGGTCGGCCCGGTGCGGGCCGCGGTGGGTGAAACCGGCGGTGCGGTCGCGCTCGAGCTGCTCATCGAGGACATCCTCCCACGCGGCTTCGGCGGCAGCGCCCCGATAGTAGCGCAGCTCCAGGTTCTCCAGGCCGAGCCACTGGCGCGCCAGATCGGCCCACGTCGGGCGGAGGGCTTGGATGAAGCGGTGGCGGGCGGCATCGACGGCCGTCGCGCAGTGGATGAGCACAGGGGTCCAGGCTTGCTCGCTGCGGCGGTCACCAACCCGCAGGGCGGCGT
>NZ_JAJNQP010000056.1:0-2919 GCF_022227985.1 Halorhodospira sp. M38
GCGCTCGAACTTTTCCTTGGACATGGACGGCTTCTCCCCGTGTTCGCTGATGTTTTGACAGGGCGTCTGCGTGTTGCGCCGTGAAAAATGGAGCCCATAACCGGACTCGAACCGGTGACCTCTTCCTTACCAAGGAAGTGCTCTACCTGCTGAGCTATATGGGCCCGCTGAACTGGCTATGCCGCCTGCGGCGGCCAACTGCCTGGAGCGGGTGATGGGAATCGAACCCACGTCATCAGCTTGGAAGGCTGAGGTTCTACCACTGAACTACACCCGCAGAACCCAAACGCCGTCGTTCGTACCCGTTGCCCGCCCGCCGGCGTGGCGCCGCTTTTCTGTCTGGTGGAGGGGGGAGGATTCGAACCTCCGAAGGCTAAGCCAGCAGATTTACAGTCTGCCCCCGTTGGCCGCTTGGGTACCCCTCCGGATACAGGATGCGAAATTATGCAGATCCGTCCGGATTCTGTCAACGCTGGAGCTGGCGACAGGATTCGAACCTGCGACCCGCTGCTTACAAGGCAGCCGCTCTACCAACTGAGCTACGCCAGCCCAATCACCGGAGCATCGTAATCACCATTGGAGCGCATCGCAATGCACCGGGCGCCACAAGGTCCCGAAACGGACCACCGACAGGCGCGATGCGGGGGCGCGCACGACCACGCGGGCCGTGGTACGGGTGCGGTAGACGGGCTCGACGGTGGTCTCGATCCCGACCCGGGCAAGATCCGCGGCACGGCGATCGGCCTCGACGCGCTTCCGGTGGGTGCCGTAGGAGACGGTTGGCCGGCCGTCGGCGCCACGGGCCAGGGCGGCGCTGAAGCCCGCCCCCTCCGCGGTCCGGATCCGCTCACGGGCGCGATCCAGGCGCAAACGCTGCGGTGCGGCCACCCGGTAGCCGACCTGCTTCTCGTGGACCCCCTCCTCGCTGCCGGCGATGTAGCCGCGCTGGCGCAGGCTGGCCACCAGCTGCACGGCCCGCTGCCGGTCCGCTGTCCACGGCGTGGCGTAGCAGCCCGCCTCGCTCTCTCCGCGCGGGACAAGCTCCAAGGCCGGGGCCGGCCCAGGCAGCGTCAGCAGCAGCGCAACCGGCAGCAGCCAGCGGCGAGCGAACATCAACGCGGGGCCTCGTGGGTACTCCAGTGCAGCAGACCCTCCAGCACCAAGTGGGGCCGGTGACACCAGCCCGGCCCGAGCGCCGGGGCGAGTTCGTCGGCGCCGCCGCCGGTGAGCAGCCGTTTCGAGCCGTCCGGGCAGGCGGCCAGAATCGCCTCGGCCAGAGCGGCGACGGCGGCCGGGGTGCCAACACCGATACCGGCGCGGATCCCGTCGGCGGTTGAGCACGCCGGCAGCTCCGGGCTGGCCGCCGGGCCGGGAACGGGCAACCGGGCAGTGCCCCGGGCCAACGCTTCGTGGAGCAGGCGCAGACCCGGGTAGATGGCGCCGCCGACGTGTCGCCCCTCGGCGTCGAGGCCATCGACGGTGATGGCGGTGCCGATATCGACGATGCAGGCCCCGCCGGGGCTTCTGGCCCGCGCGCCGATGAGCGCGGCCCAGCGGTCGACACCGAGCTGCTCCGGTCGGTGGTAGGCGTTGATGACGCCGGCCGCACTCGCCGTGCTGGCCAGGTGGTGGACCGGTACGGGCCAGGCGCGCTGGAGCGCAGCGTCGAGCTCACGCTGCCAGGCGCGGGAGAGCACGCTGGCGACACAAATGCGTGTGGGCGCCGCAGCGTCGCCAAGGCCATCCCGCAACGCCGAGACGACGCCTTCGGGCCCGGAGGCTTCGGCATAGGCCAGCCGTCCGGTCCGCCACGGGGCCGGAGCGGGCGGAACCGCGGCCCACTTGACCGCACTGTTGCCGAGATCGAGGAGCAGCTTCATGATGCGCTCCGGTGCAGGTGCGCCTCGCCGCTGGCGAAACAGGCCAGCCCGCGCTCGGTCTCCACGCGCAACCGACCGTGCTCATCAATCCCCCGGGCCACGCCGCTGGTCGTGCGTCCGCCGCCCTCTAGGTGCACGGTCTGGCCGGCAAGGGCATCCACTGCCTCCCATCCGACGAGCAGCGGGGCCAGGCCGTCGCGCTCGAAGCGCCGCGCGCCAACGGCCACCCACGCCGCCACCGAGCCGGCCAGTGTCGAGCGTTCGGTGCCCGGCACCTGCGCGTCGGTGAGTGCGCCGGGCGACAGCCCCCGGTGATCGGTGGCCGCCGGCACATAGCGGTTGAGCCCGACCCCGATCACCACCCGACAGGGGCCCAGAGGGTCACCACGCAGTTCGGTGAGAATGCCGCCGATCTTGCGGCCGGCGACGAGCAGGTCGTTGGGCCACTTCACCTGAACCGGCACCCCCAGGGGGCGGAGCCCCTCAGCAAGCGACACCGCCACGCCCAAGGCCAGGGGGGCCGGCGGCTCGGGGACCGTCGCAAAGTCGTGGACCACTGAGAGATAGATGTTGCCGAGCGGAGACACCCAGGCCCGCCCCAGCCGCCCGCGCCCGGCACACTGCCCCTCAGCGAAGACGACCCCGGTGCCCCGCTCAGCGGTCTGCAAGGCGTGCTCGTTGGTGGATGCAGGGCGGTAGAGGCACTCGAAACGCGACGGGTCGGGGCCGCCCGCGGCCACCCAGGCCTGTCGCGCCCGTACCGCGTCGAGCGGGTCATAACCGCCGGGGATGCGGTAGCCGCGGCCACGTACGGCGTCGATGCGCAGTCCAGCCTGACGCAGGCGCGCCACGGCCCGTGCCACGCCGGCCCGTCCGATACCGAGCGCCTCGCCGAGCGCTGTCCCGGAGGCGAAGCGCCCGTCGCTCAGTGTGCGCAGGAGCCGGGTCTCTGTGTTCCGATCCAGGTGTTGCACGGCCTCGGTACCCCGTCCCAACCTTGCCGGCGTGGTATACATACCCTTATACCGAAGACCCTATA
>NZ_JAJNQP010000057.1:0-2727 GCF_022227985.1 Halorhodospira sp. M38
TTCTCCCGCTTATCCAGTGGCGTTGAACGTGTTTCCTTTCACGTAGCGTAGCCAACGCCTCGGTCAGTAGTCGTCGTCCCGACTCATGTCGTCCATTGTGTCGTCCATGTCTTCACCGGCGTCTTCGACGGCATCTCCGGCTTCATCGACGGTGTCATCGATGCTCTCGCCAGCGTCCTCGGCCGGACCGCCGCTGTTGCAGCCGGCCAGTGCGACGAGCATCAGACTCAGGATCAGGGCGGCGCCCATCGCTTTTATGAGCTTCATCATTGCCTACCTCCAAGTTGTGACTGCTTCCCGACCTGGAAGCACCTATGCCGCTAGCACGACGCTACGGCGCTCCCATCCCCCTGTCTGTTTGACACCGAACATAGCCCGATTGGTGCGACGCCGTACCGACGGGCCATCCGGCTGCGCGTACGGTCGTAGGTGGATCAACGGGGTCACGCAGTGCAGCATCGGACCCGTCCACACAGAAAAGGGCAAGCTCATGAATCAAATTATTTGGATCGTCGGCGCCATCGTGATTGTGCTGTTTATCCTTGGGTTTCTCGGGCTTCGGTAGGGGGCGATTCATACGCACCTCCCGGGGATTCCCTTGCGATTTCCTTGCCATGCTTAATCACGTAGAGGAGGTGTCGCCTCGTTCCGCTCGCTCAAAGGGGACGAGGTGACGCCGATCCTCGTCCCATAGCGCAAGCCGCGCATACCGGAGGCTTTGGCGCAGTGTGACCCGGTTGATGCACTCAAGCTCCGGGTAATCCTCCAGGACCTCCGGCAGTCGGTAGAACGGGATACGGCTGGCGAGATGGTGGACGTGATGCACACCGATATTCGCGGTGATCCAGCGCAGGGGCGCGGGTAGGTCGTAGTAGGAGCTCCCATGAAGCGCCATTTCGTGGAAGGCCCACTCGTCGTCGCGGGCCCAGCGTGTGTCCTCAAATTGGTGCTGGATATAGAACAGCCAAACCCCGATCGTCCCGGCCAGGAGCGTGATAGGGATTTGGACGATTAGAAAATCTGCCACCCCGACCCAAGCGATCACGACGGCGGCAACAAGCACGATGGCCGCGTTGGTGCCCATGGTGCTCACCCAGGGCATCCATCCTGCGCGCATAAAACCCACCGGCACGCGGTTGTAGAGGAGGAATAGGTAGGCCGGCCCCAGTCCGAACAGGACCAGCGGGTGCCGATACAGCCGGTAGCGTAGGCGGCTCGCCCGCGGCAGGGCCTGGTAATCGCGCACACTCAGGGTGTCGATATTACCTACCGGCGCGCGATCGAGATTCCCAGAGCGCGCGTGATGCTGGGCATGCGTGTAGCGCCAGAAGTCGTAGGGTGTCAGCGTCAATACGCCGATGGCCCGTCCCACCCAGTCGTTGGCGCGGCGCGAAGGGAAGAACGCCCTGTGCCCGCAGTCGTGCTGGATCATGAACAAGCGCACAAGGAACCCGGCGGCGGGAATGACCAGCAGCAGACCCAGCCAGTAGCCGGCGCTTACGCTCGCCCAGGCTAGGAACCAGAAAAGGCCGAAGGGGATGACCGTGATGGCCAGTTCAAAGATGCTGCGGCCCAGGCGCGGCCCACGATAGGCGGCCAGTGCGCGCTGTAGGGCTCGCGGGTCCGGGGTGGTTTCTAGGTCGGGTGCTTCTTGATTCATAACTAGCCTCCGGGAGGGGTCCGCCACGACGCCCCCGGGGGGGGATTCCATCGCCGACTGGATACCCACTGATGGGAGTCGCCAGTGGAGATTGTGGCTCCGTCTGCGCCTGCCGTATGTTCGGTGGCGCACCCTGGGCGCAGCATGTTGCCGCAGCCTCGCGGAGGCGCGCGCCAACCGGTCACGAAGCCATCACCCACTCAGCTCGCTCTGCAGGGATCCAGCTACACTGGTCACGGAGAGTCGAAGATGATCGGTGGAAAGAGCTTCACGTATGCAGTGTTCCCCTAGAGCCAATCAGCTTCTGGCCCTGCTGCCGGATCGAGACTATCGGAACCTCCTTCCCAGCTTGGAACAGGTCCCGCTCTCCTTGGGGCAGGTGGTCTATGAACCCGGCACCCGGCTGGATTACGTCTACTTTCCCGTTGACGCCATCGTCTCCCTGCTCTACGTCACCGAGGAGGGTGACTCGGCGGAAATCGCAGTGGTGGGCAGAGACGGCGTGGTTGGGGTCGCCCTGTTTATGGGGGGAGAGAGCACCTCCAGTCGGGCGGTGGTGCAAAGCGCCGGCTATGCCTACCGGCTTAGCGCCCGGCGCCTCAGGGAGGAGTTCTTCCGTGTGGGCGGGCGTCGCCGGGGAGTAGTGCACGATCTGCTGCTGCGTTACGCCCAGTCATTGCTAACCCAGATGGCCCAGACGGCGGTCTGTAACCGCCACCATACTCTGGATCAGCAGCTGTGCCGTTGGTTGCTACTATCCCTGGACCGGGTGCCAACCTCCGATCTCCGTATGACTCAGGAGCTAATCGCCAACATGCTTGGGGTCCGGCGCGAAGGGGTCACGGGGGCGGCCGGCAGATTGCAAAGGGACGGCCTCATCCGATACCACCGCGGGCATATCACGATCCTCGACCGTGACGGCTTGGAAGCCCGCAGTTGCGAATGCTACGCCGTGGTCAAGCGCGAAAGTGATCGGCTCCTTGCAGAACCCCCAAGGTGGCGCTCCTCGAAGGGCTAAAAGGTACGCCGACGCACAGAGAAGACGCCTTGTCCTGAGGCAGCATGAG
>NZ_JAJNQP010000058.1:0-2434 GCF_022227985.1 Halorhodospira sp. M38
CTGATCTTGCCAGACCGGGGGTGTGGGTGGTATAACTCCGCACCCTCAGGTCATCAAACACCAGGCCAGTAGCTCAATTGGCAGAGCAGCGGTCTCCAAAACCGCAGGTTGGGGGTTCGAGTCCCTCCTGGCCTGCCAACTTCACGACGCGGTCCGGCGGGCATGGCTCGCCGGACCGCTTCGGTAGCAGGGTCCATGAAGTCAAAGGCAGAGACTGCGAAATCCCCGCTTGACGTCGTTAAGTGGGTCGTAGCCATCGCTCTCGCGCTCGGGGCCGTGGCCGGGTTCTACGTCTTCGGTGACGAGCCGCTCCTCTATCGGGTCGCCGGCCTGCTGGCTGTCGTTGGCGTGTCCGTCGCCATCCTTGCCACCACCGCGCAGGGGCGCAGCGTCTGGTCGTTCGCCCAGGGGGCCAAGCAGGAGGTGCGCAAGGTCGTCTGGCCTACCCGGCAGGAGACCCTGCAGACCACGCTGATTGTCGCCGCGGTGGTGATCATCGTGGCGATCTTCCTCTGGCTGATGGACCTGCTCCTGCTTTGGCTGGTCGGCATGATCACCGGCCACGGAGGCTGATCCATGGCACTGCGCTGGTATGTAATCCACGCCTACTCGGGCTTTGAAAAGCAGGTCCAGCGTTCCCTCCAGGAGCGCATACGGCGCGCGGGCATGGAGGACAAGTTCGGTGAGATCCTCGTGCCCACCGAGGAAGTCGTCGAGATGCGCGAGGGGCAGAAGCGCAAGAGTGAGCGCAAGTTCTTCCCGGGCTACGTCCTCGTGCAAATGGAGCTCGACGACAACACCTGGCACCTGGTTAAAGAGGTGCCTCGGGTCATGGGCTTTATTGGCGGGCGGCCCGATCGCCCCGCGCCCATCTCCGACCGCGAGGCCGAGCAGATCCTTAGCCGGGTCCGGGAGGGCGCGGAGAAGCCTCGCCCCAAGGTTCTTTTCGAGGTCGGCGAGATCGTGCGGGTCACCGACGGTCCCTTCACCGACTTCAACGGCGCCGTGGAAGAGGTCAACTACGAGAAGAGCCGCCTGCGTGTTGCGGTGCTGATCTTCGGCCGCTCCACGCCCGTCGAGCTCGAGTTTAGCCAAGTCGAGAAAACGTAACCGCGACGCGCCGACCGGCGCGTCTCACCCCACGGGGAGCCCTCACCCGGCGTTCGCACCCGTGACAGGAGCACGCAAGCATGGCGAAGAAGATCGAAGCTTATATCAAGCTGCAGGTCCCTGCCGGGCAGGCCAACCCGAGCCCGCCGGTGGGTCCCGCTCTCGGTCAGCACGGCCTGAACATCATGGAGTTCTGCAAGGCGTTCAACGCCCAGACCCAGGAGATGGAGGCCGGCCTGCCGATCCCGGTGGTGATCACGGTCTACTCCGATCGCAGCTTTACCTTTGTTACCAAGACCCCGCCGGCCGCGATCCTGCTGCTCAAGGCCATTGGCGCCAAGGGCGGCTCGGGCACGCCGAACACCAAGAAGGTCGGCACCGTCCAGCGCGATCAGCTCGAGGAGATCGCCCGGACCAAGTGGCCGGACCTGAACGCCTCCGACATGGACGCGGCGGTGCGCTCCATCGCCGGTACCGCGCGGAGCATGGGCATCGACGTGGAGGGGGTCTAAGCCATGGCCAAGCTGACCAAGCGGCAGAAGCAGATTCGCGAGCGCGTGGACCGCAACCAAGCCTATCCGGTGGACGAGGCGCTGGCTCTGGTGAAGGAGCTGGCCACGGCGCGCTTCCCCGAGAGCATCGACGTTGCGGTTAACCTCGGCGTCGATCCCCGCAAGTCGGATCAGATCGTCCGCGGCTCCACGGTGCTGCCCAACGGTACCGGTAAGTCGATGCGCGTGGCCGTCTTCGCCCAGGGCGAGAACGCCGACGCCGCGCAGGCCGAGGGTGCCGACGCCGTCGGCATGGACGACCTGGCCGAACGCATGCAGGGCGGCGAGCTCGACTACGACGTGGTGATCGCCTCGCCGGACGCCATGGGGGTGGTCGGCAAGCTCGGTCCGGTCCTCGGCCCGCGCGGGCTGATGCCCAACCCGAAGACCGGCACCGTCTCCGCCGACGTCGCAGGCGCCGTGCGCAACGCCAAGGCCGGGCAGGTGCGCTACCGCACCGATCGGGGGGGCGTGATCCACTCCGCGATCGGGCGCGCCAACTTCGACAACCAGGCCCTGCGCGAGAACCTGGATGCGCTGCTGGCCGACCTGAACAAGCTCAAGCCGAGCACCTCCAAGGGTGTCTACATCAAGCAGGTCACCGTGTCCTCGACCATGGGCGCCGGTGTCCGCGTCGATAAGGGCACCCTCGGAGTGTGATCCGGAACCTTGGCGGGGCGCGCGGCGGCCCCCCCGGCCAGGCCCGCCCGGGGGCCCGCCCCGGGGGGGGGGCGCGCCCCCCCGCCGAGACCCCCCGGGGCCAGGGGGGGGTT
>NZ_JAJNQP010000059.1:0-2284 GCF_022227985.1 Halorhodospira sp. M38
CCCCCCCCCCGACGGATCGTGATCCTCTCGGATGAGGGGAGCTGGATCAACGAGCACCTGCTGGAGCTGATCGAGGACTGGGAGGAGCTGGGCCACCGCGTCCAGTGGACCCACGAGCCGAGCGAGGCGCAAGCGGGGGACTTCTGCTTCTGCCTCAGCTTCGGCCGCATCCTGCCCGAGACCGTGCGCGCCCAGTACGACCACACGCTGGTGGTCCACGAGAGCGACCTGCCCCACGGCAAGGGCTGGTCGCCGCTGACCTGGCAGATCCTGGAGGGCAAGAGCCGCATCCCGGTTACCCTGATCGAGGCTGCCGAGCAGGTGGATAGCGGCACGATCTACGCCCAGCGCTGGATCGCCTTCGAGGGCCACGAGCTCATCGAGGAGCTGCGCGGGGCCCAGGCCGAGGCCACGCGGACGCTCTGCCGCTTGTTTGTCGACGATTTCCCCGCCAGCGCAGCGCAGGGACGCGAGCAAAGCGGCGAGGAGAGCTTCTACCCGCGCCGGCGGCCCGAGGACAGCCGCCTCGATCCGCAGCGCTCACTGGCCGACCAGTTCGAGCTGCTGCGAGTAGTTGATAACGAGCGTTACCCAGCCTTCTTCGACTGGCGCGGCCAGCGGTACATCTTGCGGATTACCAAGGCGCAGGGCGGTCACGCCTGAGCAGAGAGCCCCATGGATTACGTCATCGCCACCTCCCGCCCGTGGAACGAGGTCATGGCCCAGCGCCTGGAGCGCATCGCGCCGCGCTACGTCTTCTTCCCGCACTGGTCTTATATCGTGCCGGAGACGATTCACCAGGCCTACGAGTGCGTCATCTTCCACATGACCGACCTGCCCTACGGGCGCGGCGGGAGCCCGCTACAGAACCTGATCCAGCGCGGGCACCACGAGACGAAGCTCACGGCGCTGCGCTGCGTGCAGGAGATGGATGCCGGGCCCGTCTACCTCTAGCGCCCGCTCTGCCTGGAAGGGTCCGCCTCGGAGATCTTCCTGCGGGCAGCCACGGAGGTCGAGGCGATGATCGAGGCCATCATCCAGGATGAGCCCGAGCCGCAGCCCCAGGAGGGGGAGCCGGTGGTCTTCCGGCGCCGCAAGCCGGAGGAGAGCGACTTGGCCGAGGCATCGGTCCAGGATCTCAACGACTTCTTCGACTTCATCCGCATGCTCGACGCCGAGGGCTACCCGCGCGCCTTCCTCGACGTACACGGGCACCGGATGGAGCTCTCCCGGGTCCAGATGGAGTCAGATCGGCTCGTCGGGACGTTTACCATCTACCGGCAGCACCATATCCCACACAACGGGGGGGGGTCTTAAGGCCTTGCTGGACCGCTGCTACCCCAAGCCGCCGTGCGATGTCTTCGACCGGATGTGCGCGCTCTACCGGCCCGGCGATCCGCTCTACACCGTGGAACAGGATGACGCCATCGTCGGCACGGTCTACTGCGCGCGGCATAGCAAGGGTGGGCACCTGGAGAGCCTGGCCGTCGACCCGGATTGCCGCGGGATCGGGCTTGGCGAGCGGCTCGTCGAGACCCTGCTCGCCGACAACCCCGGCGTCATCAGCCTGACGACGCGCATACCGGACTTCTTCGAGCGCCTCGGCTTCCGCACGGTCGCGGAGCTGGCCGACGGAGCCCAGTACATGATCCACGATCGACCAGAAAGGTAATCGGTCCATGACCCATACAGAATCCGCAGGTTTCGATCTGGAGGGCCGGCCTATTGGCCCGGGGCATCCGCCCTACATCATCGCGGAGCTGTCGGCGAACCATAACGGCAGCCTGGAGCAGGCGCTGGCCATCATCGACGCCATCGCCGAGACCGGCGCCGATGCGGTGAAGCTCCAGACCTACACCGCTGACACCATGACCCTCGACTCCGACAGGCCGGACTTCCAGCTCACCGAAGGCCCGTGGGCCGGCCGCAGCCTCTATGAGCTCTACGAGTGGGCGCACACGCCGTGGGCGTGGCACGAGGCGCTCTTTCAGCGTGGCCGTGAGCGCGGGCTGACGGTCTTCTCCTCGCCCTTCGACGCAACGGCGGTGGACTTCCTCGAGGACTTCGAGCCAGCCGCCTACAAGATCGCCTCCTTCGAACTCGTCGACCTGCCGCTGATCGAGTACGCCGCCAGCAAGGGGCGCCCCTTGATTATGTCCACCGGAATGGCGACCCGCACCGAGGTCATGGAGGCCGTGGCGACCGCCCGCCGCGCCGGTTGCGAGGAGATCTGCCTGCTCCATTGCACCTCCGGCTATCCCACACCGCCCGAGGAGGCGGACCT
>NZ_JAJNQP010000006.1:0-120593 GCF_022227985.1 Halorhodospira sp. M38
TTCAACAATTCAGACGGGCGCCTCCCAGGGGATGCAGACGCTCGATCACGCCCTGCAGCAGTTGGTGCAGCAGGGTGTGGTGTCGATGGAGGAGGCGGGTCGGCGAGCTGGCACCAAGCACTAAAAATTATCGAGCGTATTCCCATTCAGTGTATTTTGGGGACGGTGGGCCCATCGGGCACTCCGCGGGCCATGAACCAACATCTCGGTGGAAACATATGGCGTCTCGACATATCTTGTTTTGGCCGCCGAACTCCTCATCACTGTCAAAGACTTTCTTCCCCTCCTTTATCCCCAGAATAGTTCCCTCGCACTCCCTTGGCTTATCCTCTTGACACACAAAATGTCCTTGAGCAAAAGGAAGTTTTCCGCTTTGCGAGCCAGGCATATCTATTTCCCCGACATTCGAGCAAAGAGTATCGTACGAAGATGCGGGCGCCCCGGGAAATTTAAGACTCGCCTCGGGTCCTCCCAGTATGCTAAGGGATCCGCCCCTGTCGGGGGGCGTAAACTTTTCGTCTCCCTCAATATATAAAACAGGCTGAATCACACAGAGTCGATGAAGGGTCTTATTGCCGTTCTCACCGGTAACCCGACCGACCGCAAGCTTTGCACCATTCGAGGCATTAAAATCATCAGAACTGCAGACACTTTTAACTGATCGACCTCGATCATCAATGCCGCCCGACATAAACGATACATATAGAATATTGCCACCCCTTTCGTCCGCGCCTCCAAAGTTTTCCCATTTCGTATTCTCGCCGGGGCCCGCAACAGGATCCAGACGCCGAATCAATGCCGACTCAGCTGCATAAATAGCCTGAGCACTCAGTAAGCTATCCACCGTAACTGTTGCCCGGGCCTGAACCATTTTCCCGATACCCGCGACCAGCAGCGCAGTCGCCACAACCGCGACCAGCCCAATGATCAGCGCGGAGCCGCCCTGAAGACTTTTAGGTGTCACACCACTTGAAGATTTTCTATCTCTTGATTTGGTACTCATCTCCCCTCCGTGATGCACCAACTATTACTCTCGGACACGCTGGGTCACGCCGAAATCATACGAGTCACCATCTACTTCGATACCAATCACGTAGAAGCCGTCAGGTCCTCTCGGCTCGCAGGGTACGCTTATGCTACTCGGCTCCCCTCCAACGTACAAAGAAATAACACCACCCGTTGTCGTTAAATCGATTCTATCGTCTCTTTCATCATCGATAGCGTCACAGGGGTCATCATCCATCCGCCGTACTTCCTGGCGAATCCGCTGCACGGCATAGGCGATGTCCGCCTTGGCATCCAGCTCATCTTCCAAGGTGATGGAGACATTGAAAAGCGTCGAGAGGGGCTGCGCCGCCATGACCGCCACAACCCCGGCGAGGACCAGGACGATGATCAGCTCCCACAGGGTCAACCCCTTTTGCCGGCGACTCCGTTTGATCCCTGTATTATGAGTCATAGCCAGCGAGCCCCGCGCTCTCATCAATCAAAACCGAGGTAAAGAGGATCAAGGCCGCTAACGGTGGAATCCGAGTCGTACCCGATTTCAATAATCAGCTTATTCTTCCCATGCTCGCTCGCGCTGACCTCGACTAAACTGTTTCCAGAACAGAATCTATCCCAAAGGTCTTCACCTATGTAAATCCCATTATCATTCCCGTTGGCAGGCCCGAGTTCACCCCCCACTTGGATTTTAGATGGCTGAAAAAGAAATATTTTTTGGTCCTCGTCGTAATAATCCCTGGACGCCGCAATAATCAACTCCGCGCAGCTCTCGGCGTTCCGTGCCGCTCTCTCCGCCTCTTCGGCATCCGGCAGCTGCGCCAGGAGCGGATAAAAAGACGCCAAGGCAGCCATCGCGATGCCGAGCACCACGATGGTGACAATCATCTCGATGAGGGTCAGGCCTCGCTGGGCCGCGCTGGCTACGAAACCTGAGCCCCGCGGACCGGTCGCCTTGCGAAGGCATGTATCTCGGCGTTGTACCCGGTCAACTGTCACTTGCACGCCCCCCGGGAGACGCCGCCGGTCGCTGCACGGACGCAGAGCGTGCGGGTGACGTCCCCCTTGGTAAGGTCAATCGTGAACTCGCCTGGCAGTCCGTTCCCGCTTTCATCTTCCAGATCACCGTGGGGGTACCTAAAACGGAACTTCGCGGGGTCGCTGCTCACGGTTACGCCATCTCTTCTCGTCAGATCCGGCAGGTTGCCGCAGCCTTCACCTTCGGGCGCCCAGCGCCTCTCCCAGCTGCCAAGATCGACTTCCAATGTCGCCCCGCTGCACGCCATCGCCCTGGCGCGGGCACTGCGCAGGTCGCTGATCAGTTTGTTTTTCACGGACTGGACTTCGGTGCCATCGGTGAAACCGCTCAGGTTGGGTGCAGCAACCGAGGCAAGAATGCTCAGGATGACCAGCACCAGGATCAGCTCAATCAGCGTCACGCCGCGGGCGGAGCGCGCGGCTGCCGGCCTCTGCAAGAAGCGGCGTGCCCGGCCGCCCGGTCGGGTCACAGCGCTCGCCCCCATGCCGTGGTTCTCCCTTCCCGTCACAGGGCGGCCGACCCCATCTGCCACATGGGCAGGAAGATGCCCAGGGCGAGGATCAGGACCAGGATACCGATGAAGCCGATGACGAACGGCTCGATATAGGAGGAGAGCTTCTCCAGGTCCGCCTCGACCTCGCGCTCGTAGAAATCGGCCACCTGGTCCATCATGTCCGCGACCTGGCCGGTCTCTTCGCCCACGGCGAGCATCTGCAGCACCAGGGGGGTGAACAGCCCGCTGCGAACCGACACCTGGTGGAGGCTCTCGCCCTGCTCGATGCCGTCGCGCAGCGTCCGAATGCCCCTTCCGATATAGGCGTTATCCGTGGCTTCTGCCACGGAGTCCATGGCCTGCAGCAACGGCACGCCGGAGCGCACGGCCATCGAGAAGGTCCGCCCGAAGCGGGCGAGCAGCGCCAGCTGCAGGATCTTGCCGATCCCCGGCACGCGGAGCTTGAATCGGTCCCAGAGGTAGCGGCCGTTTTCCGAGCGCAGGTAGGCCCGCGCGGCGAAGTAGGCCCCAACGGCCCCGATGAGCAGGTAGAGCCACTGCTCCTCCATGAACTCGGAGGTGGTGATCAGCGCCACCGTGGCCGCGGGCAGATCCGCCCCCATCTGCTCGAAGATGTCGCTGAAGGCCGGGATGACGAAGATATTGACCACCACCAGGGCGATGGCGATGGCGATGAAGACAAACGTGGGGTAGCGCAGCGCCTGCTTGACCCGCTGCCGGGTGACACGCTCCTGCTCCAGGTTCTCGGCCATGCGGTTGAGCGACTCCTCCAGCTGGCCGGAGTCCTCGCCGACGCGCACCATGGCGATGAGCAGGGTCGGGAAGATGTCGTCGTGCCGCCCCATGGCCTGGCTGAGCGACTGGCCGCTCTCCAGGCTGGCGGCGATCTCCTCCAGCGCCCGGTTCAGGCGGTTGTTGCTGCCGCTCTCGGCCAGTCCGCGCAGGCAGCGGATGATGGGCACCCCGGCGTGGAGCAGCGCGCTGAGCTGGCGGACGAACGTAACCAGCTCCTCGAGCGTGACCTTCTGCCCGATGTTGTACTGCTCAAGCAGCTCGGTGAGGTCCATGTTGAGGCCACTGCCGCCGCCCCCGTCACCGCCGGCGGCTTCCACCGAGATCGGGGTCACGCCGCGCGAGAGCACCTCGTCAATGGCACCGTCGCGGTTCGGGGCCTCGATACGGCCCTGGACCTCGCGGCCGTCCTGTGCGCGGCCCCGGTACCGGAAATTCGGCATGCCCCCTCCCGATCAGTCCCCTGCAGTGGTCTCCGAGGGGCGCGCCTGGGGCGCGGCCCCCGTCCCGGCGGCGCTGCTCGCCCCGTGGGCGTTCTCCTCGGCGGCCTGCACCTGAACCGCCCGGTTCTCGTCGCGCATGGTGCTCTCGTCCATCTCGCCGAGCACGCGGAAGACCTCCTCGAGGGTGGTCACCCCCTGCTGTGCGTAGTCCAGGGCGACATGGCTCATGGGCCGGTACCCCGGGTCCGCGGCGCAGGCGGCGGCGAAGCCCGACTGGTCGCCCTGGCGCAGGGCCTCGATCATGTCGGCGTTGAGTTCCAGCAGCTCGAACACGCCGATCCGCCCGCTATAGCCGGTCTGACTGCAGGAGGGACACCCCCGCCCGTGGTAGAGCTGGACCCGGCTGGCGTCCTCGCCAAAGACGCTCTGCAGCCAGGCGTGCTCCTGATCGTTGGGCGTGTAGGGCTGCCGGCACTTGGTGCAGATCCGGCGCAGCAGGCGCTGGGCCAGGATGGCGCGCAACGCGGCGACGAGCATGTACGGCTCCGCGCCCATGTCCAGCAGGCGGTTGGCGGTGGAGACGGCGTCGTTGGTGTGCAGGGTGGAGAAGACCAGGTGGCCGGTGATCGCCGCCCGCATGCCGATGTCCACGGTCTCCTCGTCACGCATCTCACCGACCATGACGATATCCGGGTCCTGGCGCAGGGTCGTGCGTAGCACCCGTGCGAAGGTCAGGCCGATGCTCTCGCGGACCTGGACCTGGTTGATCCGCGGCACCCGATACTCCACCGGATCCTCGACGGTGATGATCTTGACGCCGGGCCGGTTGATCTCCGACAAAGCCCCGTAGAGCGTCGTCGACTTGCCGGAACCGGTCGGCCCGGTGACCAGCACCATGCCGTACGGCATATGGATCAGTCGCCGCAGGCGCTGGAGCAGGTCCTCCGGCATGCCGGTTTCACCCAGGGAGCTCACGCCGCCGGTCTGGTCGAGCAGGCGCATCACCACGCCCTCACCGTGCTGCAGCGGCAGCGTGGACAGGCGGACGTCGATGCTGCGGCCGTGGACGCGGACCTGGAAGCGGCCGTCCTGGGGCAGGCGCCGCTCGGTGATGTTCAGCCCGCACATGAGCTTGAGCAGCGAGACGAGCGCGGCGTGGATGTTCTGCTGGCGGAAGATCTGCTCCTGAAGGACGCCGTCGCGCCGGGTGCGGATGCGCAGCGAACGCTCCTCGGGCTCGATGTGGATGTCCGAGGCCCCCACCTGGACCGCGTCCTCGAACAGCGACTGGAGCAGGCGCACCACCGGCGCGCTGGCGCCGCCCTCGCCCACCGGCAGGGCGGAGAGGTCGATATCATCAGCGCTGCTGAACTCGCGGCCGAGCTCCTCGGCGATGTTGCTGATCTCTTCAGTACGGCGGTAGACGAGGTTGATCAGCTCGCGGATCGAGGACTCCCGGGCCACCGCCACCCGGACCGGCTTGTGCAGCACCCGCTGGAGTTCGTCGTAGGCGATCAGGTCACTCGGGTCGGCCATGGCGACGAGGAAGTCTTGCGCCGTCTCCTCAAGCAGGAGGGCTGCAAAACGCCGGGCGTAGTTCTCCGGCAGCTGGCCGGAGACATCCGCGTCCGGGAAGTAGTCGTTGGGATTGACCCAGGGCACCTCGAGCTGCTCGGAGAGCACTCGCAGGATCTGATCCTCGCTGACGAACTCCAGGTCGATGAGCTGCCGGCCGAGCTTTTCACCGCTCTGGCGCTGTTGCTCGAGGGCGGTCTGCAGCTGTTTCTGGCTGATCAGACCCTGCTCGACGAGCAGATCTCCGAGGCGGATCTTCCTGCGCAGCATGGCGCCCTCCTGCCGCTACGATTCGGCGTCGGTTTCCGTTTCCAGCGCTTCGAGCCGCGAACGTGCGTGCCCCGCCACCTCGTCGCGATCCGGGCCGGCATCCACCACCGCCTGCCAGGCCGCCCGTGCGCGGTCCGTGCGCCCCGCGGCGTCGGCGGTCACGGCCACGCCCAGCTGCCAGCGCAGGTTCCCGGGCTCGTGCTCGAGCAGTTCCTCGTAAAGCGCCAGCGCCTGCTCGTGCTGCCCGACGCTGCGGTGCACCCCGGCCAGCTGCGCCTCAACGCTGCCCGGCGGGCGGTCTGCGGCCTCGCGCACCTGCTCCAGCGCCCCGATGGCTGACCCGGGGTCGCCCAGTTCGTGGGCCAGAGCGGCGTAGAAGCGCGCCATGGCCTGATCCCCGGGCGCGATCTCAATCCCCGCCCGGAGCACCTCACGGGCGCGCTCCTGCCGGCCGCTCGCGGCAAGGATGCGTGCATACCCCTGCCGCGCCACGTGCTGCTCCGGGTCCAGATCCAGGGCGCGGCGGTAGGTACGAGCGGCGTCGTAGACCTCCCCGGCCTGCAGGTGCTCCCGGGCCTGATCGACCAGCACCCGCGCCCGCTCGCCGGGGTTGCGCTCGGTGGGGCGGCGACTGAACGCGCCCGCTTGTTCCTCCGCTTCGACGTCCGCTTCGGCGCCCCCTTCGGATACAGCCTCGTCCAGCTCGGCCGCTGCGCCTTCGTCTGCGGTGCGGGCCGCGCCGTCCGGGGCGTCCTCAACCAGCGCGTCGAGCTCGTCCTCGGGGATTTCGTCGGCCAGCTCCTCGATGGACCCGGCCTCGGCCGGGTCCAACCCCTCTGCCGGGGCGGGAACCGCCGCGCTCTCCGCCAGGACCGCGCTGGCGCCGGCCAGGCCGAACACGGCGGCGGTAAGCCGGGCGCCCCGGCGGCGCATCCGCCGCTTGCTATTGAAGCCTGTAGAACTCATCGAGGCGCTCCATCTGGCTGTCGACTTCGCCGCTCCAGGCCCCTTCTTCCACCAGGCGCGGGCGGAGCAGGATGACCAATTCGTACTTGCTCGTGCGCTGCTCCTCCTGCGTAAAGAACCAACCCAGCAAGGGGATACTGCCAAGCAGCGGCACCTGCGAGGTCACCTGCCGGTCGCGCTCCTCGATGAGACCGCCAATGACCACCACGTCGCCATCCCGGGCCCGGACGATGGAGTCCGATTGCCGGACATCAATCCGGGCGAGGTCGAAGGAGATGTCCTCGGTATCGCCACCATCCCCGGTCGGGCGACTGACGCTGCGCGTTACCTGGTCCACATCGGTGACCGCCGGCTGGACGTGCAGGGTGATCCACCCCTCCTCGGTGATGTTGGGGGTGACGTCGAGGGAGATCCCCGAGAAGAAGGGCTCGAACTCCGGATCCACCTCGGTCAGCGCCTGGTTGTCGCGGATTCGGGTATCGATGTCCACGTCGGTCTGGAAGTAGGCGTCGGTCCCGACCTTGATCAGCGCTTTCTGATTGTTCAGCGTCGACACCCGCGGCGAGGAGAGGACCTGCAGGTCACCCTGCTGATCCAGGGCCCGCAGTAGGCCGTCGAAGCCGCGCGTATCGCGCGCAACATCGATTCCGAAGTTGTCATCGGCATCCAGCCCGAAACCTGAGCCGGGCGAGACACCGATATTCAGGTTCTCTCCGCTCATGCGCCCGACGAACCCCCAATCGATCCCGGCCTGGAACTCGTCGCGGAGTTCCACCTCCAGGATGCGCGCCTCGAGCACCACCTGGCGATTGAGGCTGGTCTGCAGGCGGTCCATGAACCGCTCCACCTGGCCCAGGGTGCTCGGCTTGGCGCGCACCACCAGCGAGCCGGCCTCGGGGCTGGCCACCACCGAGGCACCCTCCTCTTCCTCGTCGGCGATCATCCGCTCGATCACCGACTCGATGTCCGCCCAGAGCTTGGAATGCGACCGGGTGCGCAGCTGGCTGCCGGCGACGTCATCGTCATCATCGGTGATGTCCCCGGCCGAGATGCGCGTGCCCGAGTCGCCCTCGCGGTCGACGTTGAGGTAGTCGAGGTTGAACATCCGCGATTCGAGGCGCGCCGGCAGGACCAGGTAGGCGACCTGGGTACGCTGGTACTCGTAGCCGTAGGACTCGCGCAGGGTATCCATCACCTCGGGGACCGAGACGTCGTCCAGGCTCAGCGAGATCTCGCCCTCGACCTCCGGATGGACGACGACGTTATACGGGGTGTCCTCGACCAGGCCGTGGAAGAAGGCCCGCGCGGGAACCTCGTCGGCGGTGATGTCGAAGCGCGGCTCCTCGGCCTGGAGGTCGAGGGGATGGATCGGCGGCGCCTCGGAGAGCGCGGCCTCGATCTCTTCCGGCACCGCCTCACCGTCATCGGCCTGGGGTTCGCTGCGATCCTGTGGATCGAGGCGCTCCTGGGCCTGCTGGCTGCGTTCCGCGGCGCGCTCCTCGTCGTCATGCACGCTGGTGCTGGCACATCCGGTGATCAACACCAGGGTGGCGGCGACCGGGGCCGCGTGGCGAAGAAGGTTCCCTGCGCTCATTTGGCTTTCTCTCCTGGCAAATCCCTGGGCAGGCGCCGGGTCTTCTCGACCCCGTGATCGACCACCGGCACGTAGTGCCGCCCGTCCTCGTAATCCACATCGGCGCCGTGGCGACGCGTGCCGAACAGATCGGCCTCGCCCACGGCCTGGCCGGGCACGTACCAGGCATCGCGGAAGAACGCCGCCGATCCGTTCACCTCCGGGTGATACGTTCCGCTCTGGATGACCATGCGCAGATCCTCGTGGACCGGCGTGGCCGGCTCCTCCTGCGCGCCCGCGGGGGCGCCGGGCATCTGCACACGGTCGCGCAGGTGCGGGGGCAGCTGACCCGGCGTCATCGCCGGCGGCTGGGTCGGATCGAACGGCCCGGCCGTCGCCGCGGTTGTGCCGGCGCCGAGGATGACAAGCCCCAGCACCGACCCGGCGAGCCTAGAGATCCAGCCAGGCCTCGTGCCCGCTGAGCGTGTGCAGGCGGACTTCCACCCGCCCGAGCGGGTACTCTTCGACCTCATAGGTCAGCTCCTCCCACGCAAACTGCCACTGCAGGTTCTCCACCTCCTCGAGCAACCGGAGCGTGGCCTCGTAGTCGCCCTCGAAGACCATCCGCACCGGGTGCCGATACGCCTTCAGCGTCTCGCCGTTCTCATCTTCGGCCTCCATGGCCACTTCGGCGGGCAGGCGCTCGAACGCCCGCAGTTCGGTATCGTCGCGGCGCGCCAGCAGTGCCTCGAGCACGCCGCGCATGTCACCGGGCTCGATGAAATCGGGCATGTCCTCAGCCATCCGGCGCTGAACCGCCTCGAGCTCTTCCTCCAGCGAGGCGATCTCCCGCTCGATGGCCTCGTCGGGGTCGGCGTCGCGCTCGGCTTCCAGCTCCTCGATCTGCGCCCGCAGCTGCGGGAGCTGGTTCTCGGCGTTCTCCGCCGAACTCCGCGCCTGTTCCAGCGCCTGACGCTGCGGCTCATGGAGGTAGAAGTACCAGAGCGCGGCGATCACCGCGAACAGCGCCACGCCGACCAGCACCCGCTCGCGGACGGTGCGCTGCCAGAGCGCCTGGTTCAGCCGATCCCATGCACCCGTGACCTGCGCCACCACCGGGCTGCGCGCCAGCGCCCTCTTCATGGCTCACCTCCCCGCTGCGCCGCGGCGTCGAAGCGGTAGGCCCGCATGCCGGCCGCCTCGCCGTTGCGACCGGTGACCCGGTCGAGCGCAAGGTGCTCGAAACTCCACCCCTGGAACTCACGCTGCATCCCGAGGTGCTCGAAGAACTGCGTGACTTCGGCGGCGTCCAGCGCGTACCCCTGGAACTCGCCCGCCTGCGGCGAAAAGTGCATACGCGTCAGCCACAACGCCTCCTGCTCCTGGCGTCCCACCCCCTCGAGCGTCTCCGAGAAGCCGGCCATGGCTTCGGGGTGGATCCCGCGCAGCTCCTCCAGGAACTGTCGCTGCGTGCCGAGCTGCGCCTCCAGCGTATCCCGGCGCTCGACCAAGGCCTCCGAAGGCACCCGGGCCTCTTCCACTTCCTGCTCCAGGGCCTGAACCTGCTCGAGCAGCGCCTCCTGCTCGGCCTCGACTTCGGCCAGACGGTCCTCGGCACCGCTTAGCACCCGCCCCTGAACCAGGCTGACCACACCGAGGAGCACGGCCGCCGCCGCGGCGTAGCCGATGATCGAGGCCGGGGCGAGCGGGTCGAACTGCCGTACCGGGGGCTGGTAGAGCGAGACGTCGCTCTGGCTGGCGCGTGGCAGCGCGGCCCCGGCAGCGAGCAGGCAGTGGCCCTGGGTGGCGTCGTCGAGCCGCGTCGCCCCGTCCACCTGCGTCTCAAGCACCTGCTGGAGCTGGAGCCGGACCACCGGTACGGGGAGCGACTGGCTCAGCTGCTCGAGCAGTTCGCCCAGCTCCGCCTGCCCACCGGCGGGAACCATCAGGATCCGGTCAATCGGTTGCTGGGAAAGCTGCGAGTCGTGGTAGTCCAGCGTACGCTGCAGCTCCCGGAGCAGGGCCTGGACCGCCTCGTCGCCCTCCTCACGCAAGCGGCGCAGGCCGACCCCCTGGGAACGCGCCAGCACCAGCTGCCCGGCGCGGCTAAAGGTCATTACGGTGTCGTATTCGGCCAGATGGACCATCAGCACCGGGTGCTCGGACGCCGGCACATGGGTAGCGATGTCGTGGAGCACGGTCTCCCGGCCAAGCACGGCGCGCGGCTCGAGATCGGCGTACGCCACCAGGTCCACCAGCTCCTGGATACGGCTGCGCCGGGCCACCATGGCCAGGGCCAGGCGATCCGGCTGCTGGCGCCGGCTGGCGTACTGACGCTGGCCGGCGACGGCCATGTCGGAGACGGGCACCGAGGAGACGTCGCGCAGGCGGAATCGAAGCGCCTGGTTCAGCTCGGCGTCGGGGATGCCCGGGGCATCCACCTGCTGGATCTCGTAGTCCTCGCCGTCGAGGACGATGTAGGCCGGATCCCCGCGCAAGCCGTGGGCCTCGACCATGGCGGCGAGGGTGTCGCCGACCTGCTCCGGCCCGCAGGTGCGCCGCTCGCAGCCGAGCAGACGCTCACCATCGGGCGAGCACGCGGCCAACGTGACCTGCCCGGTGCGGAGAATCTGGACGCCAACCCGGGGGTCCTGCCTGCCGGAACGCAGGCGCGCCAACAGGCCACTGAGCCCGCTGCTGCGCGGCTCCTCTCCTCCCTGAACCAGCTGCTTTCCCTTCATGCGAGCATTCCTGCGCTGAATGGTGGCGCGCCTGAGCCAAAAATCCGACTAAGCTGGCGAGCAAATCTGAGGTTAACCCAGGTCACTGTGAGGGAAAAGCTCCGGGGCGGGGTTGTCTGCCGATTTGGACAGCTCAAATGGTCGCACCCCGCCTCCGCCCCGCGGCCGCCAACACCCCCGCCCCCGCCGTCAGCACCGCCAGGCCACCGATGACCACACCCACCGACACCCCCCAGTCGAGCAGCAGCCCCGTGGCCGGCGGCGAGAGCCCGGTGGCGAAGGTCTGCCCGAAGCCGGAGAGGGCCGCGGCCAGCAGGCCGAATCCGAGGAAGCGGCGGTTCTCCAGAATGAACCGCAGGTATTCGGATCCGCCTGCCAAGGCCGCGATGCCTCCCTCCGTTCCGGTGGGTGGGTGGACTCCGTGCCGGAGTCGGGCGCCGTTCAGCGCCCGGCCGGCTTCTCCGCGCGGGCCGGTTCACCGTCGATGGCCGGCTCCTCACCGTCAGCCAGGTGCATCGCCATCCGCGGCGCGTACCACAGCGACGGCAGCAGGATCAGCGACACCGGCACGGCGGTGACCACGATGAACGACTGCAGCGCGGTGATGCTGCCCTCGCCCATGAGCATGAGGATCATCGCCATCACGCCGAGCACCAGACCCCAGAAGACGCGCAGCCAGGTGGCCGGCTCGTCGCCCTCGCTCATGGTCAGCGAGATGGTGTAGGTCATCGAGTCCGAGGTGGTGGCCACGAAGATGGTGGTCAGCACCAGGAAGAGGACGGCGATGATCGCCCCAAACGGCAGCTGCTGAGCGATGGCCATCATCGCCGCAGGCAGCCCGGCCTCGTTGTACGGATCGGAGACGGCACCGGGCGTGGCCAGCTCGAAGGCGATCCCGGAGCCACCGACGATGGCGAACCAGAAGCAGGTCGCCACCGGGGCGAGCACCGACATGGCCAGCACGATCTGCCGGATGGTGCGCCCACGCGAGATCCGGGCGACGAAGATCGCCATCAGCGGCCCGTAGCCCATGAACCAGCCCCAGAAGAAGACCGTCCACCAGTCCAGCCAGGCCGGGTCCTCGCGGAAGGTGGCCATGGGCAGCAGGTTGTCCACGTAGGTCCCCATACCCTGGACGAAGCCGTCGATGATGAACGCCGTCGGGCCGAAGAGCAGGATGAAGGCGGCCAGGAACAGCGCCAGCATCACGTTGAAGCGGCTAAGCATGCGGATGCCGCGGTTCAGCCCGGTAATCGCCGAGAACAGGTAGATGGGGATCACCGCCAGCAGCACCGCCGCCGGCAGCCACACGCTATCCGGCAGGCCGAAGAGATCGCTCAGCCCGTAGGCCACCTGCAGGCCGAGGAAGCCGAGCGGCCCCACCGTACCGGCCACCACGGCGATCACGCAGAAGGTGTCGACGATCGCACCCGGGGTGCCGTGCATGATGCGCTCGCCAAAGAGCGGGTAGAGCAGCGTGCGCGGCTTCAGCGGCCAGCCCCGGTGGTAGTGGAGCTGCATGAGCATGCCGCCGGTCAGCGCGCCGAGGATCGACCAGGCGAGAAAGCCCCAGTGCATGAAGCTCTGCGCCAGCGCGGGGACGGCCGCACCCTCCTCGCCGCCCTCGATGCCCAGCTCGGCGGCGAACAGCGGCGCCGGATCCATGAAGTGGGCGATGGGCTCGGCGGCCGCCCAGAAGACACCGCCGCCAGCAAGCAGCGTGGCCATGATCATGGCCAGCCAGGAGAAGTTGCTGTAATCCGGCTTGTCGTTGCCGACGCGCAGCCGGCCCAGCGGACTGAAGGCCATGACCAGGGCGATCAGGAAGGTGGCGAGCATCAGAAGCTGCCAGTACGCCCCGAAGTACTGCGTGGCGTAGCCGAAGGTGGTGTCCACCGCGGCGCTCAGCCAGTCCAGGTCCAGCGCCGCCATGGCGATGAAGGCCAGCACAAAGCCGCCCGAGAGCACCATCACGGTGCGTTCGTTGCCGCGAACCTCGCGTTCGGGCACAGCGTAGCGGTCGCCCGCCGATTCGGGTTGGGACATGGGGAGTTAGGCTCCGTTTCGTCGTGCGAAGGGCCACGACCACCCCGCCTGCACGGGCTTGGACGCACAAAACTGGGGCAGCCCCGGGGGAAAGGCGCTGGACGGTACCGCTTCGATTGCACAATTTCAAGGCACCAGCCCCAGGGAAACCGGGCCGTTGGCCACCGAGAGCGGCGCCACACGGGGCTTTTGGGCGCCCCGGGCCCTTGCACCACCGTCAGCCGCGGCCGGTGCCGCCCCGGCGGACCCACTCGAGCACACGCACGAGTTCGTCGCGGTCGAGGGGCTTCGTCAGGGTGGCATCACTGCCCTGGCGGGCACAGTCCTCCCAGACCTGCTCCACGGCATGCGCGGTGCACATCACCACCGGCGTGCGGGACCAGCCGCGCTGCGCCTCACGCTCGCGCAGGATCCCGAGGGCCTGGCACCCATCCATGCCGGGCATCTGGACGTCCAGCAGGAGCAGATCGGGGCGCTGCTGCTCCCACTGCGCGACGGCCGACTCACCGTCCTCGACCACCGTGACCCGACACGCCTGCTGCTCCAGCAGGGTGCGGATGAGGAGGGCGTTGGCGGGCTCATCCTCGGCAACCAGCACCTGAAGCGGCCCCTGACCCGCCAGCTCATCCGGCTCCGGGGCGGCTGCCTGCGCCGTATCGTCATCCGCAGGTGGAGCGACTGCCGGCAGACGGGCGGTGAAGTGGAAGGTCGCCCCGGCCCCCGGGGTGCTCTGCACCCCGAGCTCACCGCCCATCAGGCGCACCAGCTCCTTGCAGATGGTCAGTCCCAGCCCGCTGCCCTCCTGCCGGCGGAAGACATCGTCGCCCTGGGTGAAGGCGCGGAAGATGCGCTGCTGATCCGTCTCGGAGATCCCCGGCCCGGTGTCGGTAACCGCCACCAGCAGCCGGTCATCGCCGTCCGCCGGGGCCACGGTGATGGTCACACTGCCCTGCTCGGTGAACTTGATGGCGTTATTCGCCAGGTTGTAGAGCACCTGACCGAAGCGTACGGCGTCCCCCTCGACCCACTCCGGGACCGCCGGGTCGACGGTCAGCGTCAGCGCCAGCCCCTGCTCGGCGGCCAGGGCCTCCAGCAGCTTGCTCTCGTCGGCCAGGTAGGCGCGCAGCTCGAACGGCTCGCGCTCGAGCCGGAGTTCGCCGGCCTCGAGCCGCGACAGGCTGAGCAGGGTGTCCACCAGCCCGAGCAGGGTCTGGCTGGCGGTGCGGCACAGCTCCACGTAGCGGCGCTGCTCGTCGTCGAGCCGGGTATCCTCGAGCAGCCCGGTGAAGCCAACCACGGCGTTAAGCGGCGTGCGCAGGTCGTGGCTGACCGCAGCGAGGAAGGTGCTGCGGTCGCGGTCCGCCTGCTGGCGCGCCCGCTCAAGCTCCATGCGTTCGGTGATGTCGTAGAGCGCGCCCTGGAAGACCTGGCGCCCGTTGGCCGGCAGCTCCACCATCTGCCAGATATCCCGGACCCAGCGGGTGGAACCATCCCGGTGGCGGATCCGATAGCGCAGATCCCCCACCCGTTCCCCCCGGCTCCGGATGGCGGCGTCCTCGACATCGACGCGCTCGCGGTCATCCGGGTGGATCAGATCCGACCAACGGCTCGTCCGATCCAGCAGGTAGGCGCGGTCGTAGCCGGTGATCGACTCCACGGCCCCGCTAAGCAGAAGAATCCGGTAATCCTCCGGATCGATCTGATAGGCAATCCCCAGAAAGCCCTCGAGGAAGCGGCGGTAGCGCTCCTCACTCTTGCGCAGCGCGTGCTCGGTCTCTTTCTGTTCGGTCAGCTCGCGGATGATGGTCGAACAGCGCTGCGCCTCACCGTGCTCATCCCTGTGGACGATCAGCGTCTGCAGCACCGGGATCGAGCGGCCGTCCTCCACGCAGAGCACTGCAGTCTCGCCCTGCCAGACCCCGTCGCGCCGCGCCGCCGGAAGCCCCTCATCGAGGACGCGCCGGGTCGCCCACTCCGGGTGCGAATCGGCGATGCGCTGCTCCAAGGGGGTGTCCGGGCGCGGCTCGCCCATGATCCGGCGCATGGCCGGGTTTCGGTAAAGCTCGCAGCCACCGCACAGGTCCGCCACGCCGATCAGCTCGGGCGCGGCCTCGAGCATCTCGAGCAGCTCCTCCGGCGCGATCGCGTACCCACCGATCCCGCCATTCACACCCCCGCCATCGCGCATGGCCATGCCGCCCCCGTTAATTTTGATCATTCCAAGATACCACGTCAGCATCAGGGGCGAAGGCACCGCCAGCCGGCTCGGTTACCCTTCCGGGCCGCTCCGAGCCGATCACTCGGACTGCTCGATCAGATGCACATCCACACGACGGTTGCGGGCGCGCTGCTCGGGGGTGTCGTTGGGCTCCAGCGGCCGCGTCTCGCCGTGGCCCTGGGCGATCAGCCGTTCCGGCGTGATCCCCGCGTCCTTGAACACGTGCACCACCGAGATCGCCCGGGCGGTGGAGAGCTCAAAGTTGGAGCGGAAGCGGTCACTGCGGATGGGGATATCGTCGGTGTGTCCGGTCACCCGGATCAACCCCGGGGTATCCGACAGCACGCCGGCGACCCGCTCGAGCACCGGCACGAAGGGGTCGCTGATCTCCTTGCTGCCCAGCGCGAAGGCGGCCCGCTCGGGGAAGCGCAGTAGTACGCCGTCCTCGCCCTCGCCCAGCTCCACCTCGCCGGCGGCGAGTTCCTCGGCCAGGGCGTCCTGCAGCGCCTCGAGGATCTCCGCCGTCTCGTCGTACTCCGGATCCGAAGGCGGCAGGTCATCCCGGACCTCCTGCTCCGGGGTCGGTGCCGGCCCCTCCAGGTCGACCACCGTCGGCGCGGCCTGCGGCGTGTCCTCCTGCACCACCGCGGGGCCGAGGACCTGGCGCAGGGACTCGGCGAGCTGCTGGTAGCGCTCGTTGTCGATCACCGACATGCTGTAGAGCATGACGAAGAAGACCACCAGCACCGCCATCAGGTCGGCGAAGGTGGTCATCCAGGCGGGCGAGCCACGCGCGGAGGCCTTACTGCGGTATCTCATCCCTGGTTCCCGGAGCCCTCCGCGGCCGTCTGCCCGGCGGGGGCGGCCACGGCCCCGCGCTGGCTCGGCGGCAGGTAGTTGGACAGCACCTCATCGATCAGCCGCGAGTTATAGCGCTTGTGGATGCAGGTCACGGCGTCGATGATCAGCAGGTTGTTGGTGTGTTCCTGCTGCGCCCGGACCTCCAGGTTGTCGGCGATGGGCAGGGCAACGAGCTGGGCGAAGAGCGCCCCGTAGAGCGTGGTCAGCAGGGCCACCGCCATGCCCGGTCCGATCGCCTCCGGGTCCTCCAGGTTGCCGAGCATCTGCACCAGCCCGACCAGGGTGCCGATCATGCCGAAGGCGGGGGCCTGCTCCCCGATGCTACGGAAGATGCGCTGCCCCACCTCGTGGCGCTGCATGGACAGCTCCAGCTCCTCACGCAGGATGCGCTGGACCAGCTCCGGCTCAACCCCGTCCACCGTCAAGTCGAGTGCCTTGCGGAAGAAGGGGTTGTCGACCTCGGCGTCCTCCAGGACCAGGAAGCCGTGCTTGCGGACCTGGGTGGCCAGCTCCTTGGTCTGGGCGATGAGCGCGGCGGGGTCGTCCTGACGCCGTTTGAAGGCCTGGCCGGCTACCCGCACCGAGTTGATGACTTGTTGGAGCGAGAACTTGATCAGCGTCGCCGAGAAGGTGCCGCCGAAGACGATGAGCACCGCCGGCAGGTAGAGGAACTGTGCCGCATCGCCGCTGGCGGCGATGGCCGTGACGATGATGGTGATGCCGACCAGCAGCCCGCCGAGGGTCGCTTTATCCAAAATTCGCCTCCAGGGTGTGCGCCACCGTGCGCTGCGACGGCTAACAGGCGGTTAACGCCCTATTCTGCCGCGCTGCCCGTCCACGTCCACCCCTGCGGCGGCGCAGCGGCTGCGCCGTTGGCGCGCCGTAGGCCGCAGCGCGGGGCGCGCGGGCGCTCCGCAGGCCTTGTCACGCCCGCCGCTGTCGCCAACACTACGCCGGCCGCACACACAGACCCGACAATCGCCATCGATGCCGTACCTGCTCCTGGTCACCCTGCTCTGGGCCTTCTCGTTCAGCCTGATTGGCGAGTACCTCTCCGGGCAGGTGGATGACGACTTCGCGGTGCTGAGCCGCGTGGCGCTGGCCGCACTGGTCTTCCTGCCCCTGGCGCGCTTTCGGGGCCTGTCACCGTCGCTCGCCGGCGGGCTGATGCTCCTCGGCGCCCTGCAGTTTGGAGTGACCTACCTGTGCCTCTACCGCTCCTTCGCCTACCTGACGGTGCCGGAGGTGCTGCTGTTTACCATCACCACGCCGCTCTACGTGGCGCTGCTCGATGATGCCCTGCACCGACGCTTCGCGCCGGTGGCGCTGCTCGCCGCGGCCCTGGCGGTGCTCGGCGCCGGGGTGATTCGCTACGACGGCATCACCGATGAGTTCCTGCTCGGCTTCCTGCTGCTGCAGGTGGCCAACGCCGCCTTCGCCGCCGGACAGGTGGGCTACAAGCACCTGCTGCTGCGCCACCCCATCGACACCCCGGCCTACCGGGTCTTCTTTTTCTTCTTCTTGGGCGCACTGCTGGTCGCCGCCCCGAGCTTCGCCCTGTTCGGCGACCCGAGCCTGATGCCGGACAGTGGGCTGCAGTGGGGCGTGCTGCTCTGGCTGGGCCTGGCGGCATCGGGGCTAGGCCTCTATCTGTGGAATCAGGGGGCCCGCGTGGTGGACGGTGGCACACTGGCGGTGATGAACAACCTGCTGATCCCCGCCGGCTTGCTGGTCAACCTGCTGCTCTGGGACGCGGATGCCGACCTGCTGCGGCTGGCCGTTGGTGGGGGCATCATCGTCGCCGCGCTGTGGATCAACGCACGCTTCTCGCGCTACGCCGTGCTCGGCGCCGGGAGACCGACATGATCCACGCGCCCCCCCGGCCCCGGCCGCTACATGTGGCGCTCGCGCTAGTCTTGCTGCTCGCCCTGACCGGCTGCGCCCCGGTCTACCAGGCCCCGGAGACGCCGCAGCAGGCCCCCCGCCTGCCAGCCAACGAGGGCCCCCTGGCCGAGTGGCTGCGCGAGGTGCCAGCAGCCCGCGAGGGAGCCACCGGCTTCCAGATGCTGACCAGTGGCCTGGACGCCTACCAGTGGCGGGCACACAGCGCGCGCCTCGCCGAGGAGCGGCTCTATCTGCAGTACTACATCTGGCGCAACGACGAGGCCGGCCGACTGCTGCTCGCCGAACTGCTCCATGCCGCCGAGCGCGGCGTGCAGGTGGCCCTGCTGCTCGATGACATGGACATCCGCGGCGACGACCGCGCCCTGGCCGCCCTGGATCAACACCCGAACGCCGAGGTCCGGCTGTTCAATCCGTACCGCTCTCGGGCCGGTGCCCTGCGCGCCGGCGTGGAGCTGCTGCTGCGCGCCAGCGACCTCAACCACCGCATGCACAACAAGGCGTGGATCGCCGATGGCCGGCTGGCCATCGTCGGCGGGCGCAACATCTCCAACGCCTACTTCTACACCGGCGAACCGTTCAACTTCATGGACATCGACCTGGCCATGGCCGGCCCCCTGGCCCACCGGGCCGAGCGCGCCTTTACGGATTACTGGAACAGCCCGGCGGCGATCCCCATCGCCCAGCTCCAACGCGGCCGCTCCGGCGCTGAACCGCTCGAGCAGCTCCAGGAGGAGCTGCGCGCCTGGCACCGCGCGCGCACCGATCACCCGCTGTATCGGCCCGCGCCGAGCAGCGCCCCCGTGGCGACGTTGCTGGAGACCGACGCCTACACCTGGACCCGCGACGCCGAACTGGCCGTGGACAACCCGAGCAAGGCCCTGGGCCACAGCGGCGAGCCAAGCACCCGGGCGGTGCTCAACGCCCTGGGCAAGCGCTTTGCCGCGGCCGAGGAACGCGTGACGCTGGCCTCGCCCTACTTCGTGCCCGGCGCCGAGGGCACGGCGGGACTCACCGGCCTGGCGCAGCGCGGCGTGACGGTCTCGGTGCTCACCAACTCGCTGGCCGCCACCGATGTGGCCCTGGCCCACAGCGGCTACGCCCGCCGCCGCCACGCCCTGCTGGAGGCTGGCGTGGCGCTCTACGAGCTGCGCCCCAGCGCCTGGCAGCACTACCAGGCCGACGCCGCCTTCGGCCTGGGCGCCTCGCGGGCGAGCCTGCACACCAAGGGGGCGGTCTTCGACGGCGAGGAGATCTTCCTCGGGTCGTTCAATCTCGATCCGCGCTCGGCGCACATCAACACCGAGCTCGGCGTCTTCGTCCGCGACTCCGAAATGGCCACGGCGCTGGAGACCATCTTCGAGCAGGCCACCGACCCGCGCTTCGCCTACCGGGTGCGCCTCTCCGAGCGCGGGGCCCTGCGCTGGGAGGACGACACCAGCACGTACCGGCGCGACCCCAAGGCGGGATGGTGGCGGCGCTTCGTGGCCGGTTTCGCGCGCCTGCTGCCCATCGAGTCGCAGCTTTAGCCGCCGGCCCCGGGCCCTCGCGCCCTGCTTCCCTTTCGACGGTTGCGGTTTTGCACCCCGGTGTGCTTAATTGAACGGAACTGCTTACAAAGAGGTCGCCCGACGTGCGTGCGCAAGGACTGCCGCCCGCCGAGTCCCCTCCCGCGCCCTTTATCGTGGGCGTTGCGGCCTCGGCCGGGGGGCTGGACCCCCTCCGCGGCCTGCTCCGCGAGCTCCCGGGCGATCTGGGCCTGAGCATCGTCATCGCCCAGCACCTCTCCCCCCACCACCGAAGCATCCTCACCGACCTGCTCAGCCGCGAGACCGCGCTCAGCGTCCACACCGCCGAAGACGGCGATCAGCTGGCCCCGGACACCGTTTACGTCACCCCGGCCAATAAGGACATCACCATCGCCAGGGGGCGCATTCTGCTCACCGAGCCCCCGGACCCGGTGCGACCGAAGCCCTCGGCGGACCGCCTCTTCCACTCCATGGCCGAGGCGTACCACGAGCTGTGCGCCGGGGTGGTCCTGTCGGGCACCGGTACCGACGGCGCCGCCGGCGCCCGCGCCATCAAGGCCGCCGGCGGTGCGGTGTTTGCCCAGGAGCCGGCCAGCGCCGCCTACGACGGCATGCCGCGGGCCGCGCTGCAGACCGGGTGCGCGGACAGCGTGCCGGACAGCCGCGGGCTGGCCGAGCGCCTGGCGCGCCTGGCCCGCGGCGAGCCGGCCGACGACCGGGAGCCGGCGCTCGGCGACGCCCTGGAGCGCATCGGCCAGCGCGTCTACCGCGAGCGCCAGATGGACCTCGGTGCCTACCGGGAGGCCACGGTGCAGCGCCGGCTGCAGCGACGGCTGGTGGCCACCGGGGCACGGGACGCCGCGCACTACGAGCAGCTGCTCCAGACGGACCCGGGCGAGGTGGACCGGCTGATCCGCGAGCTGCTCATCTCAGTGACCGCCTTCTTCCGGGACCGCGAGGCGTTCCAGGCTCTGGAAACCGTCATCGGCGAGCTGGCCCGGCAGCGCTCCGAGGACGCCGAGCTGCGCATCTGGGTACCCGGCTGCGCCACCGGCGAGGAGGCCTACTCCATCGCCATCCTGGTCCAGGAGGCCCTGGCGCAGCACGAGATCACGCGCCCGGTTCAGATCTTCGCCACGGACCTCGACGAGGAGGCGCTGACCGAGGCCCGCAGCGGGATCTACCCCGCCGGGGCGGTGGCCGACCTGCCCGGCGCCTGGCTTGAGCGCTACTTCGTGCGCGAGGGCGATCGGGTGCGCGCCGCCAAGCCGCTGCGCGACATGATGGTGTTCGCCCGGCAGGACCTGCTCAACGACCCGCCCTTCACCCGCCTGGATCTGATCAGCTGCCGCAACCTGCTGATCTACCTGCGCCCCGATACGCAGAAACGGATCCTGGAGCTGTTCCACTACGGGCTGCGCCCGGGCGGGCACCTGTTCCTGGGGCGGGCCGAGGGGATCAGCGGGCGGGAATACCTCTACACCGCCATCGACGGGGCGCAGCGGCTCTACCGCAAGCGCAACGATGTCCGTGCCACCCCGCCGAAGTTCGGCAACGGCGGCCCAGCCCCGGAGCGCAGCAGCCCCCCACCGCCGGCCGCGTCCAGGCGCACGCAGATGGATCAGCGCATCGCCGAGGGGCTGCAGGAGCTCTTCGCGCCGGAGCACGTCGTGGTCACCGCCGCCGGGACGGTGCTGCGCAGCCGCGGTGCGGGCAACTACATGCACTTGCCCGACGGCGACGCCAGCCTGAGCGTCCAGGCCCTGATCCGCGAGGAGCTGCGCTCGGAACTGATCACCCTGCTCAATCGCTGCCACCGCGAGGGCCACCCGCAGATGGGCACCGCCCTGCGCCTGCGCCCGGAGCTTGAGTGGGTGCGCCTGCGGATCACCCCGCTGCCGGCGGCCACCGACGAGGGCTCGGTCTGCTACCTGATCCTCTTCGAGCGCGGTGCCTACGAGGAGCCGCCGCCGGAGATCGCCGAGGGCGACGAGCGGACGCAGCGGACCGTCGACACCCTGCGCGGCGAGCTGACGGCCACGCGGGAGCACCTGAGCGTCGTCACCGAGGAGCTGGAACGGGCCAATGAGGAGCTGCAGTCGACCAATGAGGAGCTGCAGTCCTCCAATGAGGAACTCCAGTCGACCAACGAAGAGCTGGAGACGAGCAACGAGGAGCTGCAGTCCACCAACGAAGAGCTGACCACCGTCAACGAGGAGCTGAACCGGCGCAGCGAGGAACTCAGCGAGGCGTACGACGACCTCGCCTCGGTGATGGACAGCCTCAGCGAGGGGCTGGTGGTCTTCGACGCCCACGCACGGATCAAGCGCTTCAACGCCGCGGCGCAGTCCCTGCTGGAGCTGCAGGAGGACTGGCTGGAGCAGCCGGTGAGCATCCTCTCCGGGCAGCTCGGGCTCTACGACTGGGGCGACCGCGTCCAGCGCGTCCTGCGCGAGGGCGACACGCTGGAGGAGTGGCTGGATTGCCAGGGGGAGCACCACCTGCTGCGGCTGCTGCCCTACTGGAGCCGCGCCAGCCGGCTGCAGGGCTGCATCCTGCTGCTGGTCAACTACACCAGCGTCGTACGCGCCGAGACCCAGGTCCGCCTCCAGGCCCAGGCCCTCGATGCGACTTCCGAGGGCGTGGTCGTCGCCGATGCCCAGGTCCCCGGGCTGCCGGTGACCTACTGCAACCGATCGTTCAAGACCCTCACCGGCTACGAGCCGGAAGAGGCCATCGGCCACAACTGCCGCTTCCTGCAGGGGCCGGACACGGACCCCGCGGACGTGGACACCCTGCGCGCGGCCCTCTCCCGCCAGGAGCCGGTAAGCGTAGTCCTGACCAACTACCGCAAGGACGGCTCCCCGTTCCGCAATTACCTGCGTATCGACCCGGTCCGCAACGCCGCCGGGACGGTGACCCACTTCATCGGCATCCAGGGCGACGTCACCCGTCAGGAGGCCTACCAGTCGGAACTCCTCGCCGCCAAGGCGGAGGCCGAGCAGGCCAGCCAGGCGAAGACGGAGTTCCTCTCCTCGATGAGCCACGAGCTGCGCACGCCGCTCAACGCCATCGTCGGCTTCACGCAGCTGCTCGCCGAGCACTCGGAGCCCTCCGCCGAGTCGCGGCAGCGCTACTACGGCGACATCCTCAGGGCGGGCTGGTACCTGCGGGATCTGATCAACGATGTCCTGGATCTGGCGCGGATCGAGGCCGGGGAGATGCACGTCGCGCCCACCGCCGTGCAGCTGTGTAGCGTGGCGGAGGACTGCCTGGCGGTGTGCAGCGGGGACGCCAGCGAGCACCGGATCGCCCTGACCGTCGAGGTCCCGGACGATCTCTGGGTGCAGGCCGATCCCATGCGACTGAAGCAGATCCTGCTCAATCTGCTCACCAACGGCATCAAGTACAACCGCCCCGGCGGCACCGTGCACCTCGATGCCCGCCCGGAGGCGGACGGCGACGCGGTCTCCGTGGTGATCAGCGACAGCGGCATCGGCATCCCGCCGGAGAAGCGCGAACGGCTCTTCCTGCCCTTCGACCGGCTGGACCAGGACCGCGGTACCATCGAGGGGACGGGCATCGGCCTGCTGATCGCCCAGCGCCTGGCGACGTTCATGGCGGGGACCCTTGCGCTGCTGGACTCCAGCCCCGAGCGGGGCAGCCGCTTCCAGCTGCGCCTGCCCGCGGCGGACCCGCCGACCGAAGGGGCCGCCAGGCCGTCCCGTGCGGCGGAGTCGCCCATGGCGGACCATCCCCCTATCCGACCGGTGCGCATCCTCTACGTGGAGGACCAGTTCCTCAATCGCCTGCTCGTGCGCGGTCTGATCGACAACCGCAGCGACGCCGAACTCACCGAGGCGGAGGACGGCGCCTCGGCGCTGGGCATCGCGGCGGAGCAGGCCTTCGATCTGATCCTGCTCGACCTGCACCTGCCGGACATGGACGGCTTCCAGGTCATGGAGTCACTGCGCGGGCAGGGGATCGCTCCGGCGGTGCCGGTGGTCGCGGTCAGCGCCGACGCCCTGCCCGCCCAGCGTGAGCGCGCCGCGGAGCTGGGCTTCAGCGATTACCTGGTCAAGCCGTTCCGGATCCAGGATCTCGAGCGGCTGATCCGGACGGTCGGCGCGGGGTTCGCCGACGAGGCCTGAGCCGACTTCAGGGAGAACCCGCGTCCAGCGCGGGATCCAGCGCCTCGAGCAGCGCCCGGCGGGCCTCCGGCGTGCGCGCCCGGATCGCCTGCTCGACCACCTCTTCGGTCAGGTGCGGCGCGAAGAGGTGGATGAAGGCGTACATAAATCCGCGCAGGTGGCTGCCGCGGCGGAAGCCGATGCTCGTGGTACTCGGGGCGAAGAGGTGGCTGGCGTCGCGGGCCACCAGCCCCTCGTCGGCATCGGGGTCGAAGGCCATGCTGGCGATGATCCCCACCCCGACCCCCAGCTGCACGTAGGTCTTGATCACCTCGGCGTCGGTGGCGGTGAAGGCCACCTCCGGCGCCAGCCCGGCGCCCTGAAAGGCCTCATCGAGCTGCGAGCGCCCGGTGAAACCGAAGACATAGGTGACCAGCGGGTGGGCCGCCAGGGCCTCCAGGGTCAGCGGCTCCGCCTCGGCCAGCGGGTGGTCGGCGGGGACCACCACGCTCCGGTTCCAGCGGTAGCAGGGCATCATCACCAGATCCTCGAAGTGCTCCATGGCCTCGGTGGCGATGGCGAAATCCGCCTCGCCCCGGGCGGCGAGCTCGGCGATCTGCATGGGCGTGCCCTGGTGCATGTGCAGGCTGACATTGGGATAGCGGGCACGGAAGCGCTGGATGACCCGCGGCAGGGCGTACTTGGCCTGGGTCTGGGTGGTGGCGATGGTCAGCTGGCCACGCTCCTGGCCGGCGTAGTCGGCGGCGATGGCGCGGATGTTGCGGGCTTCCTCGAGCAGCCGGGCGGTGGCCTCGATGATGCGCTCGCCGGCCGGCGTCAGGTGGGAGAGGCTCTTGCCGCTGCGCACGAAGATCTGGACGCCGAGCTCATCCTCGAGGGCCTGGATCTGCTTGCTCACCCCGGACTGCGACGTGTACAGGGCGTCCGCCGCCGCCGAGATGTTCAGGTTGCGGTGGACCACCTCGTGGATGAACTGCAGTTGCCTGAGCTTCATGGCCGTCCCTCGTGGCGCCTGATGATCGCGGGCCGGCCCCGCGTCGGCACCGGGCCGGCCCCTTCCCAGCGTACACCCCGCGGACTCCGATCAGCAGGAGGCGGGCTGGCGCGGCTGCCGCGACTCCTCGCCGAAGAACCAGGGCCGCAGGCGCACCCCGACCACGTTGCCGAGGAAGGCGAAGATCAGCCAAACCCAGCCGTGCAGGCTGCCCGAGGCGATACCGCCGAAATAGGCGCCGATGTTGCAGCCGAAGGCCAGCCGCGCGCCGTAGCCGAGCAGCAACCCGCCGATGATCGATGCCGCCAGGGCGCGCGGCGGGATGCGCAGGCTCGGCGCCAGCCGCCCGGCGAGCACCGCAGCGAGCAGCGCGCCGAGGATGATGCCGAAGTTCACCACCGAGGTGGCGTCAGCCAGCACGCTGGCCTCCAGCGCCCGGGCGTTGCCCGGCAGCTGCCAGTAGCCCCACTGCGCCACCTCGATGCCCACCGCCTCGAAGCCCTTGGCACCCCAAAGGGCGAAGGCGGCGGTGATCCCCCAGGGCCGCCCGGAGAGGATCAGCGTCAGCGCGTTGAGCACGGCCAGCGCCACCGCCCCCCAGATCAGCGGCCAGGGGCCACGCAGGAACCGTTGCCAGCCGGCATGCTCAGCGGCCGCCGGCTGTTCCAGCGCGCCGTGGCGGCGGCGTTCGAAGTACACGGTGCCGGCGTAGATGGTGGCGAACAGCGCCAGGCTCAGGGCCAGGCCGCCGGTCACGCCCAGCCCCTCGACCACCGAGACCGCCTCGAAGGCCGGCAGATCCCACCACCAGTCCACGTGATGGGTGGCGATCACCGAGCCCAGGATGAACCCGAGCAGCGTAATGACCATCCGGGCATTGCCACCGCCGACGGTGAACAGCGTCCCCGAGGCGCAACCGCCGCCGATCTGCATGCCGAGGCCGAAGAGGAACGACCCCACCACGACGGCCACGCCCACCGGGAAGACGTAGCCGCTGAGCTCGTTGCCGAACGCCGACCCGGCATCGAGCAGCGGGAAGAAGAGCAGGACCGCCACCGCCAGCATGATCATCTGCGCCCGCAGCCCGCGACCGCGGCGCTCGTTGATGAACACCCGCCAGGCGGCGGTGAACCCGAAGGCGGCGTGGTAGAGCACCACGCCCAGGGCACCGCCTACGATGAGCAGCGCGGCCTGCGTGGGGCTGATGAATGCCCCAAGGTAGAGCGCCCCGACGGCAAGCAGGCCGAGGCTGGCCCAGCCGGCGATCGGGGCCGCACTGCCCCGCGCGGTCAGGGTGATGGATGACGACATGGTTGCCTCCCGTCTCGATAGGTACGGGCCCCGCCGGATCCGGGGCCGTCTGAGTCGAGAGGCTACGCCGCGCGCAGCAGCGCCGTGAAAGGACGCTTCGGCCTATGCATATTCCGCTGCGGCGGTGGCACGCGGCAGCGCCCCGCCCCGGAGACCGTGTCAAGACAACCGCAGCGATCGGATTGCCGCACCCGAGCATTCCCCTGTTTCGTCGATGTGATAGCGTATCAACATCATGGATCGCCGGGTTCCTGGCCCGGCACTGGCACCAGCGAGGAACCGCCCTTGCCGAGCGGTCGGAACCCCCAGCATCAACGCAGTGCCGTCCTGGCAACCCCGGTGACCATCGCCGCCCAGGGGGCGGAGGCGTGCGATTGGCTGCGCGCCCTGGACGCCCTCTCCGAGCCGGTGTTCATCCACGACGAGCACTACCGCATCCTCGCCGCCAACCGGGCCTACGCCGAGCGGGCCGGGCTGGCCCCGGAGGAGTTCCGGCTGCGCCCCTACTGGGAGGTCTTCCCCCGCCGGGACGGCCCCCTGCCCAGCTGCCGCGCCGCCATGGAGCAGGGCCGCTGCGGCGAACGCCGGGGCAGCGGCGAGATCACCGAGGAGCTGGCCCTGCCCACCGGCGAGATCCTCATTTCGCGCTCGTTCGCCGTCACCGATGCCGATGGCCGCTACAGACAGTCGGTGCACATCCTCGAGGACATCACCGAGCAGCGCCGGCGCGAGCACCGGCTGAGCGTCGCCGAGTCCCGCGCCCGCGAGCGCGAGCACCAGCTCGACCGGGTCCTGAGCAACACCGCCGAGGGCATCCTGGTGGTGGATGACCACGGGCGGATCGTCTACGCCAACGCCACCGCCGGCACCCTCACCGGCCACCCGCCCGCCGAGCTGATCGGCCAGGTCTTCGGCTTCCCGGTGGCGACCGGAGCGCCCCAGGAGATCGAACTGCGGACCGGCGAAGGCGGCAGCCGGATCGTCGAGATGCGGGCGCGGACCATGCGCTGGGAGGGCGATCCGGCCTTCGTCCTCAATCTCCACGACGTGACCGAGCGCAAGCGCGTCGAGCGCGAGCTGCGCCAGGCGGCCATCGTCTTCGAGGAGGCCCGCGAGGGGGTGATCATCACCGACGCCGAGGCCAACATCGTCGCCGTCAACCGGGCCTTCACCCGCATCACCGGCTACGAGGAGGACCAGGCCCTCGGCCGCAACCCCCGCTTCCTCGCCTCCGGCTTCCACAGCCAGGCCTTCTACGAGGCCATGTGGGAGGCAATCCGCAGCCACGGCTACTGGACCGGCGAGATCTGGAACCGCCGCAACGACGGCACCACCTTCGCCGAGCTGGCCACCATCCGCGAGCTGCGCGACGAGTCCGGCCACCCCACCCACTACATCGGGGTGTTCTCGGACATCTCGCGGATCAAGGAGTACCAGAGCCAGCTCGAGCGGGTCATGCATCTGGATCCGCTCACCGAGCTGCCCAACCGCCTGCTCTTCCAGGACCGCCTGGAGCAGGCCCTGCGCCAGCACCAGCGCCAGCGCCGGCGCGGCGGCGACAGCACGGTGGCGGTGCTGATCGTCGATCTGAGTGATTTCCGCGCCGTCAACGACAGCCTCGGCCACGCCATCGGCGACCGCACCCTGCGGATCATTGGCGAGCGGCTCGACGCCGCCGTGGGCGACTCGGCCACGGTGGCACGGCTCAGCGGCGACGAGTTCGGCGTGCTGCTGCCCCAGCTGGTCAGCACCGACGATGCCGCCGGCACCGCCGAGCGGCTGATCGCCGCCGCCGAGGCACCGCTGGAGATCGAGGGCCACCAGATCCCCATCACCCTGCGCGTCGGCCTGAGCACCTTCCCGGACCAGGCCCAGGGCGCCAGCGTACTGCTCGAGCAGGCCGACGCCGCCATGTACGAGGCCAAGAGCGAGGGCGTAGGCTACCGCTTCTTCAGCGAGGAGCTGACCGAGCGCGCCCGCGAGCGCATCGAGCTCGGCGCCGAACTGCGCCAGGCCCTGGCCAGCGACGCCCTGGACCTGCACTTCCAGCCCCAGGCGGACCTGGCCAGCGGGCAATGGATCGGGCTCGAGGCGCTGTTGCGCTGGCCGCACCCGGAACGCGGTCCGATCTCGCCGGCGCGATTTATCCCGGTGGCCGAGCACGCCGGTCTGATGAGCCAGCTCGGCGCCTGGGTTCTGCGCCGTGCCTGCCGGCAGTACCAGGCTCTGCTCCGCAACGGGCGGGACTGGGGGCGCCTGGCGGTCAACATCACCGCCCCCGAGCTCGCCGATCCCGGTTTCGTCGGCCGCGTGCTGAGCACCCTGGACGAGACCGGGCTGCCGCCCGAGCGCCTGGAGCTGGAGATCACCGAGAGCCTGCTGGTGAACACCGACACGCGGGTCATCGCCCGCCTCGACGAACTGCGCCGCCACGGCGTGCGCGTGGCCGTGGACGATTTCGGCACCGGCTACTCGGCGCTCAGTTACCTCAAGGATCTACCCGTGGACCGGCTGAAGATCGACCGCTCCTTTGTCGACAACGTCGATCAGCCCTCCCGCGGGGCGACGATCACCCGGGCCATCCTCGCCCTCGGCCACAGCCTGGAGCTGGAGGTGATCGCCGAGGGCATCGAGACCGTGGCCCAGCGCGACGCCCTGCTGGAGGCCGGCTGCCTCCAGGGCCAGGGCTACCTGCTGGCGCGACCGGCGCCGCTGGAACAGCTCACCCCGCCCGACCCGCCCTCCTAGGCTTCCGGTCCACGGTTCGCGGCACCGGACGGGGATGACGACGGGGTCACGCATAAGGCCTTGCACAACCCGAAGGAGGTGCGCCAAAGTGAACCTAATGGATCCGTCAGCCGTTGACATCGCCGATTACCAGGCCGCCATCTTCGACATGGACGGCGTGGTCACCCGTACCGCCACGGTGCACGCCCGGGCGTGGAAGGAGATGTTCGACGCCTTCCTGCAGGCGCATGCCGAGCGAACCGGCACCCCCTTCGCCCCCTTCGACGCAGAGACCGAGTACTGGGAGCACGTCGACGGCCTGCCGCGCCAGGAGGGCGTGCGCCGTTTCCTGGCCGCGCGCGGCATCGACCTGCCCGAGGGCGAAGAGGACGACCCACCGGAACACGACACCATCCACGGCCTGGGCCGCCGCAAGGACGCACTGATCCAGGCGGTCATCGAGCGCGACGGCGTGGAGGTCTTCCCGGACTGGCTGGAGCGGGTCCGGCAGTGGCGGGCCGCCGGGGTGCGCACGGCCATCGTCTCCTCGAGCCGCAACTGCCGTCGGATGATCCAGGCCGCCGGAATCGAGACCCTGTTCGACGCCCGGGTGGACGGCGAGACCGCCCGCGAGCTGGGCCTGCGTGGCAAGCCGGATGCCGACATCTTCCTGGTCGCCGCCGAGCGGCTGGGGGTGGCCGCGGGACAGAGCGTGGTCTTCGAAGACGCCATCTCCGGCGTGCAGGCCGGCGCCGCCGGGCCCTTCGCCCTGGTGGTGGGCGTGGCCCGCCACGACAATCACGATGTCCTGCGTACCCACGGCGCCGACGTCGCCGTGGCGGCGCTGACCGAACTGAGCTGAGCCACAGGAGGCGCAAGCGATGCAATCCCCCCCGGAGCTGTTCGAACCGGCGGTGCTCGATGAACTGCGCACGCGCATGGAGGGGCGGAGCACGCCGCTGTTCCTCGACTACGACGGCACCCTGACGCCGATCGTCGACGACCCGGCCGAAGCGCGGCTGGATCCGGCCATGCACGCGGCGCTGGAGCAGCTGGCCGCCCGCCACACCGTGGCCCTGGTCAGCGGCCGCGACCTGCAGGCGCTGCAGGCGTTCGTCGGTCTGGAGTCGGTCTATTACGCGGGCAGCCACGGCTTCGAGATCGTCGGCCCCGGCGGCGTACACCGCTGCAACGAAGAGGCCGAGGCCGGCCTGGACGCCCTGGCCGCGGCGGTCGAGGAACTCGACGACGCCCTCGCGGCGGTCGAGGGCACCCTGCTCGAGCGCAAGCGCTTCGCCCTCGCCGTGCACTACCGGAATACGCCGGAGGATCAGGTCGAGCGCGTCCGGGCCGCCGTGGACGGGGTGCTTGAGCGCCACCCGCAGCTGCGCTGCGGGCCGGGCAAGTGCGTCTTCGAGCTGCAGCCGGACGTCGCCTGGGACAAGGGCCGCGCGGTGCTCTGGCTGCTTGAGGCGCTGTCGCTGAACAACGGCGACACCCTGCCCATCTACATCGGCGACGACTGGACCGATGAGCACGCCTTCCGGGCCCTGGAGGGCCGCGGCGTGGGCATCTTCGTCGGCGAGCCCGACCGCGCCACCGCCGCCGACTACCGGCTGGCCGACGTGGCCGCCGTCCGCCAATTCTTCGAGCAGATGCTGTGAAGGGGCTTCAGCGATGACGCTACCGGAGACCGAAGGCTGGCAACTGACCTACCAGGGCTGGCTGCCCGAGGAGCAGCAGCATCGCGAGGCGATCTGCGTGCTGGGCAATGGCCGTTTCGCGACCCGCGGCGCCTTCGAGGGGGCCGCCGCCGGCGACATCCACTACCCCGGCACCTACATGGCCGGCGGCTACAACCGGCGCACCAGCCTGGTCTCCGGCCGCGAGGTGGAGAACGAGGACTTGGTCAATCTTCCCAACTGGCTCTGCCTGAACTTCCGCCCGGCCGAGGGCGACTGGTTCGACTTCGACGGCGTGGAGTGGCTGGACTACCGGCAGACCCTGGACATGCGCCACGGGGTGCTGACCTGGCACCTGCACTTTCGCGACCCGCACGGGCGCGAGACGCGGCTGACCAGCCGGCGGCTGGTGCATATGGGCGACAGCCACCTGGCCGCGCTGCACTGGGAGCTGGAACCGGTGAACTGGACCGGCGCGCTGCACATCCGCTCAGGGATCGACGGCGGCGTCGAGAACCTCGGCGTGGCCCGTTACCGGGCCCTGGAGACCCGCCACCTGGATGTCCTCGCCACCGAACGCTGCAGCGACGAGGCGGTCATGCTGCGCAGCATGACCAATCAGTCGCGCATCGACCTGGCCCACGCAGTGCGCACCCGGGCCTGGCAGGCCGACGGCCGCGGGCCGGAGCACCGCGAGCGGGTGGAGACCGACGACTACATCGGTGACGACCTGACCCTGCAGGCCGAGCCGGGGCAGCCGATCCGCGTCGAGAAGGTCGCCGCCTTCTACAGCGGCCGGGACCGGGCCATCTGCGAGCCGGGCATCGATGCGGCATCCGCGGTGGAGCGCGCCCCGGCCTTCGACGAGCTGCTGCGCACCCACGCCAAGGCGTGGGAACGCTACTGGCGCGGCTGGGACGTGACGCTGCATACCGACAACAACGGCGAGGCCGAGGAGCAGACGGTCCTGCGCCTGCACATCTTCCATCTGCTGCAGACCACCTCGCTGCACACCACCGATCTGGACGTGGGCGTTCCGGCGCGCGGCCTGCACGGCGAGGCCTACCGCGGGCACATCTTCTGGGACGAGCTGTTCATCCTGCCGCTGCTCAATCTGCACAGCCCGGAGATCAGCCGCGCCCTGCTGATGTACCGCTACCGCCGCCTGCCCGAGGCGCGCCGGGCGGCTGCCGCCGAGGGGCTGCGTGGGGCCATGTACCCGTGGCAGAGCGGCAGCAGCGGCCGCGAGGAGACGCAGACCCTGCACCTCAACCCGGCCTCGGGGCGCTGGCTGCCGGACAACACCCACCGCCAGCGCCACGTCAACGCCGCCATCGCCCACAACATCTGGCGCTACTATGAGGTCTCCGGCGACACCGACTTCATGGCCTTCGCCGGCGCCGAGATGATCCTGAGCATCGCCCAGTTCTGGGCCAGCCTGGCCACCTACAACCCGCAGCGCCAGCGCTACGAGATCCGCGGCATCGTCGGCCCCGATGAGTTCCACACGCGCTATCCGGGCAGCGACGAGATCGGGCTGGCCAACAACGCCTACACCAACGTCATGGCCGCCTGGTGCCTGCGCATCGCCCGCCAGGCCCTGGAGGTCATCGGCCCGACGCCACGCAGCGAGCTCCTCGACCGGCTGGCGATCGACGAGGCGGAACTCACCCGCTGGCAGGAGATCAGCCAGCGGATGTTCATCCCCTTCCACGGCGACGGCATCATCAGCCAGTTCGAGGGCTACGACCAGCTCGAGGAACTGGACTGGGCCGGCTACCGCGAGCATTACGGCAACATCCAGCGGCTCGACCGGATCCTTGAGGCCGAGGGCGATGACGTCAACCGCTACCAGGCGAGCAAGCAGGCCGACCTGCTGATGCTCTTTTACCTGTTCTCCCGGCAGCAGATCGAAACCCTGTTCGCCGACATGGGCTACGAGCTCGACGCCGAGGCCATCCCGCGCAACATCGCCTACTACGAGGCGCGCACCTCCCACGGCTCGACGCTGAGCAACATCGTCCACTCGTGGGTGCTGGCGCGCTCCGACCGGCAGCGCTCCTGGGATCTGTTCGGCAACGCGCTGATCAGCGACCTGGGCGACATCCAGGGCGGCACCACCAAGGAGGGCATCCACCTCGGGGCCATGGCCGGCACCGTGGACCTGGCGCTGCGCGGCTACACCGGCATGGAACCGCGGGACGGCGTCCTGTGGCTCGATCCCATGCTGCCCGATGGGCTCCACGAGGTGGAGCACAAGATCCATTATCGCGGCCACTGGATCCACCTGGTGGTCAATCACACCCGACTCACCCTGCGCCTGGAGGAGGGGCCGTGGCCGCCGGTGCGCATCGGCTACCGCAACGAGATCCACGACCTGCACCAGGGCGAGACCCTGGAGCTGGCCTACCAGCGCTGATGGCGGCGGGGCTGGCCTCCCGCCGCCCGGCTCGCTACCTTGGGGATCCGGACCCTGCGCGGAGGCCCCATGGACCCGATGAACGACCCGCAATCGGTGTGGACGGTATGGCTCACCCTGGCGGTGGTGCTGCTCGGCGTCGAGATCCTGCTCGCCGGCGGCGGCGCCGGGGTGCTGCTGGCCCTGGCGGTAATGGCCTTCGCCGGCATGGCCATGGCCCTGCTCGGCGCGCCGCTGGTCGCGCAGATCGCCGTGGCCATCCTCGCCGGGCTGGCCTCGCTGCCGTTCATGGTCTGGGTCTTCCGGCGCATGGGCCGCGGCGGCGGCCCGCCCTCAGCGGATGACAGTGCCCTGCGCCGCACCGCCTTCGAGGCCTACTACGACCTGCGCGGCCACCTGCGCGTGCGCGCCTTCGGCGACCACCTGATGGCCATCCCCGACCCCGCCGACGACCCCGAGATCGCCCCGGGCAGTGCCGTGCGCATCGTCCGGCTGGAAGGCACGCGGGCCATCGTCCGCCCGGTGGACGCCCCGGTGGGCGCACGGCTCGACGACGCCGAGGCCTGACGGCGCGCCGGGGGCGGGCCCTTCCGAGCGGCGGCCGTGAACCCGAGCCGGGGTGGCATTGTCCCAGCCGCCAGGCGCATGCCAGCGTCTGCACCATGGAAATGCACCAATCAGGGGGAGTCACCCATGCCCTACAAGCTTGGAATCATCGCGCTGTTCGCCCTGCTGCTCGGCGCCGGCTGCGCCGGCACCGGCGACGAACCGGAGCCTGCCGAGGACCCGTGGGGCGAGCCGGAGCAGCAGGAGCCGGCACCCGCACCGGAGCCGCAGCCAGAGCAGGAGCCGATGCCTGAGCAGGAGCCGGCGCCGGCGCCCGAGGGCGACATGGGCTGGTAACCCGCGGGGGGGGCGGGGCCCCGGTATGCGGTTCACCGAAATGGGGTTCGGGTCAATGCTCGGACCCCGTTTTTATTGACCTATTGAGGGGGAGGGGGCTTGTGGTCCACCTTATGCGCTCTTCGAACGCTGATGGAGGTATCCATGGAGTCTTATCGGCAGCGCATTGGACTGTTCCTGGGGCCATTGGTGGCCCTGGCCGGCTTGCTGGTCGGCCCGCCCGGCGAATTGACCCAGGCCGAGTGGAACGTCGCCCTGGTCGCCATCCTGATGGCCATCTGGTGGATCAGTGAGGCGCTGCCCCTTGCCGCCACGGCGCTGGTCCCCATCGTCGCCTTCCCGCTGCTCGGGGTCATGGAGGTCGGCGATGTCACCGAGGCCTACGGCAACCACCTGATCTACCTGTTCCTGGGTGGTTTCTTCATCGCCGTGACCATGCAGCGCTGGAACCTCCATCGGCGCATCGCCCTGCACACCATCAACCTCGTCGGTCCCTCGCCCCGGCGCATCATCCTCGGCTTCATGCTGGCCACCGCCGGGCTGTCCATGTGGATCAGCAACACGGCCACGGCGATGATGATGCTGCCCATCGCCCTGGCGGTGCTCAAGCAGAGCCAGGAGGAAGCCGAGCAGAACGGACAGGAGCTGCCCCGCGGCTTTGGCGTGGTGCTCATGCTCGGTGTCGCCTACGCCGCGTCAATCGGCGGCATCGCCACGCTGATCGGCACGCCACCGAACGCGGTGCTCGCCGGTCAGGCCCAGGAGCTCTACGACATCGAGATCACCTTCGCCAGCTGGATGGCCTTCGGCCTGCCCTTGTCCCTGCTCTTTCTCGGCATCGCCTGGGTCTATCTGGCTTTCAGCCGCCACTGCCGCGGCATCGGGCATCTGGTCAGTGGCCGCGAGACCATCCGCCAGGAGCTGGCCGAGATCGGCCGCATGGACCCCGCCGAGCGCCGCGTGCTGAGCGTCTTCGTGCTGGTGGCCCTGGCCTGGGTCCTGCGCGGTTTCCTGCCCGAGGGCGTGCTCGATGAATTCGGCGACGCCAGCATCGCCATGGCCGGTGCCCTGGCGCTGTTCCTGCTGCCCTCGGGCAAGGAGAAGGGGCAGCGGCTGCTCGACTGGGACACCGCCGTGAAGATCCCCTGGGACATCGTCCTGCTCTTCGGCGGCGGTTTCGCCCTGGCGGCGGGCTTTGGCGCCAGCGGCCTGTCCGAGAGCCTGGCCGAGGCCCTGCAGGTGCTCGACGGCGTCTCCATCTTCCTGATCATCGCCGCCTGCGTGGCTCTGGTGGTCTTCCTCACCGAGGTGACCTCCAACACCGCCACGGCGACGGTGTTCATCCCGCTGATGGGCGCGCTGGCCGTGGCCACGAACTTCAACCCGCTGGTGCTGATGGCCGCCGTGGCCGTGGCTGCCTCCTGCGCCTTCATGCTGCCGGTGGCCACGCCTCCAAACGCCGTCGTCTTCGGCAGCCGGGCCCTGACCGTGCCGGATATGGCGCGCGCCGGGCTGCTGCTGAACCTGGTCACCATCGTGCTGACCACGGTATTCGTCTACTTCCTGCTGCCAGTGGCCCTCGGCGTGGAGCTGACCACGGTCATCGAGAAGCAGTAACCCACCGGGGATCGTTCCACCATCCCCACGGCAACGGGCCGCCGATCCACCGGATCGGCGGCCTTTTTCGTTGCGGGATGCCTGCCTTAGTCGAGACGGCGCCGGAACGGCGGCAGGGCGTCGAGGAGTTGGCGGCCGTAGCGCTGGGTCACCACCCGCCGGTCGAGGATGGTGATCCGCCCGCGGTCATCCTCGGAGCGGACCAGCCGTCCGCAGGCCTGGGTCAGGCGCAGCGATGCCCGCGGCAGGCTCAGGGTATGGAACGAGGAGTGCTGCTGATCCTCCAGCCACTCGCTGAGGGTGGCGGTCACCGGTTCGGTGGGCACCCCGAAGGGGATGCGCTCGATGACCACGTGATCGCAGTAGCGCCCGGGCAGATCCACGCCCTCGGCCATACCCGCCAGTCCGAAGAGGATACTGCCCTGCCCGGCATCCACGGCCTCGCGGTGGCGCTGGAGCATCGCCTCGCGGGAGCGCTCACCCTGGCACTGCAGCCGCTCCCGCAGGCCCTCGGGCAGCGCCTGGGCCACCCGCTCCATGCGCTGACGGCTGGTGAACAGCACCAGCGCCGCCTCGTAGGGGTCGAGGAGCTCGGGCAGCCACTGGCAGACCTCGGCCAGGTGCGCCTCGGCGTCGCGCGGATCGCTGCGCAGCGCCGGCACGTGCAGCAGGGATCGGCTGTAGTCGAAGGGCGACGGCAGGCAGCCCTGGCGGATGGCCTCCCCGTCGGGCAGGCCCAGGTCACTGCGCAGATGATCGAAGCGCCCCAGGGCAGTCAGCGTGGCGCTGGTGATCACCGCACCGGCGCACCGGTCCCACAGGCGCCGGGCGAGCTCGCCGGCCACCGAGACCGGCGAGACCGAGACCCGATGGTCCACGGCACCGTCGGACTCCGCCTGGCGTTCCACCCAGCGGGCCACCGGCGGCGTTCCGGCATTGTCCTGCTCGGCGAGGAGCTCCCAGGTGGTGGCCAGGTTCGCCGCCCGCTCACGCAGGAAGCCAAGCCGCGGCAGCTGGCGCTCCAGCTCCTGGGTGTCGCCCCGCTGCGCCTCCAGGGCGGCGTAAACCCGGTCCGAGAACCCCTGCAGGGCGTCGTGCAGCCCCCGCGCCGGGCCGGCCACGCGCCCGGCCAGCTCACGCACCGGCTCCGGGGCATGACCGGCGCGGAAACGCCAGCGTTCACCCTCGGCATCGGCCCGGTAGTTGTGCTGCAGGAAGGTATCCGCCTCCTGCAGCGCGGTGGCCACCTCGCCCAGACGCTCCTGCAGCCGTTGCGCCTCGGCGTCCGGCGGCTCGCCGACCGCATCGTCCGGCAGCACCGCCGCGGTGTCCGTAGCAACGCCTTCGCCCTCCTCCAGCCACGTCCGCGCCGCCTGGACGCGGGCACTGGCAGCGAAGCGCTGCACCGCCTTGGCGGCCAGGTGGTGGCCCTCGTCGATGACGTAAAGCGCCTGCTCGGGCGCTGGCAGCAGGACCCCGCCCTCCTCCTCGCCGAGCTGCAGGTCGGCGAGGAGGAGGTCGTGGTTGGTGATCACCACCTCGGCGCGGGACACCCGGTCGCGGGCGGCGTAGACGGGACATCCCTCAAAGTGGGCACACCGCCGTCCGGAGCAGGAGTGACTGGTGGAGGTGACCATCGGGCGCAGGTCGTCGGCCACGCCGTCGGCCCACTCGTCCAGGTCACCGCCCCAGCGCCCCTCGGTTAGGGCCTCGGCCATGGACTCCAGCTGCTCGGGCTCGCCCGCCTGAGGCGGGCGCGGCCAGCGGGCGCTGCCCAGGATGTCGGCGGCCAACGCCTGCTGCGCCCCGGCCTCGGCAATGGCCGACTGCCCGACCAGCTCATCCAGGTTGCGCGGGCACAGGTAACGACCACGCCCCTTGGCCACCGTGGCATCCACCTCGATGCCGGCGTAGCGGGCCAGCTTGGGCAGATCCTGGTGCAGGATCTGCTCCTGCAGCCCCACGGTGGCCGTGGCGATGACCAGCGGCAGACCGCGGCTGCGCGCCGCCGGGACCCCGCCGAGCAGGTAGCTGAGGCTCTTGCCGGTGCCGGTGGGCGCCTCGATGGCAAGCAGGCGGTGGTCCTGCTCCCCTGCGAGGGCCTTGGCCACCTCCCAGATCATGCGTTTCTGCGCGGCCCGCTCGCGGAAGCCGGGCATCTCGTCCCGGACGCGGCGGTAGGCCGTGGCGATGGCGTCGGTGATGTCAGAGTCTGGCATGGCGCCAGTTTACCTGGGGGGCGGGGGTGAGCGGGAGCAGTGCGGGCGGGCCACCGGGCCCGCCCGGGCAGGGCCATCAGGAGCGGAAACGGTTCAGCGCATCGCGGAAGGCCCGCGTCATCGCCTCCCACGCGCTCTCCGAGCCCTCGCGCATGTCACGGAAGGCCTCCTCGCTGGCGTCCTGCATCTCGCGCAGCCGCTGCTTGCCCTCCTCGTACTTCTCCTCCAGCTCCTGGAGCTGCTCCTGATAGCGCTCGCGCATCTCCTCGCCGGCCTCCTCGGCCTGGGCACGGACGCGGTCGATCTGCTCCTGCCACTCGGACAGGCGCGCCTTCATGTCCTCGACATGCTGCTCCTTGCGGTTCTGATCATCGTCGGCCATACCGGTCTCCTCCTTTCTGGTTCTGGTTGCCGATCCTCCCCGGGAAGATAGACCGGGATGGGCTTGTTCACAAAACCTGTGGAAAACCCTGCGGAGAAACACCGCAGCCCCCAGCGTGATGCGGCTCCACAGCGGCCGGCCACTCACTGACCACCCCGCTCACCGGGGGCGCGCCGGTCGCCGCACGGCGGATTGGGAATTGACAATAGCGGTGCCCCCTGCGATAAAGCGCACTGCGCCCCGGTCACGGGTGCGGGTTATGCCAACCACCGAAACGCCCGCCAAAGGGCTTCCCCGGGCTCTGGAGGAGGAGCAAACAGAATGAGAATGAAAACCTGGCAACTCGCCATCTGCGCCACCTCGGCGCTGGCCCTGTCGGCACCGGCACTGGCCGACCGCGACGACTGGCCCCGCAGCTTCACCGTGGGCACCGCCAGCCAGGGCGGCACCTACTACATCTACGGCAGCGGCTGGGCCGACATGGTCGCCGGGATGCTCGACATCCGCGCCGGCGGCGAGGTCACCGGCGGGCCGGTGCAGAACGCCACCCTGGTCGAGACCGGCGACCACGAGTTCGGCCTGGTCACCATGGGACCGGCCCGCGCCGCCTGGGACGGCGAGAGCGAGCTGGCTCCGGGCATGGAGCACCGCAACATCCGCGCGGTCTTCCCCATGTACCAGACCACCTTCCACATCATCACCCGCGAGGGCGACGAGCTGACCTCCATGGAGGATCTGGAGGGCAAGCGTGTCGGGGTCGGCCCCTCCGGCGGCACTGCGGATATGTACTTCCCGCAGTTCTTCGATGAGCTCGGCATCGATGTGCGCGTGCGCAACGGCGGCGCCTCGGATCTGGCCGGCCAGCTGCAGGACGGCCTGATCGACGCCTTCGCCTTCGCGGCCGGCACCCCGATCTCGGCCTTCTCGCAGCTCGAGGCGGAGATCGACGCCAACATCTTCTCGGTCACCGAGGCGCAGCAGGAGCAGCTGCTCGAGGCATTCCCGGCGCTCTCCCCGGCGGACATCGAGGCGGACCTCTACAGCTCCCTGGACGCGGACATCCCGGCGATCTCCATCTGGAACTTCGCCATCACCCACCAGGACATGCCCGAGTCGCTGGTCTACGAGGTCACCCGGGCGGTCATGGAGAACCACGACCGGATGATGGACATCCACCGGGCCTCGCGCGAGACCCTGCCGGAGAACCACCAGTACAACGACTGGATGCCCTGGCACCCGGGCGCCGTGCGCTGGTTCGAGGAGAACGGCTACGAGATCCCCGAGGACCTGCGCGGCTGACCCCGAGCGGGACAGCCCATTGATCCCCCGCCCCCGAGCCGCATCCGTGCGACCGGGGGCGGGCTGTGTCAGGGGGCCTGCCCGGTAGCAGGTCCCGCACCGGTATCACCGAGGCCGAGGCATCCCCATCGATGAGCGATCGATCCACGAATCCGGAGCCAACGATCGAGACCCAGGGCGAAACGGAGATTCCCCTCGGCAGCAACGAGCGCGCCCTCACCGGCTGGCAGAAGCAGCTGTTCTTCTGGGCGTGCGCGCTCTATACCGCATTCCACATCTTCACCCTGAACGTGATCCCGCTGGAGACCTGGACCTTCCGGATCCTGCACATCGCCGGCGGCCTGTTCATCGGCTTTGCGCTGACCTCGGCGCGGACCCTGGACCGCGACGCGCCGGCCGCGCCCACCGGGATGCTCCAGTGGCTGGTGATGCTAGCCAGTACCGCCCTGATGCTATGGGCCCTGGGCGCACTCGGCTACATCGCCTACCTGCTGCAGGTGGATGGCATGTCCTCCACCCAGCTCCCGCCGTGGCTCGCCCAGCAGTTCGGCTACACCCTGTTCGCCAGCGTGGCCGTCGCCACCCTGGCCGGCTGGTTCCTGCGCAGTCCGGACAACCGTGTCCACTGGCCAGACTGGATCCTCGGCTTCGGCGCGCTGATGGTCGGTGCCTACATCATCCTGGCACTGACCCGCTGGCAAATGGCGGCCGGGACCCCCTTTGCCGGGGCCCAGGAGCTGTGGATCTCGGCCGCCGGCGTGCTGCTGATCCTGGAGCTGACCCGACGCATCGCCGGCCTGGCGCTGGTGATCATCACCGCCATCTTCCTCGTCTACTCCTTCGTCGGGCCGTGGCTGCCCGGCTTCCTGGAGCACCGCGGCTACTCCTTCACCCGCTTCTTCACCTACCTCTACACCGACAGCGGGATCCTCGGCCCGACCACCGCGGTCTCCTCGACGTACATCATCCTGTTCATCACCTTTGCCGCCTTCCTGCAGGTCTCCCGGGTCGGCGATTACTTCGTCAACTTCGCCTTCGCCGTGGCCGGCTGGGCCCGCGGCGGCCCGGCCAAGGTGTCGATCTTCGCCTCCGGGCTGATGGGGATGATCAACGGCACCTCCGCCGGCAACGTGGTGGCCACCGGCAGCCTGACCATCCCGCTGATGCGCAAGGTCGGCTACCCGGCCAAGAGCGCCGGCGCCATCGAGGCGACCGCCTCCACCGGCGGGCAGCTGGTGCCGCCGATCATGGGCGCCGGCGCCTTCATCATGGCGGAGATCACCGGCATCCCCTACGTGGAGATCATCGCCGCCGCCATCCTGCCGGCCGCCCTCTACTTCCTGTCGGTCTACTTCATGGTCGACAACGAGGCGGCCAAGATGGGCATGCGCGGGCTGCCGCGGGCGCAGCTGCCCGGGCTGGGGCGGATGCTGCGGCAGGTCTACCTGTTCATCCCCATCCTGGTGCTGATCTTCACCCTCTTCCAGGGCTACTCGGTGATCCGGGCCGGCACCGTGGCGATGATCTCGGCGGTGGTGGTCAGCTGGCTGACCCCGGAGGCGATGGGCATCCGCCGCATCCTCCGCGCCCTGGAGATGGGCGGGCGCATGGTCATCCCGCTGGTGGCGGTGTGCGCCTGCGCCGGCATCATCGTCGGCGTGATCAGCCTCACCGGCGTGGGCACGCGCTTCTCGTCCATGCTGCTGGGGGTGGCGGACGCCTCCATGCTGCTGGCGATGTTCTTCGCCATGTGCATCTCCATCATGCTGGGGATGGGCATGCCGACGACCGCCGCCTACGCCGTGGCCGCCTCGGTGGTGGCGCCCGGGCTGCAGCAGCTCGGCGTGGAGCCGCTGATCGCCCACTTCTTCGTCTTCTACTACGCAGTCATCTCGGCGATCACCCCGCCGGTGGCGCTGGCCGCCTACGCCGCCGCCGGCATTGCCGGCACCGACCCGCTGCGCACCTCGGTGACGGCGTTCAAGATCGGGCTGGCGGCGTTCATCGTGCCGTTCATGTTCTTCTACAGCCCGGCCATGCTCGGTGAAGGGACCTGGACGGAGATCGCCCGGGTGGGCGTGACCGCCTCGGTGGGCATCTTCCTGCTGGCCGCCGCGGTGCAGGGCTGGCTGTTCGGCCACGTCTCGTGGCTGCTGCGCGGCGTGCTGCTCGCCGGTGCCATCTCGATGATCTACGGCGGGATCTACAGCGACCTGGCCGGGATCGCGGTAGGCGCGGTGCTGATGGCCTGGCAGTACCGCTTCGCCTCACGGCAGCCGCTGATGCCGAGCCAGGGCGGCTAGGCCGGCTTGGCGGGCGCCCTGGCCAGCGCCCTGGCGGCGGTCTTCGGACTCATCGCCCTGGGCCACGTGCTGCGCCGTCAGGAGGTCGTTCCGCCCCTGTTCTGGGACGGGGCGGAGCGGCTGACCTACTACTTTGCCCTGCCGGCGCTGCTGGTGGTACGACTGGCCGAGGCACCGCTGCGCGAGATGCCACTGCTGCCCGTAGTGGCCATCCTCGCCGGCGGCGTGGCGATCGCCGGCGCCCTGCTGCTCCTCGCCCGGCCGCTGCTGGAGCCGGACGGCCCCGGCTTCACCTCGGCGCTGCAGGGCACCTTCCGGCCCAACACCTACGTGGGACTGGCCACGGCGGCGGCACTGTTCGGCACCGAGGGGGTGACCCTGGCGGCGATCAGCCTGGCGGTCCTCGTCCCCCTGGTGAACCTGCTGGCGGTGGCGGCCCTGATCCGCTACGGCCGGCGCACCGGACGTCAGGCACCCGGCTTCTGGGCGAGCCTGGCGCGCAACCCGCTGGTGCTCGCCTGTCTGCTCGGCGTCGCACTCAGCCTGCTGCCGGTGGGCTTGCCGGCACCGCTGGCCGCCTTCCTCGATGCGCTGGGCCAGGCCGCGCTGCCGCTGGGCCTGATGGCGGTGGGCGCCGGGCTGTACTGGGGGCAGATCGGCCGCCATCCGCGGCTGCTGATCGCATCATCGGCCATCAAGCTCCTGCTCCTGCCTGCCGGCGTCGGCGCCGTAGTCCTGGCCGCCGGTCTGGACGCGACCACCGGGGCGGTGCTCGTGCTCTTCGCCGGGGTACCGGCCTCGGCGTCGTGCTACATCCTCGCCCGCCAGCTCGGCGGCGACGCTCCGCTGATGGCCTCGATCCTCACCGTGCAGACCGTCACCGCCGTGGCCACCCTGCCGTTGGTGGTCGGCGGTTTTCTGGCCATCCGCGGCGGCTGAGCGCCGCGCCTGGGGACCCGATCACGGGGCAGCGCCCTCCTGAACCAGGCGCACGGCGCGGCGGCGGTTCTGCTCGGCCAGCGCGTAGTAACGCGGATAGAGCTCCAGCGCCCGGTCGAAGTAGCGCAGGGCGGCCGCGCCATCACCGCTGAGCAAGGCGATGTAACCGACGTTATTCGCCGCCTCCGCGCCCCCGAGGGCTGGCTCCATGACCTCCAGGGCGTCCTCGTAGCGTCCCTGCCAGGCCAGGGCGAGGCCCAGGTTGTTGCGCAGCCGCGGATCCCGCGGCGCCCCGCGCAGCCCTTCGCGCAGGACGGTCTCGGCCTCGGCGTAGGCCTGCGCCATGAGCAGGGAGTAGCCGAGGTTGTTGAGTACCGACGGATTGCCGGGCAGCACCTCGAGGGCCGCCTCGTAGTGCGCCCTCGCGTCAGGGTGGCGGCCCTGCAGATCGGCGGCGATACCGAGCGCGTTCCAGGCCATCCAGCGAACCGGCTCCGCCGCCACCGCAGCCTCCAGGTCGGTCATCGCAGCCTCCAGCTCGCCCAGCTGCAGCCGCGCCTTGCCGCGCCCCTCCAGGGCATCGCTGCGCGTCTCGTCGACCTCCAGGGCGCGGGTGAACAACGCCTCGGCCGCCCCGGCGTCGCCGCCGCGCAGCGCAATCCGACCCATGCCGACCAGCGCATCCGGGTGGGCCTCGTCCCGCTCCAGGATCTCGCGGTAGTAGAAGGCCGCCTGGTTCCGTTCCCCGGCCTGTGCGGCGCCGCGCGCCTCGGCGAGCAGCGCGTCGATGTCGTCCTCGAAGGCGGCGCCCTCGCGACCGCCGGTGGACGCACACCCGGCCACGAAAACCAGCACGGCCAGCACGCCCGCAATGCGGCTCACTCCCTTGCCCATGGTCATTCCCCCCCACCCTCGAAGGCGCTGGCATGAGCCAGCAGATCGTGTCCAAGAACCAGGCGCACCCCGGCGCCCGGGCGCATCGTTTCGCTCGCCTCCATGCGCACCGCCAGCGGCAGGGCCGCAGCCACCGCCTCGGCGGCGGCCCGCGCCACCGGGCGGTAGTAGAGGGTGGTCTCGGCCACATCGAAGCCGGGTTGGTTGCTCAGATAACCAACCACCTCACCCTCGGCCCGCAACCGCTCCCCCACCCGGGCGGCCATGCCGCGCTCGCCGTTGCCGTTAACCACCTCGACGGTGTAGGCCGCCGGGCCGGCCTGTCGGTACTCTGCCTGCATCCGGTTGGCCGCCACCCGCGGGTGCGCCGCATCCAGCCGCCCGGCCGTTGCGAGGACCGCGAGGGCGGCGTCGTAGCGGCCCTCGAGCAGCAGCGAGTAGCCGAGATTGTTCAGCGTCTGCACCGAGGCCGGCTCTCGGGCCAGGGCCCGGTAGTAGTGGGCCTGGGCCAACTCGTGATAGCCGAGCCGATCGTAGGCCACTCCGGCGGCGTTCAGCGCCGGGATCGAATCCGGACGCAGCGCCAGGGCCACGTGCAGCGCCTCGAGGGCGGGGCCGTACTCGCCCTCGGCGAGCAGGGCGCGCCCGCGCTCAAGCTCGCCGCCCAAGGGCTCGACCACCCGGCCGTTGAAACGCTCCAACGGTTCCAAGTTGTCGGTGTACGACGGGCTCGCCGCACAGCCGACGACGCCCAGCGCCAGGCTCATCGCCGCGGCGCAGCGCGGCCCAGGCCGTGCGCCGCCTCGCCCCCCGGCTGCGGCCACGTTCACCCCCCCGCGTTGAGCAGCGACTCGGCAATGCCGATCACCGCCGGGCCGAGGACAACGAGGAACAGGGCCGGGAAGATGAACAGCAGGATCGGGAAGATCATCTTGACCGGCAGCTTCGCCGCCCGCTCCCGGGCCCGCTGGATGCGCGCATGGCGCATGCCGCTGGCGTGCTCGCGCAGCGCCGCGGAGACGCTGGTGCCGAAGCGCTCGGCCTGGATCAGCAGTGTGGTCAGCGATTTCACCGGGTCGATGCCCGTCCGCTCGGCCAGCCCGCGCAGCGCCGCCTCGCGCGTCTTGCCGGCACGCAGCTCCAGGCTCATCACCCGCAGCTCGGTGGCGAGCACCGGATGGGCGTGCATCATCTCCTCGCCCACCCGCTGGATCGCCGCGTCCAGGCCGAGCCCGGCCTCGACGCAGACCACCAGCATGTCCATGGCGTCGGGGAACCCTTCCTCGAAGGCGCTGCGCCGCTGCTCGATGCGCCGCTGCAGGAAGAACGCCGGCAGGTAGAAGCCGGCGGCCGCCACCCCGACCAGGCCGAGTGCTGACAGCGGCTGGAACAGCGCGCCCCAGGAGGCCCAGGCCGCCACGGCCAGCGCCCCGGCCACCGGCAGGCCGGCGGCCAGCAGCACCTTGGCGCCGAGGTAAATGGGCAGCGCGCGGGGGCCGCGGTAACCGGCCTGGACCAGGCGCCGGTAGAGACGCGAACGGGCCAGGTCCTCGCGCGGCAGCAGCAGCCGGCCCGCCGGCTCCACCCAGCGCACCAGGAAAGTGCCCGACCAGTGCGGCTCCCGGGACTGCGTGCTGCCGCCGCCGGAGGCGGTCTCGATCTCCCGCAGCCGTCGCTGCACCGGATCCGGCCCGGACAGCGCCCAGGACAACAGGGCGAACGCCATCAGGACCACGGTGAGGAAGACCGCCACCAGGGCCAGCACTTGGGTGCCGGGCATCACCATCATCTCCCCCATCCCCCCACCCTCCTCTAGATCCGGAAGTTGACCATCCGGCGCATCACCAGGTACCCCACGCCCATCATCATCAGCTGCGCGCCGACGATGGTCAGCCCTGCGGGGTGTTCAAACAGCACGGCCATATACTCCCAGCGGAACAGGGAGAGGAAGCCGGCGACAAAGATCGGCAGCGCGATCAGCACGTGGGCGGAGAGCTTCATCTCCGCGGCCTGCACCTGGACCTCCTTGAGGGTGCGCTGGCGCTCGCGGAGCATCGCCGCGATGCGCACCAGCACCTCGGCGAGGTTGCCGCCGGTCCGCCGCTGGATGAGCACCGCGGTGACGAAGTAGGCCACGTCCTTGCTGGCCACCCGCTCTTGGAGGTTGCGCAGGGCCTGTTCGACCTCCAGGCCGTAGTTGATCTCGTCGAAGGCGATGCCGAGCTCGTCACTGACCGGCGACGGCATCTCGCGGGCGGCGTACTGCAGCGACGCGGTGAACGGGCTGCCCGAACGCAGGCCGCGGGCGAGGAAGTCCATGGTGTCCGGCAGCAGCTCGACGAAGCGCCGCTGCCGACGCTGACGGCGCTGGCGCAGGTAAAGCACCGGCCCACCCACGCCCAGCAGCGCGCCGGCGAGCACGGCCAGTGGCCCCACGGTCCCGGCCCCGAGAACGAGCACCAGCGCCACCAGCAACGTCCCCAACACCTGCAGGGCAAAGAGCTGCACCACCGTAGCGTCGGAGCCGGCCTGCTGCAGCAGCCGGTCCGCGGCCTTGACCCCGGGCGTGCGCACCAGGATCCGGTTGAGCACCGGATCGGCGCTGTACGGGTGCTCGCGGAGGATCTCCAGCTGCGCGCGATCGGACTCGCCGGCGGCCGCCAGACTGCGCAGGCGCCGGCGGATCTTGCTGCGCCCCTCCACCCAGGAGGTCTGCCAGATAAGGTAGATCCCCTCGACCAGCGCGACGACGGCCAGGAAGGCCAGCACGGAGATCAGGATAACGGTGGTGTTCACGGCTCGCTCCTCGGCGGGACCCTGCCCGCGGGATGGGTGGACCGGGTGCCGGTGGCGTCAGGCATAGACCCGCTCCGGGTCGAAGATCGACTCATCGATGGCGACGCCGCGCTCACGGAAGCGCTGGAGCAGCCACGGCCGGATCCCGGTCGCCCGGAAGTGACCCGTCACCCCGCCGTGGCCGTCGAGGCCCTGGCGGGTGAAGGTGAACAGCTCCTGGGTCGTGACCACATGCTCCTCCATGCCGGTGATCTCCTGGATGCTGGTCACCACACGGCGGCCGTCGATGAGCCGCTCGATGTTGACCAGCAGCTGCAGCGCCGAGGCGATCTGGTGGCGAGCCACCGGCTGCGGGATGGACACGCCGCTCATGCCGACCATGTGCTCGAGGCGGGTCAGCGCATCCCGGGCGGAGTTGGCGTGGATGGTGCTCAGCGAGCCGTCGTGGCCGGTGTTCATGGCCTGGAGCATATCCATGGCCTCGCCACCGCGGACCTCGCCGACGATGATCCGGTCCGGGCGCATGCGCAGGGCGTTGCGCACCAGATCACGCTGGGTGATCTCGCCCCGGCCCTCGATGTTCGGCGGGCGGGTTTCCAGGCGCACCACGTGGGGCTGCTGGAGCTGCAGCTCGGCGGAGTCCTCGATGCTGATGATCCGCTCGCTGGCCGGGATGTAACCGGACAGGGCGTTGAGCAGCGTGGTCTTGCCGCTGCCCGTGCCACCGGAGACCAGCAGGTTGACCCGGGCCCGGATGGCGCCCTCGAGGAACGACGCCATGCCGGGGGTCAGCGAGCGGAATGCGGTGAGATCCTGCATGGAGTAGGGATCGGCGCTGAACTTGCGGATGGAGAGGATCGGGCCGTCCACCGCCAGCGGCGGGATGATGGCGTTGACCCGGGAGCCGTCGGCCAGGCGCGCGTCGACCATGGGCGAGGACTCGTCGATGCGGCGGCCGACGGCGCTGGCGATCTTGTCGATGATGCGCATCAGGTGGGCGTCGCTTCCGAAGCTCACCGGGCTGCGCTCGAGCACGCCACGACGCTCGACGTAGGTCTGCCGACAGGTGTTGACCAGGATCTCGGAGATGGAGGTATCAGCCAGCAGCGGCTCCAGCGGGCCGAGGCCGAGCATCTCGTACTGCATCTCCTCGATCAGGCGGTCGCGCTCGGCGGCGTTGAGCGGCACACGCTCCTCGCGCAGTCGCTCGGCGACCAGGGCGGCGATCTGCTGGCGCACGACTTCGGGCTCGAGTCGGTCGATGACCTCCAGGTTCAGCTGTTCCAGCAGGTGGTTGTGGATGCGGCCCTTGAGGGCGCGCACCGCACTGGCGTGATCCTCGGCCCAGTTGCGGGCAAGCTCTGCCATGTCCCTTTCCCTCGTTCAGATCCCGCGGTCCGCTCAGGCGCGACGGCGGAAGAGTCGATCCCAGAGCCCCGGGCTGCGCACCTGCTCGCCACTGAGGCTGCTGTGCAGGTAGGCGGCCAGACGCTCGATGTCCTGGGTCATCGCCGAGCGGCGGTTGACCTGGTCGACCGGTACACCCCGGTCCTGGGCAGCCACGGCGGTGGCGTAGTCGTTGGTGACGCGGTGGATGCACTCGAGCTTGAGCGTGCGCTTCATCGCCTGGATATCCAGGCTGGCGATGCGGCTCTGGGCGCGGTTGTTGACCACTTCGATCTGCTCGCGCGGGACGCCGTTGAGGGGCAACCGCTCGAGCAGGAGCTTGGTGTCGCGAATGGTCACCAGGCTCTTTTGCGAGACCAGCAGCACCGGGTGGGCCATGCGCAGCGCCTCGAGGGTCCACGGCACGAAGAGCCGCGGCACATCGACGATCACCATGTCGTAAAGATCCAGGGCGGCCTGGAGCAGCGCACTGGTGGCCCCGGGGCGGATGGTGTCCACCTCGGTGAGATCGCCGGGGGCCGGCAGCACGTGCAGCCCGCTGGCGTGCTCAATCATCAGCGCCTGGAGGAAGAGCGGGTCGATGCGCTCGGGCTGGAAGAGCGCGTTGGTGATGTCCGAGCCGACCCGCAGGTCGAGGCCGAGTGCCGCCGCCCCGAACTGCACGTCCAGATCGATCAGCGCCACCTTTTGTTTGTGGCGAGCGGCCAGGGTGCAGGCGACGTTGGTGGCCAGGGTGGTGGCCCCACCGCCGCCCTTGGCGTTGACGAAGGCGGTCAGCGCCCCCTTGTGGGATCGGGCCCGCTGGACCCGCGAGCGCTTCTCCGACATGCACTCGATGACATCGAGAACCAGGCCCTGGACCTCCAGCGGCCGGGCGTAGACGCGCCGGACCCCAAGGCCGAGCATCCGCCGCGCGGTGAAGCTGTCGCTCTGGCCGCAGACGACGAAGACGGCTACCCGACCGCCGGTCTGGTGGAGGATCTGCTCCACCTCGTGGAGGTCCTCGGCCTCGTTGCCGCCGAGCTCGAGCAGGATGATATCCGGCTGCTCGTCGCTGGCCAGCTGGTTGCGGGGACGCTCCCCGGTCGCCACATGCCGGATGGCAAGATGGATCCCCTGAACCCGGGCCAGCGCCTCGGTGAGCTGATCGGCGGTGGCGTCCTCCTGGACGAGCGCTACCACATTGAGTGTTACGAGCATGGTTCTGTCCACCTGTCCGTCGTTGCCATGGCCCCGGCCCTAAGGCGCCGAAACCTCAAGATCCCGCAGGGACTCCCCGATCTGTGTGCTCGGGAAGGCCGGGATCGCGATCGCCGCCGGGATCCCCAGAAGCCCGGGCACCACCGGCTCGAACTCCAACCCCTCCACTTCGACGCGCACCAGTCGCACTGGTGTGGGCCGCTCCGCCGCCCCCGTGGTGGAGCAGGCGTAGGTGAGCCGCACGTTCTCAGCACCGACAATCAGCGGCTGACGGCGCTGCATGGCCGCCAGCAGCGGCGAATCGGCGTCGGGGCTGCAGACCACCGAACCGCCGGGGCACTCGAGGCTGCCGAGGTCACAACCGCTGGGCGGGGTCGTCACCACCGCCAGGCGCACGCCGGCCCGGGTGGCCTCCACCGTCCGCCCCCACTCCAGGAGCATCCGGCTGAACTCGAAACCGCCGAAGACCAGCAACAGGAAGAGGGTTACCCCGAGGGCGAACTCCACCATCGCCGCCCCCCGCTGCCGTCTCGGGCGCCCCGCGACTGCCTGCGTATGCGCGTGCCTAGCCACCGATCCAGCGCTCCTCGGTGCGGGCGTTGAGCATCACGCGCCCGATGCCGGTAAAGGGCACCACCCCCTGCCCGAAGAGGGCGTCGAACTCCACCTCGGCCGCCACCACCACCCGACAGGCCGCCCGCCCCGGCGCGGCGTCGATAAGTTCAGGCGCCGGTATCGTGATCCGGCCCGGGTGCAGCCCCGGCACCACCGCCCGGCGGTCGCCGCAACCGGCCGCCTCCCCGCAGACAACCAGGTTGGCCGCGGCCTCCTGGACGGCCGCCCAGCGTGTGGCGTCGAGGATTGAGCAGTCGCTGCGATCGAGCAGCCCCTCGGTCCGGGCGATATGGCGGGCCCCCACCGTGACCGACTTGGTCAACGTGTTCTCCTGGTAGAGCACACGCCCGAACTCCGTGATCCCGAAGACGATGATCATCAGCGGGATCAGCACCAGGGCCAGCTCCACCAGGGCCGCACCACGCCACCGCCGGGGGCTATTCATAGAGCTGGACCTCCACCCGGAATTCGGCATCGTCCTCGTCGGCGAGGCCCATGAACTCAAGGGTGAACTCGGCATCGGAGTTGCCCGCGCCCTGAACACCCCGGTCCAGGATGAAAAACTTGGCAAAGGTATTCGCCAGCCCTTCGTCTGAACCACGAATATCCTGGGCCTGGCAGTCAACTATCGCGGTGAAGAGCACACGGCGCTCAGGGCCGGATCCGGCGCGCGCGCGAAGGTCCATGGGGAGTTTGTCTTCCTCCACGCCCCACTCGGGGCAGTCCGATGAATCCCAGTTCGGGACGCCATGTGCATCATCCGGCGCGCAGGGGGGCAGGCCGTCGGTCCCTGTCTCGCCGATCTCCCAGTTGTAGACCTCCCAGCGGGTCATCTCCGACCAGTTGTCGGGCTTGGGGCGGGCGTCCTGGTTCCCTTCCCGGTAGTAGCTGTGATAGGTCGACCAGTACTCGTCCCGATTCCATGTGCCATTCCCGAAACGGCCCTGCTCGTCGTATTGCTCATCGCGGGGGTACTCGAGGGTGACGGGGGCCGGCGGATAATCATCCGCTGAATAGCTGTTGCGGTAGTCTCCAAACCGCGTGTTCCACCCCCAGACCGGATGGCTCTCGATGTTGCCCGTCTGGGTATGGACCCACGGTGTCGTACACCCTTGAAGGGTGGGATCGGCCATATACCTGCCCAACGCGGAAGCGCCCGACTCCGTACCGCCATTGGTCCGGGGCCGGAGGAAACCGAAGTTGCCGGGGGCCCACTGATCTCGCTGAGAGCGCACGACCACCGTCTGGCCTACCTGAAAATCCCCGTCGGCCACAGCTCGGGCAAAGCTCTTACTCACCTGCTCAAACGGATTGCAGAACATCACCGGCGGGTAATCGCAGACGAAGAAGTGGCGACCGGCCACGGCCCGGGCGCCGACCGTCGCGAAGCGCGCGACCTCGTCGCCGAGGATCTCAAGGACCGGCAGGAAGAGCAGATCCACGGTGTAGGCGTCGGCGTTGCCGGCGCGTGCCGGGTCGAGCCAGATCTCCATGTAGCGGGCCGTGGCATCCTCGGTGCTCAGGCAGCGAGCGCGATCGGCCAGCCACTGGCCGCCCAGTTCCTGAGCGCAGTAGGTCGCCGGGTTGTGGACCGGCGGGTCGTCGGCGCTGCCGATCCAGCTGTAGAAGACGATGGGACTAGTGGTGGGATCATCCGGGTTGTAGACCAGCTGCTCGAGCAGCTCCGGGTTGCGCGAGAAGTGGCCGCGATGGCGGAGCAGATCCCGTGCCGCCGTCACCGCACGCGACCGGGCGTCCTCGTTGGCATCAAGCTCCATGGCCCCCGACCGCGCCGCGGCATCGGCGGCGTTCTGCATCTCGCTCTGCTGGACGAAGATCCGTCCCAGATCCAGGGCCAGCGCGGCGAAGCCGAGCAGGACGATGAACACCACCGCGCTGATCACCAGGAAGGCCCCGTTCTGCTTGTGCGGGTGCCGGATCTTCATTCTGCTTCCCTCGGACGGCCCCTGCCGTCGGTATGCCGTGTCACGGATTGATCAGTTGCCCGCTGGCCGCCTCGGGCCGGGCGGTGCGGTAGCGCTGTACCGCCGACTCGGCCTGGCGGCCGTCCAGCCCGGCGGCCTCGGTCGCCTGCTCGCCGGCCTCCGGGTGAATGGTCTGCTGCGCGATGTTGTGGCGGACGGCATCGCCGAAGCCGTCGCGCAGCCCCTCCTGGCCGGTGCCGGCGCACCCGCTGCCGATCAGCAGTGCCGCGACCGCCCCCGCCATCATCAGTGAACCGTTCCGTGTCATGACTGCTGTCCTCCTAGAACTCGTGGCCGTAGGCGCCTTCCAGGCCGCCCTCGCGGGACTGCTCTTCGCGCTGCCGGTCTTCTTCCCGACGCACGGCCCGCGGCGGCACCCCCTCCAGGCGGCCCATCAGGTACTGATCGACGGCCGAGGGCGGGATGAAGGTGTCCGTGGGCAGGCGCACGGTGCCCGCCGGTCCGGGCTGGACCAGGCGCGGGCGGACCACGATGGCCAGCTCGGTCTCCTCGCGCTGGTAGGCGCTGCTGCGGAACAGGGCGCCGAGGATCGGGATGCGCCCCAGCCCGGGGAACTCGCGGATGACGCTGTCCATGTCGTTCTGCAGCAACCCGGCGATGGCGAAGCTCTGGCCGTCGCCCAGTTCGATCGAGGTGCCGGCGCGGCGGGTGGAGAGCCCCGGCACGGCGGTGCCCAGCACCTGGGTGCCGCGGTCGCGGTCGAGGGTGGAGACCTCGGTCTGCAGCTTGAGGTTGATGGTCTCGCTGGAGAGCACCGTGGGGGTGAACTCGAGGCCCACGCCGAATTCCTTGAACTGGATGGTGACGGCGTCTGATCCGCCGGACTGCACCACCGGCACCGGGAACTCGCCACCGACCAGGAAGCTCGCCTGCTGCCCGGACATGGCGACGATGTTGGGTTCGGCCAGGGTCTTGGCCGCGCCCCGGGTCTCCAGCGCCTGCAGGCGCAGCATCACGTCGGTCCACTCGAACAGGCCGTCGACGAAGGCACCCGGCACCGTGGCGGCGGATCCACCCGTGATGAGGTCGTAAGCGAAGCTGTCGGAGGAACCACTGATCTGGCCCTGCACCCCCAGCTCGCGCAGGGAGTTGCGGCGGACCTCGGCGATGCGCACCTCGAGCATGACCTGCTGCCCGCCGCCGACGCGGAGCATGTTGCGCACGTCGTCGCCGGCGAAGCTGCGCGCGGCGGTCAGCGCCGTCTCCAGGGCCCGCGCGTCGGAGACTTCGCCGGAGAGGATCACGGCGGCGTTGGAGCTGCGCACCTCGATCCCGGTCTCTTCGGGCAGGAGTTCGTGGAGCTTGCGCTTGAGCCCCTGGGTGTCGTGGGTGACCACCAGATCGAGCAGGGCCACGACCTGGTCATCCTCATCGCGCAGGGCGAGGTTGGTGCGCCCCGCGCCCCTGCCCAGCAGCAGGACGCGCCGGGACGAGAGCAGACGGACATCGGCGATGTTGGGGTTGCCCACCACCACCTGACTGAGGTCCGTCGGCGCCGTGACCACCTGGGACTTGCCCAGGGCCAGGGTCATCTCGCCGACGTCGAGATCGTCGCCGAACTCCAGGGTATTGGCGGGGGCCTGGGCGGCCACGGCGGCCAGCAGGCAGCCGATCAGCACGCTCAGGACCGCTCTTGTTCGCATCGCCGTGGCCATCGCCCGGGCACTCCTTTGGTGGTAAGCCATCTTCCTGTCCCTGTCCGTGGGCGCCGGCTCAGCCGGCTGCGTCCGCGGATGCGGGCTCGTTACCGCGCTCGACCTGCTCGTTCTCCACCTCCAGGCCTCGGATCACCTCGACCCGGTGGCGGTTTGGGGTGGCATTGCGGACCGCGGGGGTCACCGGCGGCGTATCCCGGTTGATGAGATCGACGGTGCGGATCACCCGCGCCGGGATCTCCTTGTCGTGGTCGAACTCGCTGCGCAGGGCCAGCTTCACCTGGCCGACACGCTGGGCGAGGGTGATCTTCTGCGCCTGCTCGGGGGTGGCGAGCAGCGTCACCGCCCGGGCGATGCGCGGGTCGTCGCCGTTCTCGTCGCTGATCTGGTCGATGGCCAGCACCTGCATGTCCTGCATGAGCTTGCGGGTGACCAGGTCGTCGTTCAGGCGGCCGGCGGTGGTGGTGTGGAGGATGTCCACCCGGTCACCGGGGAGGACGAAGCCGGCCACGCCCTGGATCTCGTCGGTGGAGATGGTGACCGCGCGCTTGTCCTCGGGGATGCGCACGGTCAGCCCGGCACGGGCGCCGGGCGGGGAGATGCGGTGCGGCAGGACCACCTCGCCCTGGCGCATCTCGCGGATGACCACCGGACCGCGGTCCGCCTCCGGGCCGAGTCCGATGACGTCGGCGACACTGCGGTAGGTGCCGCTGGGCACGGCGTGGGTGGGGAACGGGGCCGTGGTCAGGTAGGCCGGCTCGAGCCGGCTGCCCACGGTGACGTCCTCGGCCGCCACGACCACGTCCACCATGGGGATGGCGGGCTCGTCGGCGGCGGTCTCCCGCGGGATCTCCTCGGGAACCAGCGCGGTCTGGACCAGATAGACCGCCACGCCGCCGAGGAGCACGGCGATGAAGAGGATGAAGAGGGCTCGGGCTTGCATGGCGGGTCTCCTTGGGCCGTCCCTGGCCCGGGGTCAATCGGACAATCACCTTTTATGATTAACCGCTACCGTCACCCACCTCTGTGTTTGTATTGATTGCTTCTTGAACTTCTTGAAAAAGGCCGTCGACTTGGTTACCAACCGCTACGATGACAGTAATCGCCGCCACACTGAGAAGCCCCACTAGCAACGCATACTCCACGATGGTCGCCCCGCCCTGCCGGCGCCCCACACCGCGGCGCATGCGGCGCTTGAGGGCCTCGCGGGCCTCGTCGACCTGGACGCGGGTGGCGATGGCCGCGTCGTGGGCCTGCTCGGTGACCTGCTCGATGGTTTCTTTCATGGTTCCGACTCCATTTGCGGATAAGCATTTTTGGGGGATGTCATCCACCCTGACGACACCACAGGATCCCGGCGCGAGCCGACGCGTTCTTTTCGGCGGCCGCCGCCAGGCTGCCCAGCGGTTAATTCGAGATTAGACCGGCCCGGAGGTTCTGCAAGCGCTCGGGCTGTAAAGATTTGCGACACTCGAGCAGGGTCGCGGAGCAGGCGGGACCGGGCCCGGCACGGGCCGCGGATCAAAACCGCCGGAGTCTAGCAGAGGTCCATGAACTTGCCAGTGCATCGAAGCGACACCGCAACCTGCTGATCTGATGAGGGAACGACGGACACATCGCCGAACCTTTTCAAGACGGAAACACTCCCGCCCCTGCTATTGAGGATATTTTCTATCGAATCGGTGGACCGTTCCCTAAGGCTCCAGAATAAGCGCTATCACGTGTATCAAAACCGGTCCAAACAAAAGAAAAAAATCGAACCCCCTTCGTCAAAACCAACCAAAACCGAACCAAACCCCCGAACCATGGAGCGGCCCCGAAAAAAATTATCTCCCCCCGGATTCCATTTCCTCCCGGGCATTCGGGTCCCGCTCCAAACGCGAGCATCGAGACTGCGCAGGAACCACCCCATCCCCCTCCCGCGGATCGGCCCAAGATGCTGTTTTTAGAACGACTCCATAGGGGCGCCGCCCATGGGGGGTCGCACCGATGGGCGCCGCTCCCGGCGCCGACGGCAACACCCCCGATCAAACGGGGGGAATCAGAGGACAATGCGGATCCGACCGACCGGCGATCACCACCTGGTAATCAGGCCCCGCCCCCCCCTGCTTCGGACCCGACACAACCGTTCCAATGGACCGGTATTGTCCACGCTTGGGCGGGTGCTCCATCGGCATGCTGCGCTGCAAAATGGCGCAGGGGCGCAGGCATTTTCCGGCGGGTGCTCGGCGGTTTTCAGAGCAGGGAACCGGCGGCCGCCGGCGGGCACGCAGGAGGCCGCAACGGCCTTACCACGGCAATCCCATGGACTGCTGCTCGTAGGTCCGGCGCATCAGCTCCTCGGCGTGGGCCTCGGCCTGGCGCTGCTGCTCGTAGCCGCTGCCGTGGGCGATCCGGGTGCCATCCTGGTGGAAGAGCTCGAAGGCCCAGCGACCGTTGGGCTCGCGGTAGGTCTCGTAGTACATGGCGGCCTCCCGCCGTCATCTCCCCTGCCGCCAAGGATAACGCGCGGCGCCGGGGTCAGCCGTCGCCGGCAATCCCCGCCAGCAGGGCCGCCAGCCGTTGCCGGTCCACCGGCTTGGTCAGGTAGTCGTCGCAGCCGGCGTTCAGGCACTCCTCGCGGACCTGGTCCACGGCGTGGGCGCTCAGGGCGACGACGGGGGTGCGCGCACACGCTTGCTCGGCCTCCTGGGCGCGGATGGCCCGCACCGCATCGGGTCCGTTGAGCCCGGGCATCTGCACGTCCATGAGCACCAGGTCCCAGTCCTGCTCCCGCCAGGCGGCCACCGCCTGGCGGCCGTCCTTCACCAGCGTCGGATGGACGCCGGCCAGCTCCAGCTGCGCCTGGATGAGCAGGGCGTTGGTGGCGTCGTCCTCGGCGACCAGCACGCGCAGGCCGGCGGCCTGCCCGGAGACCGCTGCGCCGGGGCCTTCGGCGCGGGGTGGCTCCGCGCGGGGTAGCCGCGCCGTGAAGGAGAACGTGGACCCCTGCCCCGGCTCGCTGGCCACCGTCAGGCGCCCGTCCATCAGTCGCACCAGCTCGTGGCAGATGCGCAGGCCCAGGCCGTTGCCGGGCTGGCGTCGGAAGGACGGGTTGCCCTGGGCGAACGCCTTGAAGATGTGCTCGCGATCCTCGGGGGCGATGCCCACGCCGGTATCGTGGACGGCGACGTAGAGCCGTCCGGTCCCCTCCGGCGCAACCTCCAGCACTACCTCGCCGCGCTCGGTGAACTGGATGGCGTTGCTGACCAGGTTGTGCACGACCTGCCCGAAGCGGGTGGCGTCGCCGCGCACCCACTGCGGGGTACCCGGCGCCTCGCGGACGCGAAGCGCCAGCCCGGCCTCCTCGGCGACGGCGCGCAGGACGCCCAGCTGCCGCTCGATGAGCTCTGCAAGCTCGAACGGCTCGTCATGAAGCGCAAGCCGCCCCGACTCCATGCGCGAGAGGTCCATGAGGGTGTCGATCAGCGCGAGCAGCTTCTCGCTGGCGCTGCGGCAAAGATCGAGGTATTCGCGCTGCTGGCCGGTCAGCTCGGTGGCCTGCAGCAGATCGGTGAAGCCGTAGATGGCGTTGAGCGGCGTACGCAGATCGTGGCTGACCGCGGCGAGGAAGGTCTGGCGGTCGCGGTCGGCTTGGGCTCGGGCCCGCTCGGCCGCCACCCGCTCGGTGTTGTCGATGCCCACCGCCTGAAAATGGCTGATCTGACCGTCCCAGGCGAAAAAGGCCTGACAGGTCCATTGCACCCAGCGCTGCTCGCCGGTGGCGGCCGTGACCGGCAGCTCCACGGTGCGAACCGGCTCGGAGCGGTTGAAACGCCGCAGGAACACCTCGAGCTGCTCGCGCTGCTCCGGCGCCAGCCATTCCATCCAGCGCTGGCCGTCCATCTCCGGCGGCGGGACGCCGAAGGTCTCCGCCACCACGCGGTTGGCGTAGAGCAGCGTGGTATCCGGCAAAAAGCGCTGGATCAGGTGCGGGTGGTAGTCGAGGATCTCCAGCATCTGATCGCGCTCACGCTCCAGACGCTTGCGCCGGGTGATGTCCTGGAAGGAGAGTACCACCCCGGTGATCCGGTCATCCTCGTCGCGCAGCGGCGCGGCGTAGACCAGCACATCGAAGCCACGGCCATCGGCACGCCAGAAGTGATCCTGCCAGGCCTCCAGCGGCTCGCCGGTGTGCATCACTCGGTAAATGGGACAGGCCTGCACGGGGTACGGGCTGCCGTCGGGATGGCTGTGGTGGGTCAGCGCATGGGCGTACCGGCCGAGGGCCTCCTCCTCGGACGAGAAGCCGAGCAGCCGCCGGGCAGCGGGATTGAGGAAGGTGAAGCGTCCGGCGTAGTCGAGCCCGCAGACGCCCTCGTTGATGGCCTCGAGCAGTCGGTCGCGCTCGCCCTGCAGGCGGACATGCTCGGTGATGTCGTGGACGATGGAGTAGAGGTACTGCTGACCATCGAGTTCCAGCGGTCCGCTGTAGACCTCGACATCGCGCACCTCACCGCCCCGGACCCGGTGCCGGAAGCGGAAGTAGCGCCGCTCCTCGTCCCGGGCGCGGGCCATCTCGGCACGGATCTGCTCATCATCGAGGGTGTTGATGTCCTGGATGCGCAGCCGACAGAGCTCCGCCCAGGGATGGCCGTAGAAACGCACCGCACTCGGGTTGGCGTCGAGGATGGCCCCGGAATCCGGATCGATGAGCAGCTTCACCGCGGCATTGTCGGTGAACATGCGCTGGTAGAGCCGCTGCGCCTCGGTCTGCTCGGATCGATTCATGACGCCCTCGGCCGCCGGCGCCGATGCCGACCTGTCTCAACCTTGCAGCACCATACCATTGCCTTGCGTTTCGTGGGGCTGCGCGACACCGTGTCGCGGCCGCCTCAACCGCCGCGCCGGTCGCTTCCGGCGTCGATCAGCCCCAGGCCCTGCCAGACCGGCAGGCGCTCGCGGAGGATCCCCCGGGCGCGCTCCTGGAGCTCGCGCAGGTTGGCCCGCTCGCCTTCCAACACCTGGCCATCGCGCACCATCCGCCGACCCACTGGACGAAAACGCGACCAGACGGCCTCGGCCAGCCGCTCCGCACGCTGCGGGGCCCCCTGGCGCAGCGCCGCCAGGGCGACGATCTCGGTGTCCGAGGCGGCCACGGCGCTGCCGATGGCCGGCGCGGGCAGATGGCCGTGGGCTTCATCCTCGAGGATGCGCTCGGCGAGCAGCTCGGCCAACCGCCCCGCGGGCCCGGGATCAGCCGGTGGCTGCGCCGGGTGAGCCTGTCCGGTGGCGACCAGCACGGCGCACGCCTGGATCAGCGCCGGCAGCTCGACCCCGGTGGCCTGTCGCAGGTCGCCGAGGGTGGTCGGACCGCGGGCGATGCGATCCATCAGCGGCTGGTAGATCCGCGCCTGCCCGGTCAGCTCGCCGAGGTGGGTGTGGAAGACCGGGGTCATCTCGGCGCGGGTGAGCAGCGGCGCCACCGCGGTCTGGAGCACGGCGGCGTCCTGCTGCGCCGGCGTGCCACGGCGGCTGCCCTTGATGAAGACGTCCCGGCGAAACACCCGGTTCACCGCGTAGTCGCGCAGCAGCTCGCGGTAGTGGGGATCGGCCACCCCGTCGAGGATCGGACGCACCGCCTCGGGGATGCTCAGGGCGTCGTAGTTCTCCACCAGATCGGCGGAGCCGACGTAATCCAGGCGGGCCGGCGCCAGATCGGCGACCAGGTCGGTGAAATAGAGCGGCTGAGCGGCGGTGTTCAGATACTCGTGGGCGAGGTAGGTGGCCTCCCGGGCGGTGTCGCCCACCCCGTCGAGCTTGGCCGGCGCCGCCGGATGGCGATCGAAGTAGGCGAGCCCGGCATCGCGCAGCTCCTGCATGAAGGCCAGGCCGGACTCGACCTGCCGGTCGCTGCGCCCGGGATGGCGGGCGGCGTGCTCACGCAGCAGTCGCTGGAAAGGCAGCAACCCGGCCCAGCCGGGCATGGCGTTGTAGCTGACGTAGACCAGGCCGCCGGGTTTCAGCCAGCGCTCGAGAAAACGCACGATGGCCTCCCGGTTGGCTGGGCTGACCCAGGCGTAGATCCCGTGCAGAGTGACGTAGTCGAAGGGGGCCAGCGCGGTGTCGGGCCACTGCGCCGCCTCGGCGAAGCTCGCCTCGTGGAAGGTGACGTTCTCCAGCCCGGCCGCCGCGGCCTGATCCCGGGCGTTGGCGATCTGCCCGGGCAGGAAGTCGATGCCGACGAATTCGGCGTGGGGATTGGCGGCGGCGAGCAGGTTGGTGCCCAGCCCCTGGCCGCAGCCGAGCTCGGCGTAGCGAAACGGCCGGGCCGGATCGGGCGCTGGCTCGCCCTGGAGACGGGCCACGAAGCTCAGATAGCCCGGGGCGAGTTCGCGGTAGAAGCCGCTGATGTAGTTGATATCCGAGACGTAACCGCCGCTCCAGTCCATGCTCTCTCCCCTTTTGGCGCGCCACGGTACCAGTTTCCGGGCAGCCTGCCTGCCCGACCGGCACAAGGGGGAGCCCGTGTGCCGCGGGCGGCGCTCGCCAGGGCGGCGCCGCGCGACTAGAGTGACGGTATGCGCCGTGGACTATTCGCCATCGCCCTGGTGGTCCTGATCGGCGCCGTCCACCCCCCGGCCGGCGCCGTGGAGATCCTTGAGCGGGATTTCCAGGTCGCGCGTCCCGACTACCAGCTGCGCGTCGTCGCCCGGATCGAGGCGCCGCGCGAGGCGGTCTGGGCGGTGCTCACCGACTACGAGCGACTCTCCGAACTCTCTCCCGGCCTGCTGGAGAGCCGGATCGTACCGGACGGCGCCGGCGAGGCCGTCCTGGTGGCCACCGTCACCGAGGGGTGTCTGGTGCTGATCTGCCGCCGGGTGCGCCGCGTCGAGGCCATGGAGGAGGAACCACCGGAACGCATCCGGGCGCGCATCCTGCCGGAACACAGCGATCTGCGCCGCGGCGTGACCGAGTGGCTGCTCGAGGCCGACGGCGAGGCGACCCGCATCACCGTCGACAGCCACATCCGGCCCGACTTCTGGGTACCACCGGGTATCGGCCCGCGCCACATGCAGCGCACCTTCCTCAGTGATCTGACCGAGTTGATGGAGCAGGTTGAGCGCATCGCGCAATAAACGGGTCCGCTAGCACCAGCGCTTAGTCGTCATCCCGACGCAGGACCACCTCCGGCTCGTCGCCCCCTATCGACCAGCGCACCGCCACCTGGATCGGTGCGCAGCAGACCGGACAGTCCTCCACGTAATCCGTGTCCTCTCCATCGGTGTCGAGGAGCAGCTGGAATGGCTCACCGCAGTAGGGGCACGAGACACTCCTTTCCGGCCGCCAATCGGAATACATGGCTCACCTCGTCGTCACTGCACGCCCCGGCGATGCGAGCATCACGCCGACAGCCCTAACGATTCCCCAGCTCCATCACGCCCGGCAGCCGGCGCGGTCGCCACACGCCGAGAACGACATTGGCGATGCAGATGATCAGCACCACCCAGAGCACCAGCGGCTCGTTGTGGACGTTGCGCGGGATCTCGTCGACGCCGATGCGACCAGCGGCGGCCGCATCGGCCGCCGCGGCGACCTGCACCGCATTGCCGTGGATGAAGGCCAGGGTAGCCGAGAAGATGCTGAAGCTGAGGATACCCTTGATCCACACCCAGCCGGCCTGCCGGAAGCCAGTGTAGAGGGCCATGCTCATCAGCCCGGAGAGGAAGACCAGCGCCAGCGAGGGCAGCAGCAGCCAATTGCCGATGGCGGCGATGCTGCCGCGGATGACGGCGTACTCCTCGATGGCCGTCGGCTCCGGGGCCAGGCCGAGCAGGATCAGGTGCACGGCCACGGCCCCGGTGAAGCCGATGGCCCCGAGGGTATGGAGGATCTTGAGCGACTTGATCAGCATGGATGCTCTCCGCTGCGCGGTCCGGTGGCAATCCCGGCGCCCCGGCCTATCCGGTTGCTGCCTCCTCGGTGACCTCCGGCAGCCGGGCGGAAAGCCAGGCGCCGGCCAGGCCCATGGCCGAGAGGATGAGGATCACGCCGGTGATCGGCATGACCGCGGTCAGGGCCCCGATCAGACCGGTGAGCAGCAGGACCACGCCGATGACGGTGTTGCTGACGGCGACGTAGTCGGTGCGCTTGTTGCCGCCGGCCAGATCGACCACGTAGGTCTTGCGGCCCATGCGCACCCCGGCGTGGGCCACGGCGAGGAGGAAGAAGAAGACGGGGTAGACGGCAGCGTGGCCGGCGACCCCCGGCAACAGATGGACAAGCGCCACCAGCGCGATGCCCACCAGCGCGGCGGCCAGCCCGGCGCGGATCATCACCCGGCGGCTGGAGGCATCCGCAAAGCGCCCCCAGAACGGCGCGGAGAGCAGATCCGCCAGGCCGTCGGCGATGACGAACAGCCCCAGCGCCAGGGCGGCCGCCCCGGTCTGCTCGTAGGCGAGCATGACGATGAACGGGGCGGTCAGCGCCGAGCAGAGCAGCAGCGCGCGGGCCAGGACGAAACGCCGGAACGGCGGATCCTCGGCGAGGAGACTGAGCCGATCCACCGCCTCGCGGATGGCGTTGGCGCCGCCCGCGGTCTCGCCGGGCTCCTCGCGGATGGCGGCGTAGAACCCGGCGCCGAGTACCCACAGCGCCGCAGCGCCGGCGAGCAGCAGGGCGTAAAAACCGGCTCCCCCGGCCTCGCCCATGCCCAGCCACAGGGCCAGGCCGACGCCCACGGTCACCAGTCCGGCGGCGGCCGCGGACCAGCCGTTGACCTGGCCGCGCCGGGTCTTGGGCACGGTCTTGCCGAGGACGTCCTTGGAGGCCACCGAACAGAGGCCCCGGGCCAGGCTGAAGAGCACCAGCGCGGCGATGATGCCGGCACCAGCGGCCGCCCCCTCGAGGGTCAGCGCAACCCCGGCCATGGCCAGCACCGCCCCGCCCTGCAGGAGGTTGCCGAGCACGTAGGTCCACTTGCGCACCGCCCGGCGCCGGACGAAGCTGGCGATCAGCAGCTGCGGCAGCAGCGAGCCGGACTCGCGCACCGGCACCAGGAAGGCCGTGAAGAGCCCCGGCGCGGACAGCGCGCTGAGCACCCAGGCGAGGACCGTCTTGGGGTTGGCGATGGCATCGCCGAGCTTGGTGAAGAACTGCGCGGCGATCTGCAGGAAGAAGTTGCCCGGGACGACCCGGCAGGCGTCCGCGCTGATATCGCGGCAGACGCGGGCGTCCTCCTCGTTGACCAGGGTTCGGTAGGCCTTGTCCAGGGCGCCTTCGGCAGGCGTGGCGGCCGGCTGCTGCTCCATGGTGACGGGTCGGCTCCGTGGCTGCGGGATCTCGCCTCGAACCGCCCAACCCTACCAACACAACCGCATCGCGGCGAGGCCCGTGGCGGTGCTCACAGCTGGCGCAGCCGCCCCCGGACCCACCCGAAGGCGATCCGCTCCTGCTCAAGACGGACCCGCCCACCCAGGCGGCCCCGGCGCAGATCCTCGAAAAGCGCCGCTTCCGCCGTGCCTTTTCGGGGTCACCGTTAGGCTGCATAATGCCGTTCTATGGAGAAGGAAGAACACCCCACGGCGCCCGAACATGACGGCACGCCGCCGACCATCCTCATCGTCGACGACGAGCCGACCAACATCCAGGCGCTGGCCCACCTGCTCAAGGACGACTACCGCATCCGGGTCACGGCAGCCGGCGAGAAGGCGCTGGCGATCGCCGCCGCGGATCCGCAGCCGGATCTGATCCTGCTCGACGTGGTCATGCCCGAGCCCGACGGCTACGAGGTCTGCCGCAGACTCAAGGCCGACCCGCGCACCCAGGGCATCCCGGTGATCTTCGTCACCGGCCGGGACAGCGCCGCGGATGAAGAGCGCGGGCTGGAACTCGGCGCCGTGGACTACATCATCAAGCCGTTCAGCCCGCGGATCACCCGCACCCGCGTGCGCAACCACGTCGAGCTCAAGCGCAAGACCGACGCGCTGGAGCGGCTCTCGCAGCGCGACGGGCTGACCGACCTGCCCAATCGCCGGGTGCTGGACCAGCGCCTCGGGGAGGAGTGGACGCGCTCCCAGCGCGGCGGTACGCCGCTGTCAGTGGTCATGATGGACATCGACCACTTCAAGCCGTTCAACGACCACTACGGCCACGGCGCCGGTGACGACTGCTTGCGCCGCGTCGCCCGTGCCCTGGCCGGCGTACCGGGGCGAACCACCGATCTGGTGGCCCGCTACGGCGGCGAGGAGTTCATCGCCCTGCTGCCCTACACCGACAAAGCCGATGCCTGGCGGATGGCCGAACGATTCCGCACCGCGGTGGCTGCACTCCAGCTGACCCACGGCCACACCACCACCGGAATCGTGACCCTGAGCGTGGGCGTGGCCACCCATAACGCCGCCGACGGGACCGCCAGCGCCGAGCAGCTTCAGCAGGCCGCGGACCGGGCGCTCTACGCGGCCAAGCAGGCCGGCCGGAACCGGACCCACCAGGCGCCGGCCCCCTGAGCAGGCGCCGCAGCCCCGCCCACACCCTGCGACGCACCGCGTCGGACGCTGTGTTAATCTGCCCTTAACCCCTCTTCCGACAAGGGTACGGCGGAGGGACGCACGGCACCGCAGCTTCGGGGGTGACAGCATGACAGGCGCTGAGGCAAACCCCGGTAGCACAACCGGCCGGTGCGGCGAGTGGCAGACTCTGTTCGCCCACCTCCCCGACGCCACCCTGCTCATCGATCCGGGCACCGGCCGCGTGCTCGAGGGCAACCCGGCCGCGGCCGAGCACCTCGGCTACCCGGTGGAGGCGCTATGCGGTCTGACCATCCCCGATTTCGAGGCCGTCGAAACCCCGGAGGAGATCGCCGCGCACGTTGAACGGATCCGGCGCCACGGGCGCGACGACTTCGAGAGCCAGCACCGCCGCCGCGACGGAACGCTGATCGATGTCCAGATCACGGTCTCGCAGATCGATTTTGGCGGACACCCCCGGCTACTCGCCGTCTTCCGGGACATCACCGAGCGCAAGGAGACCATCCGGGCCCTGCGGGCCAGCGAGCAGCGCTTTCTCGATGTGGTCAACGCGGCCGGGGAGTATATCTGGGAGATCGACCGCAACGGGGTCTACCAGATGGTGACCGCCCAGATCGAGCCGGTTCTCGGCCGACCGGTGGCGGAGATCATCGGTCGCTCCCCGGTCGATTTCATGCCCGCCGAAGAGGCTCAGCGAATCCAGGCGATGCTCGCCGAGCGGGCCGAGACCGGGGCCCCCTGGCAGGGCCTGGAACATGAGTCGCTGCACCCGGACGGCACCCGGATCTGGCAGCGGGTCAGCGGGCTGCCGATCTTCGACGACCACGGGGCACTGATCGGCTTCCGGGGCACCGGGCGCGATATCACCGCCGAGCGCCAGGCCCAACGCAACGAGCGGCGGCTCAACGAGCGGCTGCGCCTGGCCACCACGGCGGCCCGGATCGGCGCTTGGGAACTTGATCTGGAGACCGAGCAGCTGGAGTGGGATACCGGCTCGACCCGCATCTTCGGCTTCGACCCCACCGTTTTCCAACACCGCCTGGCGGGCTGGCGCGCCCTGCTCCCGACGGAGAGTCAGGCGATCACCCGGGACCTGGTCGAACGCACCCTGCGGACCCAGGAGCCGTGCGAGGCAGAATTCCGCTTTGAGCGCCCCGACGACGGGACCGTACGGCACATCCGCGCCGTGGGCCATTCGGTCCGCGACGAACAGGGCCGGATCCGGCGCGTGGTGGGGATCAACGAGGACATCACCGACCGGGTCCAGGCCCGTGAGGCCCTGGCGGCGCAGGAGGCCCGCTTCCGCGGCCTGTTCGAACTCGCGCCGGTGGGGCTGGCGATGAACGACTTCGAGACCGGTGCCTTCGTCGACTTCAACGCCAAGCTGCCTGAATCGGCGGGCTATACCCGCGAGGCTTTCGCCGGGCTCACTTACTGGGACCTGACCCCGAGCGAGTACGAAGAGCAAGAGCTGGAGCAACTCCGGGCTATGGAGCGCACCGGTTACTATGGGCCGTACGAGAAGGAGCTCATCCACCGCGACGGGCATCGCTTCCCGGTTTTGCTCAACGGGTTCCGCATGACGGACCCGCAGACCGGGCGGACGGTGATCTGGTCGGTCATCCAGGACATCTCCGAGCGCAAGGCGGTGGAACGGACCCTGCGCCGGGCCAAAGAGCAGGCGGAGAGCGCGAACCGGGCCAAGAGCGACTTCCTGGCCAACATGAGCCACGAGATCCGCACGCCGATGAACGCCGTCATCGGCCTGGGACAGCTGCTGCTTGACACCGATCTCGCGCCCACCCAGCGCAGCTATGCGGAGAAGATGCACAACGCCTCGCGGATGCTGCTGCAGATCATCAACGACATCCTCGACTACTCCAAGATCGAGGCGGACAAGCTCACCCTCGACCCGCACCCGTTCGACCTCCACGAGCTCACCGATCAGATGGCGACCCTGTTCGGCGAGACGGCCGGCGAAAAGGGCCTGGAGCTGTTCCTGCGGGTGGAGCCGAGCGTCCCCTCATCCCTGACCGGCGACGCCCTGCGCCTGGGCCAGGTCCTGAGCAACCTGCTCTCCAACGCCATCAAGTTCACCCGCAAGGGGCAGGTCGGGCTCACCGTCGAGCGCGTCGATGAGGACGCCGAGGGCGTGCGGCTGCGCTTCACCGTCGAGGACACCGGCATCGGCATCAGCGCCGAGCAGCGCCGCCACCTCTTCCAGGCCTTCTCCCAGGCGGACACCTCCACCACCCGCAACTACGGCGGCACCGGCCTGGGGCTGGTGATCAGCCAGCGGCTGGTCGAGCGCATGGGCGGTGAACTCCAACTGTCCTCGACGCCGGGCGCCGGCACGCGCTTCTCGTTCGAGCTCCGGCTACCCACCGCCGGGGCCCGATCGCCGGCCACGTTTGAACCGAAGGCGTTCGGGGGGCACGTGCTGGTGGTCGACGATCACCGGATCGCCCGGCAGATCCTGCGCGAACACCTGGAGGGATGGGGGTTCGCGGTCACCGAGGCCGACAGCGGCCCGGCAGCGATCGAGGCCGCGCGGAGCGCCGAGCGCAGCGGCCGGCCCTTCAAGCTGATGCTGATCGACGTGCACCTGCCGGGCGGACCGGATGGCCGGGATACGGCACAGCACCTGCGAACCCTACACGAGCACGGCGACCTGCCCGCCACCGACGCCCGCATCATCCTGGTCAGCGCTTACCAGCCGGAGGGCGAGGCAGCGGACGATCACATCGACGGCCACCTGGCCAAGCCGGTCACCGCCTCCACGCTCCTGGACATGATCCAGACCACCCTCGGCGGCGATGCCGACGGCGGAACCGCCTGCGAGACCGGGACGATCCCGGATCTGACCGGCCGCTCGCTGCTCCTGGTCGAAGACAACGCCATCAATCAGGAGGTGGCGCAGCGGCTGCTGGAACAGACCGGCGCCCGGATCATCCTGGCCAGCAACGGCGCCGAGGCGGTAGCGCGCTGCCGCGAGGCGCCCTTCGACCTGATCCTCATGGACCTGCAGATGCCCATCATGGACGGCTACCAGGCCACTCGGGAGATCCGGCGGGATCACCCGGATCTGCCAATCCTTGCCCTCACGGCTGCGGTCCTCGACAGCGACCGCGCGGGCGCCCGTGAAGCCGGCCTGGATGATCACATCGGCAAGCCCATCGACCGGCAGCTGCTGTACCAGCGCCTGGCCTACTGGCTCGGTGAGAGCCGTCCGTCGTCCGCCGCAGCGGATGGCTCCACGCCGGTCGACGAAGGGGATGAAGCCGACACGCTGCCCGAGCATCTGCCGGGGATCGATCAAGCCCTCGGGCTACGCCACCTGGAGGGGGATCGGGCTTTCTATCGGCGCCTGCTGCAACGCTTCGCCGACCAGCTCGACGGCGAGCTCGGCCAGCTCCCCGCGGCCCTGGACCGGGGCGAGACCGCGACCGCGCAGAGGCTGGCGCACACGCTCAAGAGCACCGCCGCCACCGTCGGAGCCACCCGGCTGGCCGAGGCCGCGACCGCCGTCGACGGCTGCCTGAAGGCCAACGAGGCCGTGCCCGAGGAGCTGCACGAGGCCGTGCGCGCGGCCCTGGCCGAGCTGGCCGGCGGCCTGGCAGCGCTGGCAAAGGCGCCACCACCCCCTGCGCGGCCGAGCAGCCGGGACAAGGCCGCCGGAGGGAAGGCCCTGGCAGCACTGCAGAGGGCCCTGGACAGCCACGAACTGGTCGAGGAGGCGCTTCTGGAGGCGGCCCTGGAGCACCTGGCCACCTTCGCCGAGGCATCGACGATCGAGGCGCTGCGCGCGGAGATCGAGCAGTTCGATTACGAGGCGGCTGCCGAGCGGCTGAGCCGTCTGGCCACGAAGACCTCCCCGCTGGATGGAGGCCGGCAAACGCCCTGAGGGGAGGCACGACCGCCTGGCGCCGGCGTAAACGCGCTCAGACCGGACAGCCGGTGGACTGTTCCCGCAGCCTGCGGATGTGATCGATGAGCTGCTGCAGGACACCCAGTCCGACCCGCTCCTTGAACACCCGGTCCGCCCCGGCCTGCAGGCAGTCGCGCTGCACGTCGGCCAGAGGATGGGCGGTGATGATAGCAATGGGCGTGCGCGGCATGTCCTCCTCGGCTTCGGCCTGACGCACCAGCCGGGTCAGCCGGCGTCCGTCGAGATCGGGCAGGTGCAGGTCGAGGACCATCAGGTCCGGGGGCCGGCGCTGCCACTCGTCGAAGGCGTCCACGCCGTTGTCCACCAGACGGGGTGCGCAGCCGATGCGCAGCAGGAGTTCGTAGAGCAGCCGGCCACTGGCCGCATCGTCCTCGGCGACCAGCACATCGAGTTCCACCGCACCCGGGGACGGGACCTCGTCACCGAGCAGATCGCCAACCATTGAGGCCTCGCCGTCGTTGTCGGCCTCCGGGAGCACGGCGGAGAAGCTGAAGACCGCACCCGCGCCGGGGGTGCTCTCCACCCGGATTTCCCCACCGAGCAGCGAGACGATCTGCTGGCAGATGTAGAGGCCGAAGCCACAGCCGGTTTCACAGGTGGGTGAGTTGCAGGCGCGCGTGAAGGCCTCGAAGATGCGCGCCTGATCCGCCTCGGCGATCCCCGGCCCGGTGTCGGCCACCGCCACCTCGATCCGCGCCCCCTCAAGCCGCCGCACGCGTACCGTCACCGAGCCATGCTCGGTGAAGTGGATGGCGTTGTGGGTGAGGTTGTTGACCACCTGGAGAAAGCGTACCGGATCGCCGCGCACCCGGCGCGGCAGCGCGCCGCCCCACTCCAGGTGCAGCTGCAGTCCCTTGCGCTCGGCGAGTTCGCGCAGCAGCGCCACCTGCTCCGACAGGCAGCGGCGCAGGTCGAAGGGCTCGGCGCGCAGTTGGCCTGCATCGGGCTCGGGCTGTGCCAGTCCAAGGATGGCGTGGACCTGGGCGAGGAGGGTCTCGCCGGCCATTTCCGCCTGCTCGAGGTCGTAGCGCTGCTCGGCATCCAGGGCGGAGGCCCGGAGACGCTCATGGGCCCGGCCCAGGGTCCGCAGCGGCTTGCTCAGCCCATGGCTGATCGCCCGAAGGGAGGCGCGGTGCTCCTGCTCGGCACGGGCACGGGCCCGCTCGGCCTGGCGCTGCTCGGTGACGTCCTCGTTGATCCCAAACATCCGGCTCGGCTGGCCCTGCTCGTCGTAGAGCTGCTGTCCGGCGGAGCGGATATCCCGCAGGCTGCCGTCCGGCCGGCGGATGCGAAAGGTCGTCTCCCAGGGCTGGCCCTGCTCCACCGCCGCCCAGATCCGCTCCAGCGCGGCCCGGCGGTCTTCCGGCAGCAGGCGCTGCTCCCAGGCCGCGAAGGTCAGCGGCGCATCGCCGTAGGGCACCCCGTAGAGGTCGTACATGGGCTGATTCCAGTGGAACACGCCGGCGCGCATGTCCAGTTCCCAGACCCCGATCCCGGCGGCTTCGGTGGCGACCCGAAAGCGCTGCTCGTTCTGATGGATGATGCGGTGGTACGGGTTGGACATCCGGGCACGCCCCTAGCCTTCCGTGCATTGGACTGCCCTCAGAATATACGCACTTTTTGCGGCGCGACATAGCCTGCTGCCTGCAACGCCGGCGAAGAGGAATCCCGCAGGGAAATCACGTTGTGCAGTGCACCGCGCCCGGCAATATTGAATGGGCAGCGTTCCAGCACATTGCGGAGGTGGGGAATGTTTAGTGCGATCCAGAAGACCCTTGTCCTGATTGGCCTCGCCGTTATCGCCGTCGTCTATGCGGGCATGAATGTGCACGCGTGGGCCTGGTGGGAGACGGCGGGCACCCTGCGTGAGCAGTACGACGCAACCATCATCGGCCTCAACGGCCTCGCCGGCCTGCTCATGATCATCGGCGGCGCCTTTGGGGCCGAGAACTACTACCGTGACCTGCGCGGGGACAATCTCCCGGGCAGCGGCGGTATGGCGGCAAGCCTGCCGAGTTCATCGCTGCGGGTGGACCAGGAGGCATTCTTCAGCTCTAGCGGCAGCGCCGCCGGCTACGATCTGGCGATCAAGCTCGGCTTTGTGATCCTGCTCTGCGGCCACGCCTTGATCGTCTACTCCCGGGCCGTTAGCTGACCGGGGTAGCGAACAGGCGAAATCCCGAATAGCAAGGCGGGTTGGCGCAACCGGCCATCGCCCCCTGGCCGGCCCTGCAGTAGGGCCGGCCAGGGACTTCTCTGCCGCCAGACCCGGCGGTCAGCACACCGACGCGCCCGACACCGTCCGGTGCTGGGCGTCTACGCATTGCCAGCTTCCGCGTTGCCGAGGCGATCGCCGCCGGGCGCATTGGACGGCGCCACCATGCCGGCGCGGGTTCACTCATAGTAATGAGAGGATCGGGGATCCCTGCCGGCAGCGGACGGCGAGTCGATGATCCGGTTGGGGTGCCCCTCCAGGATGCCTTCGATGCCGCGGAACGGGTCGCCAATGTGCATGCCCCGGTGATCGATCCGGAACTGCCGAATGCTCTTCTCGTGAGCAGCACCGCGCATCTTCAGCACGGTGAGCCCGCGCCGCACCTCGCCGGCCATTTCAACGTAGCGCAGCAGGATGATCGAGTCCGTGAGTGTGGAGATGTGGGCCTCGGTGACGGAGGATCCGCCCATCAGCGAGGGCGTACTGGCCGTAAACAATCCAGCCGTCTCCCGATCCTTGGTGAAGGAGGTCAGAGCGATGACGAACTCCCGGAACCCCCGCGGCGTGGCCACGCGCTCCAGCGCGGTCAGGCTATCGAGAGCGATCCGGTGGGGCCGGAAGGTGTCGATGGCCTGCTTGATGCGGATGAGGTGATCCTCCAGCCCGGCCGACTCCGGGTACTCGCAGTGGATCTGCAGGTCGCCCCGCGCTTCGGCGGGCTCGTACTGAACGTCCCAGCCACGGGCGTTGCGGATGAGCTGGTCGCGACTCTCCTCGAAGGCAAAGAGAAGGCAACGCTCGCCGGCCGCCAGGCCGCCGGCGATGAATTCCGTGGCCATCAGGGTCTTGCCGGTCCCCGTGGCCCCGGAAGCGAGCACGATGGAATCCCGGTAAAAGCCACCGCCGCACATCCGGTCCAGATCGGCGTTGCCCGAGGTAATACGCAATTCGGAGGAACGCTGGGTCAGTTCCATCGCAGAGAGCGGGATTGCAACCACACCGCTTTCGGGCAGGATCGTGAACGGGTACTCCCCTTTCTGGTGGTTCGTGCCGCGGAATTTGAGGATCTCCACCGTCCGGCGGCGTGTCTCCGCCTCCAGGATATTCCGCAGGATGACCACGTTATCCGCAACGAACTCTTCCACCCCGTGCCGTGCCACCAGACCATACTCGGCTTCGCGCTCGGCGGTCATGACGGTGGAAATCCCCAGCCGCTTCATTTGGCCGGCAATCCGAAACAGATCCCAGCGCACCTGCCGGACATCCGGGAAGCGCGAGAACATGGCACCGAGGGAGTCGATGGCCAGGCGGGTCGCGCCCGAGCGCTGCACGGCGCCGAAGACCCGAGCGATCAGGCCACCCAGGTCGTAGGCGCCGGTCTCCTGCGGCTCCTGATCGATATCGGGGGAGGCGTCCACGAACGTCCACCAGCCGCTGGCCTCCCACTCCTCCACGGGCCACCCGAAGGCCTGCAGATTGCGCCGCAGGTCGGCCGGTGATTCCTCGCAAGTGACAAAAACGCCCGGGGTTTGCTCATCGAGGATCCCCGCAGCCAGGAACTGCCCCGCAAAGACCGTCTTGCCGCTACCCGGCGTACCCGCGACCAGAGTGGTCCGTCCCGCCGGGACACCCCCCCGGGCGATGGAGTCGAACCCCGGGATCCCGGTGGCGGTCTTGCACACCGGCTCGATGCTCCGTTCACTCATGGCATTCCATCCTTTGCCTCGGGGATCAACTGCAGGCCGTTGAGTACCTGCTCACGATCCGAAAGATCACCGATGACACGCCGCACCGGTGGCGGTAGCTCCTTAATGAGCGCGGGGGTGGCAATCACCCCCTCTTCGTCACCCCGGTGCGGCTCGTGCATCAGATCGACCACCTCGATGCGGTACTGATCCGGGAACTGTGACTCGCAGATCCGCTGGAGATTGTGCAGGGCTGCGCGGGCGTGCGGACTGTCGCCCGCAATGAAAAGCCGCAGCAGATAGCGGGGCGCGGAGGTGTCTTCTGGCATATCGGGCGTGCCCTGAGGTCTTCCGGGCAGGCTAGCATCGCCGGTTTTACAAGACCATCGAACGCCAGCTGGCGTGCTTGTGCACGACCGCCTGCGTGCTGGCAGAATGCCCGCAGGACGTGGCCGGGATCGACCCTAATCGGGGCACCGACCGCCGCCCGGGCCCCCGGGGCGACACAAGGACTCCCGCACATGGAAAAGGCGTCCCTCACCGCGACGGCTTAGGCGCCGCATCCGCACCAGCAACGATGCAGGACCCTTTCTGACCGGTGGAAGCAAACGACTGGCTACTGCTGATCACCGTCTGCGCCCTGGGGGCCATGTCGCCGGGGCCGAGCCTGGCGGTTGTGGCGCGTCACAGCCTGGAAGGCGGTCGGTCGGCCGGGCTCACCGCGGCCGTCGCCCACGGTATCGGCGTCGGCGGCTACGCCGCCCTCAGCGTGGTCGGGCTGGCCGGTATCCTGGCCGCCCACCCGACCCTGCTGGCGGCCATCCAGGGCCTGGGTGCCGCATACCTGGGCTGGCTGGCCGTGCAGTCCGCCCGCAGCGCCCGGATCGGACCGGAACCCCCTGCTGCACAGAAAGACCGGTCGCCGGCGCAACCGGGCAGCCCGATCCAGGCGGCAGGAGACGGCCTGGCCATGGCACTGCTCAACCCGAAGATTGCCCTGTTCTTCCTGGCGATCTTCAGCCCGTTCACCGGCCCCGGGCAGGCGGCGTGGGAGCAGGCGCTGATGGTGTCCATTGCCGCCGGGGTGGACATCGGGTGGTATGCGGCGGTCGCCGCGCTGTTCTCGCTGCCAGCCTGGCGTGAGCGGCTAAAAAGCCACCAGCGGCTGCGCGAAGGGGTCTTCGCCGTGGTACTGGCCATGCTCGCGCTCTACACCGCCGGCATCGCCGTGGGCGCTGTCTGAGCCCGCGCGATGAGCCGGGGCGGCCGCAATCACCCGCGCTCGGCGCGATCCACCGCCTCGCCCCACTCCTGGTCATAGCCCCAGGCCATGTGCGGCGAATAGAGCACGCGCAGCTCCTCCTGGCGGTACACGCCACGGATCTCTACACCCTCCTCCTCCGCCAGCGAGCGGAACCGTGGGCGGATGAAGACGCTGCCGTCCGGCCGGCGCAGCAGGAAAACCTGTGGGGCCATGCTGCTCGGGCCGCGACGGGTCACCACCGCGGTCTCGCCGTTGCTCAGATCGACCAGGGTGCCCGGTGGGAAAACCCCCAACTCGCGAATGAGCAGCCGCGTCAGCGTGGCGTCGAAGCGACACCCATCGTCCGCGTATAGCTCCCGCAGGGTATCCCGGATGACATGCGCCGGGCGGTGAGCGCGAGGGGTCACCATGGCCATATAGACATCGGCGAGCATGACCACCGCGGCCTCGGTACTGATCTCCTCCCGTGTCAGCCCGCGGGGGTAGCCGGAGCCGTCCATCCGTTCGTGATGCTCGCGGACGGCGCGCAGCCAATGTTGATCCTCCAGGCCCGCGGCCGTCAGCAACGCCTCGGTCCGCTCCGGGTGACTGTGGAGTTCACGGCGCTGCGCCGCGCTGAGGGCGCTCTCCTGCTGATCGAGCTGTTCCTGCAGGGCGAGCATGCTGAGGTTGGCGGTCAGCGACGCACCGACCACCGCCCGGCGCTGACCACCGTCCAGAGAGGCGGCGCGGGCGAGCAGGTCCGCGACTACAGCCTTGCGGATGGGGTGCAGCACGCGATTGGGGAACTCGCGGTTGATGTGCGCCGCCGCCAGTGCGGCATCCGGATCGCGGTCGATCAGGTTGCCGAGCTGGCTGATCATCCCTTCCAGCCGCAGCAGGTAGTCGTGGCGACCGAGATCGATGGCGTGATGGACCCGCCGCAGGGAAGCGGCACATCGGTCGAAACTGACGAAGGGATCGAACTTCAGTTCGCCACTGTGGTTCTCCCAAGACGGGCTGGCTTCCCCCAGGGTAACCGTATCCTCCTGGAACGAGGTGGCACGAGCGCGCCCGGACTCCAGCAGCATCTGGCGCTGCGCGTCGCTTTTCAGCACGCGGCCGGAGCGCAGCAGGAGCCGCTCGTAGGTGTCGTAGATGGAGTACGGCACCGGGCGACCCACGACGAGATCCTTTCCGCGCACGGGCAGGAAGCGCTCCGGCTCCCCGCTTTCTGGGCTGCGTTTCGACTGCTCGCTCATGATCGCTGGTGACCGCAAAATGGACCGAGAGGGGTGAGCCGCTACGACAAACCGCCGCAGGCTGGTTTCAGCCTCCCAGAATATCGGGAAACGGACGCTGGGAGAACCGGGGCGGGGCCGCCGGGCCCCGCAGCCCCCCGGCAGCGCGCTTGGCCGGGACGGTGCCAGCCGCTAAGCTGGGCAGCCATGACGCGCGCAAACTTCGGCCGGACCTGGTGGGGCGAGCAGTGGCTTGGCGCCCTGCACGAAATCGATTACACCAACCGCCTGCCACGGGGCCGGCGTTACGCCAACAACGGGTCCGTCCAGGCCCTGACCATCGATCAGGGCGAGGTCACCGCCCGGGTGAAGGGGTCGCGTCGCCAGCCTTACAAGGTGCACCTGCGGATCCCTGCGTTGCCGGCGGATCAGACCCGGCAGCTGATCGAGGCCATTGCCGATGATCCGGCGCTGCTCGCAGGGCTGCTCAACAGGCAGCTGGATCCGGCGGTACTGGAGCGCGCCAAGGCGGCGGGCATCCCCGTCTTCCCGAGCAGCTGGCAGGAGCTGGGCATGCGCTGCTCGTGCCCGGACTGGGCCGTCCCGTGCAAGCACCTAGCGGCGGCGGTCTATCTGCTGACACGCGAGATCGATACAGATCCGTTCCTGGTCTTCCGATTGCGCGGGGTCGACTTACTCGGCGCGCTGCGCGAGCGGGGCCATGAACTTCCAGAGAACGACGCCCAGGGGGCGCCGCCGAGCCTGGCGGCGGCACTGTGCGCCGGCAGCGCGGCACCGGAGGAGACAGCGGCCGACCCGGCAGTGCTCGCCGAGCTAGATTTCTCACGGCTGCCCGATCGCATCGAGGCGATCCCGGACGCCCTCCCCCAGGAACCGCCGATCGGCGGGCTGAACAGCTACCGCAAGCTCTGGCGCACCCAGATACGGCGTGTCGCCCGGCAGGCCCAGCGCACGCTGAGCGACGCCGCACGCACCGACGCACAGGTCCAGGAGGCGCAGACCCAAGCCACCACCCTGACCCCGGACGACCGCCCCACCATTCGGGTGGATGCCGACGGCGACGTCCAGATCGACGGCTGTGAAGCGGCTGCAGAGCTCGCGGACCTCGTCGAGCTGCTCGCGCCCCTGGACGCCGACCAGGTGGCCGACCTGCAGCCGGAGGTTGCAGCCCTGCATGCGGCCTACCGCGCCGCCCTGCACCTGACCGCCGCCGGCGCGGCGGTACCCTGGGTACTGGCCATCGACCGGGGCGGCACCAGCGTCCTGTGGATGCCAGCGAGCCTGGATCCGCAGGTCAATACGCTCCTGCGCAGCCTTGCTGCGGGCACCCCGGAAGGGGTCATCCGCCTGGACGAGCCCGGGGCCGACCAGGGCCTCGACCGCCGGACCCGGGCCCGTCTGCTCTGCGGCCTGTTCATCGATTACTGGATCCGGGAGTGGAGCGAGCTTGCCAGCAATGCAGCCGCTGACCCGGTGGCCGACCTGCTTTTCGGCGGTGGCTGCGCCTGGCTGTCGGATCCCGGCCAGGGCGGCACCGCCGCCAGCCTGCACCATTGGCTGCGCCGTTTGCACCTGGCCGAAGCGGCGCAGACCCTGATCCTGCGTGTGGACGAGCCGCAGCCCGAATCCTTCGAACTCTCCATCGAGGTCGGCGATGAGCCGGGCGGCAACGGTGCGGGCGCCCATCGCCCGCTCGCCGACGCCCTCGCCGAGCGCGGCGACGGGCACAGCGAGCTGCTGCGCACCACGGCGATGCTCGCCGATGCCTACGACCCGCTGCGCGACTACCTGCGTGGCGGGGGCCGCACACCGCTATCACTCACCCTCGACGAGCTGCCGGAACTGCTCTTCAACGTCTTCCCGACACTGCAGCTGCTCGGCGTCCGCACGCTGCTGCCCCGGTCGCTGGAGCGACTGGGCCGACCACCGAGCGCAACGATGAGGCTCACCGCCAGCAGTAGCGACAGCGACGGCCACCTCAACGCCAACGATCTGTTCCGCTTCGACTGGCAGGTGGCAGTGGGCGATGACGTGATCGACCCGGGAACCTTTGAGGACTTGGTGGAAGGGGCGACCGGGCTGGTCCGCTTCCGCGGACAATATGTTTACCTCGACCCGCAGGAGATCGAACGTGTCCGCCGCAACCTGGCCAACCCGCCGAAGGTTGACGGCGCGGAGCTGACCCGAGTCGCGCTCACGGGGGAGTACGCCGGGACGCCAGTGCAGTTGGACGAGAGCGCCCGGGAACGGGTCGCAGCTCTGCACCAGGACCTTGAGCGCGCGCCCCCCCGATCACTGGCTGCGCAGCTGCGCCCCTACCAGCAACGCGGCTTCCAGTGGCTCTACGGCAATGTCCGCGCCGGTCTGGGCTGCGTGATCGCCGACGACATGGGCCTGGGCAAGACCGTGCAGATTCTGGCCCTGCTCGCGCAGCTCCGCGACGACGGGGAACTGGCCGGGCGACCGGCGCTGGTCGTGGTCCCGACCAGCCTGCTAAGCAACTGGATGCGCGAAATCCAGCAATTCGCCCCCGAGCTGGGTGCCACCACTTACCACGGCGGCCGGCGCGCCCTGCCGGACGATGCGCAGGGAACCGGCGTCGTGCTCACGACCTACGGCGTGGCGCGAACCGACGCCGCAAGGCTGCGGCGGCAGTCCTGGCGCGCGCTGGTGGTCGACGAGGCACACAACCTCAAGAACCCCCAGGCGGCCCAGACCAAGGCGATCAAATCCATCCCCGCCGGCGCCCGGGTAGCCATGAGCGGCACCCCGGTGGAGAACCGACTCACCGAGTACTGGAGCCTGATGGACTTTTGCAATCCGGGCCTGCTCGGCACCCTGAAGCGCTTCACGCGCGAGTACGTCACCCCGATCCAGACCCACGGTGACCAGAAGACGGCCACGCGCTTTCGCCGGGTCACGGCCCCTTTCCTGCTGCGACGGCTGAAGACCGACCGAAGCATCATCACCGACCTGCCGGAGAAGATCGAGCAGGATCAGTACTGTCAGCTCACTCCCGAACAGAGTGCGCTGTACGAATCGGTGGTGCGCGAGGGCCTGGAGGTCATCCAGGGAACCTCCGATACGTTCCGGCGCCAGGGTCTGGTGCTACAGATGATCCTGGCGCTCAAGCAGATCTGTAACCACCCGCGCCAGTACCTTAAGGAGGGCGAAGACGGGAGCGAGGCGTCGGGCAAGATGCAGCGCCTGCTCGAACTCCTCGAACCGATCCAGCGCCGGCACGAGAAGGCGATCGTGTTCACGCAGTTCCGCGAGGCCGGCAGCTTGCTCCAGGAGGCCGTCGCCGAGGCCACCGGCCGCACACCGGCGTTCCTGCATGGCGGACTCTCGAGAAACCAGCGCGACGCAGTCGTCCACCGCTTCCAGAATGATCGCACCGAACGGGTACTGGTGCTGTCCCTGAAGGCCGCCGGCACCGGACTCAACCTGACTGCGGCCTCCCACGTCATCCACTTCGACCTGTGGTGGAACCCGGCCGTCGAGGCCCAGGCCACGGACCGCGCCTACCGCATCGGGCAAACGCAGACGGTTCAGGTCCACCGCCTGCTGACCCAGGGCACCTTCGAGGAGCGGATCAACGACATGATCCAGTCCAAGCGCGCACTGACGGAGATGACGGTGGAAAGCGGCGAGCAGTGGATCGGCAATCTGGACGACGCCCAACTCAGCCAGGTTTTCAGCCTGGGTCAGAACCACACCGAGCCGGCGTGACAGCCCCCCACGACCGTGACCAGGGGCACACGCGCATGTCCGCGCGGTACCTGGATCCGATGACGATCTTCTTCGCGGTGCTGGCGCTGGGCGCCGGGGCCGCGGTCTACGTGCTCCATGGCCCGGCGGCCTGGTGGGACGCACTCAGCCGGGCCGGCGAGTTGATGCTGCAGGTGGCACCGATCCTGGTGGCTGCGCTGCTCATGTCCGGCTATGTACAGACACTGATCCCGCGCCACGCCATTGAACGCTGGCTGGGCGAGCGCAGCGGCGTGCGTGGCCTCGCCCTGGCCACGGCTGCCGGCGCCCTCACTCCGGGCGGCCCGTTCGCGGCCTTCCCGCTGGTGGTGGCCCTCCTGCGCTCGGGGGCCGCGTTCGAGGTGTGCGTCGCCTACCTCACCGCCTGGTCGGTCCTCGGCCTGAACCGCGCCCTGGTCTGGGAGATCCCGTTCTTCGGGCTCGACTTCGTTGCGCTGAAGATGCTCGTCTCCCTGCCCCTGCCCTTTCTGGCCGCACTCCTGGCCCGCCCGTTGGGCCGTCGCGTGAGACGTTGGGCATGCTGAGTGCTTTTGTGACCATCCTCATCCTGCTGGGGATCTGCGCGGCGATCGCGCAGTTCCAGCCCCACGGCAGCCATCGTGCCGCCGCCCGGGAGGGCTGGCGACAACTCCAGCCGCTGCTCACGCGCCTGCCGGTAGCGCTCATCGCGGCAGCCTTCCTGGCCGTGCTGATTCCGGCCGAGGCGGTCGGCTCGCTGTTCGGCGAGGACTCGGGCGGCGCAGGGATCCTGATCGCATCGTTGCTCGGCGGCTTCCTGCCCGGCGGACCGGTGGTCGCCTTCCCTCTAGTCGTGGTGCTGAGCGACGCCGGCGCCGGCATGGCTCAGCTCATCGCACTGATCACCGCCTGGTCGGTGCTCGCCTTCCACCGCGTCGCCGCCTTCGAGCTGCCGATGCTCGGCGTGCGCACCACCGCGGCCCGCCTGCTGGTCTCCCTGCCGCTGCCAGTACTCGCCGGGGTAGCGGCCGGTGCGCTGACCGGGGCGCTGGCGCCCTGAAGCCCCGTGCCCGACCGGTGATCAGACCGGGCGCAGCGCCAACCCGAAGATGATCAGGGCCACAATGAGCGCCAAGGTCACCGCCAGCAGGGGGTGGCGGCGAAACCCGCCCGGGCTGGCGAGCTCGCGGAGCAACCTGCGCAGTCGATCAATCCTCATCCGATAGCGCCCCTTATCCGCCGCCGCTGTCTAGCTGCACAGCCGGTTGCCCGACCGGACATTCCGGACTAGAATCGCATTCGCTAATGATTCTCATCCGCGCCCTGGCGGATTGACGCTCCGGGCACGGGCAGAGGCACGGCAATCAGAGGAAGCAGCCATGACCAAACGGAACCAGGAGCCGACGACCGCCGCCCACAGCCAGAAGGTTCCCACCCCGAGCGATCATCAGAGCGAACAGACCTCAAGGACCCCGCACATGGACAGCGCTGCCCTCTTCAACGGCACGAATCGGGTCTTCATCCACCACCGCGGTGAGGCGTACCAGCTCCGTGAGACAAGACAGGGCAAACTCATCCTGACCAAATGACCCGGGCCGTTCCCCCCCGGCTCTACGCCCTACATTCCATCGTTTTTTATTCCATTTTCGCGAGCCAGGTGCTGCCCCCTGCACCCAGCCAGCCACTGCGTAAACCGTGATCCACCCGGGGCCTACCCGGGGATCGCACTTTGGACTGGCCATCAGGAGGCTTTGCACGATGCATCCGAAACGAACGCAGACGCCGCTTCTCACCTGCACCAGCCTGGCGGTGCTCGGCGCCCTCAGCACCACCGCCGGGGCCGATGAGGCCCCGACCGCGCTCCCCGAAGTCCTCGTCGAGCCGCCCGAGGAGACCGAAGGCAGCGGCACCGAGCGGATCAGCCGGCAACAGTCCCACCGGTTGCAGGACCTGTTCCGGGGCGACTCGGAATCCCACGTGGGCGGTCCACGCCAGGCGCAACGCCTCTATCTGCGCGGTATCGAGGGGAGCCAGACCCGGGTCACGGTCGACGGCGCCCGGCAGGGCCGGGATCTGCACAACCACCGGGGCGGCCTCGCCGGGATCGATCCCGCCTTCCTCCGCTACGCCGAGGCCGAACCCGGACCGCCGGCGGCGGACGACGGCCACGGCGCCACCGGCGGCTCGGTGCGCTTCGAGACCATCGACGCAGGCGACCTCGTCGACCCCGAGACCGGCTACGGCGGCTTCGCGCGGGGCGTCCGGGGCAGCGCGGCCGACTCCCTGGCCACCAGTGCAGCCGGCGCCATCTACCCCACCGAACGGATCGGACTGCTCGTGGGGGGCAGTTACACGACCACCGAGGACTATCGCCTCGGTGGTGGCGAGATCAAGGATTACACGGCGTACGATGACCGCAATCTGCTGCTTCGGCTCAACGCCGATGGCGAACAGCAGCGGGTCCGACTTGGCTATGAGGAGAACGAGAACCTGGGGGAATTGCCTCTCAGCGGCGGCGATCGTCCGCCCTTTGAAGAGGACGACCTTGCCGATCAGCGTATGGTGCGGGAGACGACCAGCCTCAACTACGAGTTCCACCCGGAGACGCGGTGGGTCGACCTGGAGTTCCACCTTTACCGCAATCAGAGCGAGTGGGAGGACCGCGATGAGGGGGTCGGCTTTCTCAGCGACGGTGTCGGCGGCCGCCTGGCCAACACCGCCACGCTCGCGCGGGGTTCCCTGGGGCCGTTGGGCCACGGGGTGAACCGCCTGACCGTCGGCGGCGATATCGAACGGGATACCGGGGAAGGCGACCATCCGAGCCGGGGCGGCGACATCCTGACCTACGAGTCCCAGGGGGCGTTTATCCAGAACCGGCTCGAGAGCGAGCGACTGGATCTCTCGCTGGGGGTTCGGGGCGACTGGATGGAGACCGACTATGAACAACTAGGGGAGTCGGTGGACTTCTCGGAGGTCTCCACCAACGCCCGGATCGGCTACTGGGCCACCCCGTCAACCGAGCTCTTCGTGGGCTACGGCGAGTCCGCCCAGGGCCGCTCGGGGACCACGACGCTGCATCTGGACCGGAACATCGGCAGCCGCGACCAATTCGATGAGAACGAGGTACCTGACGATTTCAACCTCGACGAGTTCGAGGCGACTCGCATCGAGTATGACGACCCGCAGACCAGCGCTACGACCGAGGCCGGCGTCCGGTCCGAGCAGCCGCTGGCCGGCGGCCGACTGGAGCTTTCCGGCACCCTGTTCCGGACCGATATCGACGACCTGATCCTCTACGGGTTCGAGCAACCCACACGTCTCGGACGGCAACCGATCCAGAGCATCGATAACCTCGACGATCAGATCACCACCGAGGGCTACACGCTCAAGGCCGCGTGGCGCGGGGAAGCTCTTTACAGCTCCGTGAGCTTCACCCACGACAAGGTGCGCGGCCTCGGGGACGGAGACACCCTGACCCCCGGCGAGCCCTCCGGACGCCAGCAGCTGGTCCGTGCCGTCGGCCCGCAGGGGGATCGCCTGGTCTGGGACAGCGTCTACCAGTTCCACCCGGCTCTCCAGGTCGGCTACACGCTGAAGGCGGTCGCGGACCTGGAGCGGGTGATCCCGGGCGACGGCGAACGCGACGGCTACACCACCCATGATGTGCAGATGCGCTGGCAGCCCGGGGGCGACGAGGACGTCACCCTCTATTTCATCGTGCACAACCTCTTCGACGAAGAGTACGCCAGCCACACCGCCATCCCGCGGTACGCAGCCGGTGAGACCGTCGAGGATAGCGATTACGCACGCGAGCCGGGACGCGACATGCGGCTGGCTGCCAAGGTCCGATTCTAAACGTTCCGCACGGCAGGCCGGGGAGTGCGCCCTCTGGCGCTCCCCGGGCCCTCCGGGCCACCTGCTCTTTGCTCGCCGCCCGGGAATCGGCTAGATTCCTCCAAGGGTTCGGAACCACGCGTGCAATCGTGAGCCGTGGAGGCATGGGGCATTGGCTTTTGAATTCTTGATGCTGGTTGGGCTGGCACTGGCGGCGCTGGTGGTCGCCGTCATCATCCAGCGCCGTCGCGACGGGCGCGCCCCGGGCAGCCGCGACGACCCACTGACCCGCGCCTGCCACGGCGACACGGAACAGGCCGATCGCCTGGAGGCCGCCGAGCAGGAACGCGCGGCAGGCAAGCTCTCCCGCACCGAGGCGCGGCGGCGGGCCGCCGAACGCCTGAAACGGGACCGCGTCTAAGCCATGTTTCTGTGGCTGCTGATCGCTGCCGTCCTGGCAGCCATCGACCTCGGCGCCCGCCCGTCGAGCCTGCAGGGTGGCTATCTGCTGGCCGCGGCCATCGGCGCCCTGGCAGCGGCGCTCGCCAGCCTGGCCCTCGGCGATGCCCACCAGTTCGTGATCGCACTACTCGTCGGGGCCGCTGCTGCCCGCTTTCTGCCGCCAGCCATCCAACGCCGGGAAAGGCACCGGCTCAAGCGGGAAGCACGGGACTACACGCTCGCCGAAGTTGACGTCGATGAAGACGGCATCCCCTGCGTCCAGCCTCAGGGTGAGGACACCCCCCTGCCGGCCATGCTCGAGGATCGCGGTGAGCTGACTGCCGGCGACACGGTTTGGGTGCTACGCGTCGAGCAGGGCGTGGCCATCGTGCGTTCGGCCAGTGGACGGAGGGGGCGGGTCCCGCCCCCGCTGAGCCGTTGCCGGTGGATGCGCTAGACGGCGCTTACGACGCCGCCTCCGCCGGCGCATCCTCGACCGGGATCAGGATCTCGTTCCGGCGCAGAAACCCCGGGGTCATCGGATCATCGTAATAGGCATAAACCGGCTCGCCGGCGGCCTCCAGCCCCTGATCCGTCATCCACTCGCGGAGCCTGCGCTCGTGCTCCTCGACCATCGAATCGCTGGCACGGCCCGAGAAGCGAATGGCTGCCATTCGCTGCGGGTCGAGTTCGCGCAGGGTGATCTCCTCGCCCGCCGGCCGGGGCAGGTCGTCCAGGGAGTACTTTGCCGGCATGATGAAACGCACCAACCAGCGCCCCTCGCCTTCCGGCGTCTGGGTCACCGGGGCCGTCATGGCGATGGAATCACCCTCGCGCTCACGTGCAAAGATGTAGCCAGCCAGCGGCCGGAACCCGGCACTGACCGCATCGCCCCGGCTGCCGCTGCGCTCGACCTCGGCCACCCGAAGCGCCGGATAATCCCTCAGCTCGCGGTCGCCATCCTGCAGGACCACCGAGTACTCCGGTGTCTCGACGCCGCGGACCACGACCCACCAGGCAACGATGACACCCACCACCAGAACGACCGCAAGCCCGACTCCCCAATAAACGATCTTCATTACGCACTCCGAGCAGCACGACTATCCCATTATGACGCACTTCCAGCCGACGGCGGATGCCCACGCCGCCGACAAAAAGCCTGCGGACCTCAAGCCTCGTCGTCCTCGTGCCCTGGATTGAACACCATCACCGGTACGGACGACTGGCGGACCACCGCATGGGCCACGCTGCCCAGAGCCAGCTGGGCCAGCCCGCTCCAGCCCTGCGTCGTCATGGCCACCAGGCTGCCCCGGTTGGCCGCATAATCCGTGATCGCCTCCGCGGTATCCTGCTCGGACTCGAGGACGGTGTGGCTAATCTTCTGACGGGTCTTCGGCTGCCATGCCGCTGCGAGCGCCTGCAGATAACTGGCCGCCTCCGAGGTATCCTGGCCGGCGGTGTCGACGGCCACCCGGACCAGGCGTAATTCGGTGTCCAGCGCCTCGGCCAGCTGCAGGGCCCGGGGCAAGATCCGCTCGGCGAAGCTTGAGCCATCCAGCAGAACCAGAATCCGCAGAACCGGACCGCTCCAGCCGCTGGGCAGTGCCGGCCCGCTGAGCAACAGGGGGCGACTTGCCTGTCGGGTCAGCGTTGCGGCGGTGCTGCCGAGCAGCGCCTCGCCCATGGTCCCCCGGCCACGGGTGGCCACGCAGTAGAGGGATTGCGTGTCCTCGCTGATGCGCTGCGCCAGGTATTCCGCCGGGCGCTGGGCCGGGGTTACCTCAATCTCCGCAGCACCGACCCGGGGGCTTCCCGCCTCGCCCAGTGGCAGCATGTCCTCGATATCCTTGCGGCGGCCGGGACCCGAGCCCTCCGGCTCCACGACGGACAGCAACCTCAACGGCAGACCACTCTGCTCCTGCAGCTCATGGCCCACCACCAGGCCACTGAAGAGTGAGTACTCCGAGCCATCGACGGTGACGACGATCTCTTCCATAGCAACCTCCCGGGCCAAGCCCGTTACAACGCCGGAGCCACCAGACGGGCAGGCTCCTGCTGCCCGCCATGCATCACCCGGCTCATGACCACCTGATAGATCCCGAAGGGATCAACAATCCCGGGGACGATCACGCAAACGCCGTCGCGCGTGGTGATCACCACGCGGCCATACCCAAGAAGGCGGCCGAGCCAGGTGTAGTGGACCCCCAGGGCCTGAACGTCCGACAGTGGGATGACCCGCGAGTGCACCACGATCAGACCTGTCTCGACGACGAGGTGGTTCTCGGTGACGCGCAGCTCGGTATCGAAATACACCCCCTGAGCGTAGGCCGCCAGCCCGGGGAAGACGAGCACATAGAGGATCGTGGCGATGACCTGGCCGACGACGCCGAAAGGACCAACTGCCAGCAGCGCGCTGGTGAGCAGGGCAAGCACGGCCGGCAGGAGTACGCCCCAGTGCACCTCGGCCCGATACAGCACGCGCTCGGGCGGCTCGGCGGTCTCTTCGCCAAGCTGCTTGCGCGGATCGTAGGCGGTGCCGCCCACCCGGAACCGGTAGCGCATGGACAGCGCGAGCAGGGTGAGGCTGATCCCCGGGGGCAGGAGGAGCAGCCCCGTGGTGAGCAGCATGATACCAGCGGCCGTACCGAACAGGCCGACTCCGGCGATCAGCGAGCCGAGGGTGGTCACCACCATGCCGCCGGCCAGCAGATTGAGGGTGCGCCGCCAAGGGGCCGAGGTACCCGGTTCGCGGCCACGGGCCACCTCTCCTGGCCACCAGCGCAGCAGGATGGAGATGATCGTGGCCGGCAGCAGGACGGTGAAAGCGATCAGCGACAGGAACGCCGCCTCTCCCCACAACAGGATGGAGCCGAGCAGCGCCAGCGCGGCGGCCAGCAGCAACAGGCGGGTAACGCGCCCGTACAGAAACCGCCCGATCTGAACCAGCAACGGCGGCGCGTTGGGATCCGCGAGTTTGCGGCGCAATTGATCTCGTTTCATGGCCACGGCTCCTTGCCCAGCGCCACCAGGCATGCGCGCAACAGCAGCAGTCCACCGCCTATCCACGCTAGCAGGGGCAACCCGCCCAGTGGAACGGCCAGGAGCAGGATCGCCACGGCAAGGAGCAGCACCGCCGCGGAGAAGACCAGCGACTGCACCGCATGGAACCGGACCAGCGGGTCGGCGCGCTCGAGCATCAACAGAAGCAGTGCGCTGAGCGGGCCAAGCAGATACGCGCAGCCAGCGGCCTGGGGGCGTGACAACCCAGTGCGCCCGCGTGTCGGCTCGCCGCGGGGCGGCTGCAGCTCCATCCCCCGCGCGCTCAGACGCTCCCTTTCCTGCCGGAGACCGATCAGGAGGCTCAGCGACAGCGCAAGGACAACGATCGCGAACGGCAAGCCGCTGGCCACGGCACCGGCCTGGAGTGCACCCAGGGCCGCCTCGCCGCCGACGAACAGCAGCGTGGCGGCAAGCACACCGGTCAACACGACCCACAGCACCCGTTGCATACGCGGCGTATCCAGGCGGCCGCCGGCTGTTACCGCATCCAGGACGCGCGAGCCGGAGTCCGACGAGGTCACGAAGAAGATCACCACCAACAGCACCGCCAGCGCAGCGGTGAACTCGGTACCGGGCAACTGCTCCAGCAGATGGAACAGTGCCATGGACTCGCGCTCACCCAAGCCGTCGGCCAGGCCTCCGAGCCCGCCCTGGACCTGACGAAGCCCCTCGCCCCCCAGGGCGCTAATCCAGAGCCACGTCACCGCAGTCGGCACCAGCAGCACCGCCGTAACCAGCTCGCGGACGGTGCGCCCATAGGAGATACGGGCGATGAACATCCCCACGAAGGGGGACCAGCTGATCCACCAGGCCAGGTAGAAGACAGTCCAGGTCTCCATGAAGCCTGCATCATCGCGGCCCACCGGCGTGCTCATCGGCACCAGCTGGCCGAGGTAGCTGACCCCGGCGGTCGCCAGACTGACGGCAGACGCCAACAGCCCCCCGCTGACGAGGATGAACAGTAGCAAAAACCCGGCCATTCCGAGGTTGAGGTTGCTCAGCACGCGGATCCCGCGCTGGATACCCAGCAGTACCGACGCCACGGCGACACCAACAACCACCGCGATGAGCAGTAGGCGGGTACCCAGCGCGTCCTCGACACCGGCGAAGATGGTGCTCAGACCGCTGGCCGCCTGCTGGGCCCCGAATCCGAGCGACGTCGCCAGGCCGAAGACCGTCGCAACCACCGCGACGATATCGATGGTGTGGCCGATCGGCCCCCAGGTGCGCTCACCGAGCAGCGGATAAAAGGCCGAGCGCACGGTCAGCGGCAGACCGCGGTTGTAGGCAAAGAAAGCGAGAGCCAACGCCATCACGGCGTAGATGGCCCAGGGGTGCAGCCCCCAGTGATAGAGGGTCGCGCCCAGCGCCAGCCGGGCTGCGGCTTCGGTCCCTGGCTCGACGCCCCGCGGAGTGCCAAGCCAGTCGGTGTAATAGGCCACCGGTTCCGCCACCGCCCAGAACATCAGCCCCACGCCCATGCCCGCGGCAAAGAGCATGGTCAGCCAGGAGAGGCGACCGAACTCCGGCCGGGCCGCCGCACCCCCGAGCCGGATGTTGCCCGCGGGCAGGAGGATCAGGGCGAAACAAAGCAGCACCAGCAGGTTCCCGGTACCGAGGAACACACCGGCGAACCGCCCGCGAACCCCGTCCAGGGTCGCCTCCAGAAGATCCCGCGCCGGCTCGGCGAAGGCCAGTGTCAGCCCGAGGAACAGCAGCAGGAGACCGGCACTGACGATAAAGACCGGCGCGTGCAGCTCCAGTCCAAGCACGTGCGTGGTCTGCGCCCGGGTATCCGGCCCGAAGCCAGGCTCGGCCGAGCGGGACCGGGGCCGGGCAGGTGCTCGGCGTTCGGTCAGGCTCATGGGACGCCCTCTGGTTGCAGGTGCCTGCCGGGGCGCTCCGCCATAGCGCGGACGACGCCCCACGCCGCTCCCTAACTCAGGCTAGCAGTCCCGCCCGAACCGACGAGGGCGGTGTGGTGACTCAGACAAGGATCCGGACAACGCACCGCCGAAGCTTCGCCCCCGGAGAGGCGACGGCGACAGGCTTGCAAATAGGAATCGTTTTCAGTAACATTCAATCCAGCGGCTTCACGGTCGCTTGGGTGCTCACGTCAGCGGTACTTCGGGCCGGACACCACAAGGGGTCCGGCCCTTTTTTTCACCCCCGATCACCGATGATGCTCACCGGAGCGCTCAGGCTGATAGACGATCTCCTCAATACGGACTCGATGCTCACCGCCACCGGCAACGATCTCGGGTCTTTTACTCATTCAATCCAGCCAATCGGTTATGTCGACGGGGGCAGGTCGGTTGCTCGCGGGCGCAACCCGGTCAGCCGTACCGGATCCGGCACGGTGCGTGCGACCTGGAACTCGGGCCAGAGTGGCCGTTCTCAAGTTTCGGGGGACGGTGACCGCGGGCTGCCGCCCACAGGCCACGCGGGATGCCTTTCCGGCCAACCATAGCACGCTTGCCTGTTGCGTCCAGGCGCTTCCGCCACTGAACGCACCGGAGCCTTCGGTCGCCTCTTGCAGTGGAGAAAAGGTCCGTTCCGGATCGCGGGCGAATTCCACAAAATCTGTGGAAAACCGTGTGGAGAAAATCGGGGGCGCCCGCATTTCGAGGGGCCCGGAGGTCGATTGATCAAAACCTGCTCAGGAGAACACCCTTCACAATCAGCAGGTTGAGCGCCTGACCACCCCCGAGCGGGGAGTCACCCAACAGTTCCCGACCGCCTGTGCAGAATCAACGCTCCCCATCCGGCTCAAGCGCGGCTGTCAAGCCCGGCTCCGGGTCATCGGCCATCTGTTGCCCCGCCAGACCCTCGTGGACGGTGAGGTAGCCGGCGATGAGGAAATAGCCGGCGCCGGCGACAAAGACCAGCAGCCCCACCGTACGGAACACCTCTCTCGCCGCCCGTCCGAACATCCTCAGCCTCGGCTTCATGACACCAACCTCTTCTCGATACGAAAGCCACATAGAATGGTACTGCGAACCATTCGCATCTGCAAGCTTATACGCATCGCGTGCACCCCTTCCCCCTGCCCAACGCGCAGTCCAAGATAATCAGACTTGCGCGCCCCCGGCTTACCGGCCCGCGGTGAGCAGTGACTGCGCCTTTCAGTCGGTTCTAAACCTCAGCCACCAGCGCCAGTCAGCAGGCTGCCCGGGAACATACCAATGCGCCACGACCGCCCCATGCCGGAAAAGCCGCTCGAGGTTGGTCTCGACTCCAGAGCCACCCCCGAACACCTGTGGGAGATCCTCACGGACACCAATCAGTGGCCACGCTGGGGACCGAGCGTTCGTCGTGTCATAGCGGCCGAGCGCTACATTCATGCCGGCGCGACAGGGCGGATTGTCATCACCGGCGTTGGATTGCAAGTCGGGTACCGGATTACAACATTCGAGCCACCCTACCGATGGGACTGGTCGGTCGCCCGCTTTCCCGCCACTGGGCACCGCGTCGATCCGCTACCGAACGGCGGGGCGCGAGTGGTGTTCGAACTACCGCGTTGGGCCTTTGCATACGCCCCGATCTGCCGGCAGGCGTGCCGACGGATCATCGACATCGCCCACCGATAGCGCCGCCCGGACCCCGGGCACCGGCGACAAGACCGCCCGACAGCCCCATCCAACGCCCTCGCGGGATCCGTCGGCCCGCGCGCACGGGCAGTCTTCATGGGCGGGACGTTCCCCATGACCGGGCAATTCATGGGGCGCGCCCCGGCAGCAAAACGAGCTTGCGCCGATCCGGCGCCGTCGCCGGGAGACAGGGCACCCGGGTCTTTCGAGACCAGTGGCCTCTCTTCCCGAATCGTGCTGTGGGTCGCCTTCGCATCGGGGTTCGTGACCAGCGCAACGGCCGGCCTGACCTACGTCGGTTCCGGCGCGGGCTGGATGGAATACCTGACGGCGGTCTCCGGCATTGCCCTGCTGGTCATGGTCCTGCCCGGTGTCATGCTAGGGGCTGTCCTGCCCTATCTACTGCGCGTCGTCCAGGCCGCCAATCCACAGCCGGGCCCGGCCATCGGCGGGCTGGTTGCCGCCAACACATCAGGCGCCATCCTCGGTTCTTTGGTTGCCGGCTTCCGTTGGCCCGCGGCTCGGCTGAGAGGCGTATCAAATCCCGGACTTCCGACCTACACTCAGGGGCACCTTTGTCCATGCACGGCGGCTAGCCGTGGCACGGAGACCGCTGATCGGCGCCATCGTTCCGGACTTGGGGCAAGCCTTCCCTGGGCCGCACCGATGGCCGGAGAGTGCAAAGGATGCTCCCTCGATCCCCGCTGAACCGAACGCACCTTGGGTTCGCCAGCGTCTACCTGGCCGCGTTTCTGGACCTCCTGGCCGGAGGCCACGTGATCTGGTTGTGGTCCGACACACCCGCCGATCGGGTGCTTATCGCCCTGCTCTCGATGAGCGCGGCCGGGATCCTGTTACTGGTTGCCGTCTACCTGACCGTCTTGACGGATGGCCGTGAAGGCAATGGCTGCTTGATCGCCAACGTACCCGTGGTTCTGGTGATATTGGGCATTCTGGCGGCACCGGCGGAAGCGGTCATCATCCTGCTGTTTCTGATCGGCTGGATGTGGCCGGCTATGGTCAGTGTCGCCGTGTTCATCGGCGGCCCCAGGACGCAATAGGGTGTAACCGAACGCGGAGACGAGTCGATGTGCGGACGCTTTGCCCTGACCACGCCCCTCGAGACCATCGGCGAAAGCCTCTTCGGCATCCCGTCCGTGGGCGAGTCGCACGCACCGCGCTACAACATCCCGCCCGGAACCCCCATCCCCGCCTTCCGCAGCGCGGACGAGCCCGGCGAGGCCGCTGTCCTCGATTGGCCCGTCTGGGGATTCAAGCCCCGGTGGGCGGATACCGACGGGCCCGCACCGATCAATGCCCGCGCTGAACGGGTCGCCACCAGTCCCTACTTCAAGCGTGCATTCAGCCAGCGCCGCTGCCTGATCCCCGCCAGCGGATTCTTCGAATGGCGCCAGGAGCAAGCCGGCAAACAGCCCTACTACATCACCCTTCGAGACGACGATCCCGATGGCGTGATGCTCCTCGCCGGGCTGTGGGAGTGGATCGATGAGCACCAGACGTGCTGCGCCATCCTCACGGAACCGGCCACCCCCTTCCTTCGGCCGATCCACGACCGGCAGCCCGTGATCCTCGACCCCGTCTGTCGGTGGGACTGGCTGGATCCAGCCCTGACCGAGCGCGAGGCGGTCCGCAGCGCGGCCCGGCGGCTGGATCCGGCGCGCCTTACGCTATGGCCGGTTTCGGCGCGGGTGAACAAACCGGACAGCGACGACGCCGAGCTGCTCGCTCCCTGCGCCTGAACGCAACGGCTTCGGGACATCGCGGCGCATGCGCGGCTGAACGATTCCACAAAACCTGTGGAAAACCGTGTGGAGAAAGTCGGCTGAACCCGCCGAACGAGGGCCTTCGAGGTCGATTGGCTAAAGTCTCGCCAGCGTCAAAGCGACCACACATCAGGGGCTTACACTTTCCCCTTCCATTACTCAGTGGGTTACGCCGGATCTTCCATTGCCTGTGCAGAATTGGACCGTACCAGTTCTGCGTCGCGTGAGATTGTCAACCGGTATCCGCCCATCGAAACCGCCACTGACCGACTCCATGAACCACGAAAACGCTTCCCCGCCACCCTTCGCACCCGTGGCCGCAGGTTAGCCGGACGCGGCCGATGCACCGTCTGCTTTCACGTCATCGCCGTTCAGGTAGGTGGCCTCCGGTGCCGTGATCTGGAGCAGAATCCCGGCGATATCCTCCGGCTCGGCGATGCGTCCCATCGGGTGATCTTCGTCCGCACCCTCCAAGGACCCACCGCGGAAGCGGCGGAGCAGTTCGGTTCGTGTCGCCCCAGGAGAGAGGCTGACCACCCGGACTCCGTGGCCAACCTCCGCGGCCGCGGCTGAGCGGGTCAGGCCGATGACGGCGTGTTTCGTCGCGGCATAGGTACCAGCGTGTGCCGACCCCGTATGAGAAAGCATGGAACCCGTATTGACGATCACGCCATGCCCCTGCTCGCGCATGACCGGGATCTCGTAGCGCATCGCGTAATAGACCCCATCCACATTGGTGCGCATGACATCCCGATAGCCGTTCCCACCGGTTACGTCGATGGCGTCGAAATCGCCGAGCGGCCCCTCAATTCCCGCATTGTTGAAAGCAATATCCAGGCGTCCATAGGTCTCCACGCATGCGTCGACAAAGTCACGCATCTCATCGCGCTCACGCACATCGGCGCGCATGTAGGTCGCCTCGCCGCCGGCGTCCCGGATCGATGCGGCCACGGACTCGCCGAGATCCTCGCGACGACCGCAAAAGAAAACCTTCGCCCCCTCTCGGGCGTACGCGTGCGCAGCTGCCTCGCCGATTCCGGAGGTGGCACCCGTGATCAGCACGACGGCGCCCGCATACCGTCCTTCGCTCTCCCGCATGCCTTCGGGCCACCCTCCGAGCGCCGCACCGGCTACGGCCATGCCGGCGAGCCCTGCGCTGGCGCCGGTCAGAAACCGACGGCGCCCCGGGCTGTCAGGGTCATGGCCACGCGCGCTGTCCGGCGGCCCGGCCTCCGATGGGCGCGCTTCGTGGCTGGGGTGGCACGACTCAGGAGGCATGGGTTGCTTTCGCATGGAGAGGACCTCATCGCTGGCCGTGTCTACGCACTCAGCAAGTGCTGCGTTCGTTTCAGGCTGCCTGTACCCGAAACGGCCTCGTCAACCCCCGGGCGGTGAACACATTCTCGCCAACCGCCGCTCCACGAGACTCCATCGCGTCCCGCGGGGGGTCTCCACAGGCTTTTCCACAAGTTCTGTGGAAACGGCGTCCGGATTCGGAAGCCGTAGGCCTGGCGCTTGAGGGTCTTGATCCGGTTTAAGCCCTTGATTGGTGAGCTGGGGTTACGCCGAGCTAGCTATCCGCCGACGCCGCGCTGCGCAGCGGATCCCGCATGCGTGCGCTGACCAGCGAGGCCCCTCCGGCCACCGCAGCAGGTACCGGACGCCCTCCAGAGGGGCTACTAGTGCCGTACCTGCCACATTTGCCTGACCCCCTTCCTTGTCCCCGTCAGACACCGAACCTCCATCCAGCCCACGATGCGGTTTGTCGAGCCAATGGCTCAGCAGTCCGCAGGAGCTGCACACCAGACCGCTGATTCGCTCGTTTTGCCGGTTTTGTTCGCGTACATCCGCTGATCGGCCAGCGCGAGCAACCGCTCGGCATCGGTGCTGTCATCCGGGCAAAGGGAGGTCCCCAGACTGACCGAAAAGCGAACCACGTGCCCTTTGACGGATACGGGCATCTCGAGCACCTTCAGCACTCGCCCGCAGAGTTGCTCCAGGTCCGCCCGGTCGGTCACCCCGTGCAACAGGAGCACAAACTCGTCGCCGCCGAGTCTTATGACCTTATCCTCCGGACGCAGCCCTCTGAGCAACAGCTCGGCGAGCTTGACCAAGGCCGCATCGCCGAACGCATGCCCGTAATGGTCATTGATCTCCTTGAAGCCATTGACGTCGAGGGCGACCACCCCGAAGCCTTGCCCCGGAGCACCGCTACCTGGAGAAGAGCGCTCCGCCATCCGCTCCATGGCGTCGGCTAAAAGACGTCGGTTCGGCAGACCGGTTAGCGGGTCGTGCTGCGCCATGTCCTCGATGGTCCGCTGGGCACGCAAGTTCGCGGCCATGGCCAGCCCGTACGTCCAGCCAAGGATCCACGGGATGCTCGCAAAGATGATCCAACCGCTGGCCGGGTTGACGCGATCATCGGGGCCGATAACGCCCGTGGCTGCCTGAGTCCAGCGGTAGAAGACCGCGGCGGCCAGCAACAGGAACACTGCGGCTGTGCCGCCGTATATGAGGCGCTCCAGCCGGTCATCAACCCCCCGGACCAGGAAGAAGGCCGTGAGGAGCAACAACCCGGAGAGGTTGGCATCGAGAAAGAGGTAGCGCAGTTGGTGGTTGTCGAGACTCAGCGTGAGGTACAGCAGGCTGGCCAAGGTGACCACATAGACTCCGTACCAGGGCAGCCTGCGATACTCGTTGCCCACCCCCTTGAAGCGCAGAATCCCCTCGAGCAGCAGCAGGACCGCAACAGTGCTTGCGACATTGTTGACCAGGATCAGCCCGCTGATCAGGTCCGTCTCAAACCACAGCGGCACAAAACTGAACGCCACCACCAAGCTGCTGGCAGCCCACAGCGCTGGCCCCCGTTCGTGGTGATTGATCCGCCAGACCATCGCCATCACGGCGCCGGCGACCAAGCTTGCCGTCCAGAGGACGAGCGCTAGTGTCGGGTAGTGGAGTTCCATGGGTGCTTCTCTTGAGCATCGCCACGGCATAGGAGGGTGACGGTCATCGCTCGCTCCCTGGGCGATGGGCGGCATTCCTGCGAACAGCATGCGGGATCCGGTTCGGCCGTGCCAAGCCCATGCAGACCGCCAAGGGGGCATGATTCCACAAAACCTGTGGAAAACCGTGTGGAGAAAGTCGGCTGAACCCGCCGGTTAAGCGTCTTTGAGGTCGTTTGGGCAAACTTTGGCCAGCGGCAAAAATTTTACAAATCAGAACCTTATGAACATCCCTCCACTGATCAGAGGGTTATAAAGGCTTTCTGGCTCGCTTGTGCAGAAGCGCGCCGTCCAGTTACTGCACTCGGCGCGGTTGTCAACCGGACCGGTCCGATTCCTGATCAATACAGGATGTGCCCAATGAACCACGGCGCAGGTCACCGGGCCACCGTGCTATCGCCCCTCGACGACCCTCATTAAAGCAGCACAGAATGCGGGCAGGTCGTCCGGCCGGCGACTGCTGATGTGCCCCCCATCCACGGCCACCTCCTGATCGACCCAGTGGGCCCCTGCGTTGCGCAAGTCATCGATTAAGGCCGGTGAGCTGGTATAGGTTCGCCCCGCCACCACGCCCGCCGAGATAGTCACCCACGGTCCGTGGCAGATTGAAGCGACCACTTTGCCGGCCTCCGACATGCGAGCCGTCAGCGACGTGACGATCTCGGACCGGCGCAGCTTGTCGGGTGCCCAACCTCCGGGGATGACCAGCACATCGAAGTGCCCCGGGTCGGCATTCGACAACTCGATGTCGGCGGTCTGCGGATAGCCATGTTTGCCGAGATAACGCTCCCCAGCCCTGGGTCCGGCAACCTTTACCCCCAGGCCCGCCTCAATGAGGCGATACTTCGGGTACTGGAGTTCGAGATCCTCGTAGTCCGTATCAACCAGGATCAGGGCATGGCCGCTCGCGTGATGCGTCATGGAAGCCTCCTGCGCGGTTCATTGGCGACATGCCAACCCGCCCCTTGGGCACCAGACAACCCGCTCCGGCTAGGGCAGAAGCGCATGGGGCGCGATCTACCCTGCGCGCTCCCTTCGAGCACCTCCAGGACACACCGCCCACGGCGCTGCTGGTGATGATGACCGACGGCTTCGGGCCGACACCGGTAAAGCCTCCGGCCTATCCGGTGCTCTGGACGCTGACCCGGTGGCGAGCCGGAAGCCGGGGTGGGGGCAAACCCTACGATGTGCGCCGCTAGCGAGATTCAGCTGGGCCGCAAACGAACCGTCCAGCGCTCCAGCTCTTCCCGACTTATCTCCGCCTGCCCCAGTAAGACCAACAGTTCCTCCTGGCGCGGCTGGCCGAAGGCGAGGCGGTACGTGGCCAGCTGGTGCTTGAGGCGCTCGAAGGCGGCCACCTCCCTCGTATAAGGAAGGGTTGGCACGCGACGCTGAATCCGATAAGGACCGGGCGCGATCCAGTACGGCACCAAGTCGTCGGCGGCATCCTCGCGGGCCCGCTGGTCCGCGGCGGCGAAGAGCAACACCCACAGATCCCGGCCGGGAGCCCAGCCTTCCAAGGCCTGTTCGCGGAAGCGCGCCGCGACGTTGCGGCGCACGGCGTGGCCCTTGTAGCGGTGGATGCGGCCCTCACGCTGCTCCAGGTCCACCGGGTTGCTCGGCAAATTCCAGTGCACCAGCCGGTGGCACCAGGGGTGAAAGTCCAATCCCTCTTGGCCGATGGAGGTGCTGGTGAGCACGAAGGGGCGGAAGGGGCTGTTGAAGGCGGCCCGGACCTCGTCCTGACTGAGCCGCCCCTGCTCGGTGCGCTGGTCGCCGAAGCGCTGGGCGAAGACGGTGCGGATGCGCAGCTCCGACCAGGCCACGCCGCCCTGGCCATCGCGCTCCGGGAACTGGACGTGAACGCGCGACGGACGCGGCTCGATATGGGCGGCGAGCTCCTCGGCACAGCTTCGGGCCACCGCCTCCACCGAGGCGCCCTCGGCCCAGCCGTGCTGCTCCCAGGCCAAGTGCCAGGCCTCGTCCAGGACCGCCTGGAGGTTGCCGGCCACGGCGTACTGCATCACGCGCCGCCAGTAGGCGCCACCCTCCTCACCGCCCCCGCGGCCGTAGAGCTGATGCAGCAGCCCGATGACCGGGGGCCGGTTGAACAGACGCCAGAACGCCATGGCGATCCGGGCCGCCAGGGTGCGGCGGGTAGCGTCGTCCAGCCCGGCGCTGCCCAGCGTCCGGGCCGCCACCACTCCGGGGGCACCGAGCGTCAGGTCCGTGACCAGGTCCACCAGGCCCTCCGGCTGGCGGCCCAGCGAGGCGGTATCGAGCGTCAGCAGGTCCTCGAGGTAGTCGGGGAAGCTCTCCGCCTGGGGCCGCGCCACGTCGTCCGCCCGGGCCGAGCGCCAGTGCTCCAGGAACGCCCGCAGAGCCGGATCGAGGAGCAGCGGCGCCATGTACTGCCAGCGGGGATCCTCCGGCGCCTCCGGATCCCCCACGTCCGCCACCTCGGCCAGCAACTCCGCGACCCGTTCCCGCGCCCACGCTCGTGCATCCCGGCCCGCCAGCGCAGAGAGCGGGTGCACCGCGTCTGCCAGCCGCGTGCTAGGCAGCAGCAGCAACAGCAGCCGGTGGCGGCGCCGGATCTCCTCCTTCGCCGGCAGCTGCAGGAGCTCCTTGGGCTGGTCCTCGTAAGCGGTGCTCTGCCCGGTGAGCATCCGCCGCTCCGCCTCGTAGCTGAGCACGGCGCTGACCACATCGGGAACGAAGTGCCAGGCCGAGAAGAGCAGCGTCTTGGTCCGCTCCTCCTGCCCCGCGAAGGGTCCGTCCAGCGGCCAGTACGGCAGGGAGGGCGGCATCCACAGCAGCCGCCAGAGCCCGGTATCCAGCTGCTCCCGGACCACCTCCCGCAGCTTGGCGTGCCCCGGGTCCAGCTGCTCCCAGGAGCGCAGGGCCTCGCGGTCCAGGAAGGCGTCGGCGTACCGCGCCAGCACCTCCCGGAGCGCGTCGGGGTCCTGGTCCTGGGCGGCCCGGACCTGCTCGTTGACCTGGTAGCCCTGCATGAAGTGCGGCAGGTAGGGGGCTGCCTTCCAGTAGGTCATGGGATCGCGCGCCCCGGCGGAGCGGAACCAGGCCTCGGCGGCCAGGTACTGGCGAACGTCCACAGGCTGGATCTCCAGCTGTCCGCCACCGGAGGAGGCGATCATGGCATCAGCGTCGGCGCTGCCGGCCACCCGCTCGGTGCGCGCCATGATCGCCTTCAGATGCCCCTCCACGGCCGCTCGGGCGCTGGGCACATCGTGGCCCTGACCGGCGGCGGCGCGGCGCAGCTCGGTGCTGAACCGGCCCAGCGCCTCCCGGAGCGCCACCACGCGCCGCTCGTCGTAGTCGAGGAGGAAGCGCGTGGTGGCCAGGAAGTCGGCGTAGTGGTCCTCGCCCTCCGCCTCCGGATCGCGGGTGTAGAACTTGTACGGCGTGGCCGACAGGAGCAGGGTCCGCACCGGCCGGCCGGAGGCCTGGCGCGTCTGCAGCAGCCGCCAGGCGAGCGCGGTGGCCTGCGAGCGACCGGCCTCGTCCTGGTTGACCAGGTCCTTGAAGCGCTGGAACTCGTCGAGGATGACCAGGTCCGGCTCCAGGGCCTCGATGCAGACCTCCGCCAGGCGGTAGCGCAGGCGCCCGATGAGGCGGTTGCGGGCCTGGCGCGCCTCCTGCGGATAGGCGTCGAGCGCCTGCAGGAACCAGCGCTCGATGGCCGCCTCCAGCTCGCCGAGCAGCGCCGGATCCTCCCTCAGGCGCTCCTGGAAGCGCCGGGTGATCTCCGGCTCCAGCGGCAGCGGCTCCGCCAGCATCCCCCGCCAGCGCCCCGCATCCTGGATCCAGCCCTGGAGCAGGTTCATCAGCCCCTCCCGCCGCGCCACCAGCCGGTCGAGGAGCTGGAAGAGGACCTTGCGCTCCTCCGCCTTGCCGGCGGCATCGCCCATGTTGAAGGACGTCCCCGGCGTGAAGCTGATGAAGTTGACCTTGCGGGCCGCCAGCCCCCCGCCCTGCGCGCCGCCGGCCAGCTCGGTGGCGAGCATGGTCAGCCGCGTGGGCCGGGCCTGGGCGTCCTCGGCCTCGCCGGTCACCTGGAGCTTGGGGAGATTGGAGCGGCCGATGTTCTGGTTGCTGCAAATGTAGAGGACATCGATGCGCTCCTGCCGGTCCCACAGATGATCCAGGGCCCGGGCGACGATGCCGCGCGCCACCAGCGTCTTGCCCAGGCCCACCTCGTCGGCGACGAGGAAGCGGTGGGTGCTGTCCGGCGCCGTGAACAGCCGCTGAAAGGCGTGCTCCACGGTGCGGCGCTGGAAGGTCTTGAGGGGCGCGATGATGGCCTCCGGATCCGGGCGGGTCATCGCCGGGCCTCCCCCTGCAGCGCCTCATCCACGGCCCGCCAGATGGCCCGGACCTGCTCCGGCACCACCGCGCGGCCCTCCTCGTCCGCCATCAGGTCGGTGATCACGTGCCGGACGACGTCCAGCCGCTCCGGATCCCGGGCCGCGGTGCGCAGCAGATCCTCCAGCAGGGTCTCCGCCTCCAGCGCCCGGCCCCGCCCCAGGGAATCGGGATCCGCCGTAGCGCCCTCCCCGACCCCCTCCATGAGCTCGTCCAGGCCGCCGAGCAGGGCGCGGAGGAAGGCGAGGAGGCGCTCCGGGGTGTTGATCACGGTGCGCAGGATGCGGCGCATACGCTCCTCCGGCAGGCCGTGGGCCGGGAGCTTGGCCACCCCGGTGACCGGATCGGCGCCCTCTTCGCCCCGCAGCCGGAAGGCGACGAAGGCGGTCAGCCGCTCCAGCGGCAGGGTCCACGCCGGCTCCGCGGGCCAGGTGCGGGCCTGCTCCAAGGGCAGCGTGACCGGCCAGAGGTCGATGGCCACACCCTCTGGCTCGGGCAGCTCCCCGGCCAACCGCCAGCGCCACTCAGAACCATAGGCCTCGCAGTGGACCGCCAGGTCCGCCTGGAGCAGCTCACCGCGGGCACGCTCCAGGGCCCGCCGCGCCTCGGCATCGCCGTCCGCCGGCACCTCCCCAGGCTCGTAAGGGGCGCAGAGCTTGTCGAGACCCGCCCGGAAGCGGTCGATGCCCACGCCGTGCTCGGTCTCGGCGGAGCCGGCCTCCCCGGTGAGGCTGGCCAGGACCTCGACATTGCGGCCGCTGAGGGCGGCGTGGGTCAGGTTCGCGGAGCCGAGCCACCAGTGGGCGCGGCCGCCACGCTCGGCGGCGATGAGCTTGGCGTGGAGCCCGGCGGGCCGGCGGCCTGTGTCCTCCTGCGGCTCCTCCAGGGCCGTCTCCTGGAGGACCTGGACGTCCTCCCAAGGCGCCAGGGTGCCCTCGGGCAGCGCGTCCAGGGCCTCGTCGCGGCCGATCAGGGCCAGTGAGCCGGAGCCGCTCGCCGCCAGGGTGTCGAGGCCATGCCGGTCCACGAACGGCGCTACGGCGAGCACGCGGTCGGCCTCGGTGACCGGCAGCCACGGCGCCCCACCCGGGCCCCCGAGGCCGAGGACATGGAAGTTGATGGCGCCATCAAAGCCCTCCGGCGCCGGGAAGCGGGTGCGGCCCAGCTCCTCGGCGAGGCTCGCCTGGCCCTCCGTCAGCGGGCGCGCGAGCGGCTGGACCGCCAGCCCTGGCAGATCGCGGACCAGCGCAGCGAGGGGCTCCGAGCCCGGCTCGGCCTCCGCCCCCGGCTCGGCCTCGCTGACCAGGGCGACGTCCCAGGAGCGGTCGAAGGTGAGGTTGCGGGAGGCGACGGCGACACGCAGCAGGACCCGGCCGTCCTGCTCCCCGGTGAAACGCGCCACCCACACCTTGGGGTGGAAGACGCCCTGGCCCGGGGCGCGCACCGGGTGGACGCTGGCCTCCAGGGCGGCGTAGAGCTCGCGCTGCACCCGTGGCAGGGCGATGCCGGAGGCGTCGACGAAGACCTGCACCCGGCCGGAGGCCTCGCGCAGCGCCTCGAGGAGCAGCAGCGGATCCTCCAGCAGCTCCTCCACGCCCCGGTCGGACTGCGCCAGCACGGCCAGCGGCAGCGCCAGGACCACCTCCAGGTCCAGGCTGTAGCTGGTCAGCACCGTGCGGTCCAGGGTGTAGCCGGCGGGCGGGCGCAGGACCTCGGTGGCCACCTGGCGGGCGTCGGGCGAGAGCATCAGCGCCCCAGCCCCTCGTGGAGATCCGCCAGCAGCCTGCGGACGTCGGGCCAGCGATAATCGAGCCGGCCCAGGCCGGCGCTGCCCCGCCACTGGTCCAGGCGGTTGGTGTTGACGACCCGGGCCCGTGGCCCCTTGAGCGCCCGCTCGCGCGAGGCGATAAGCTCCCGGAGCCGCTGGCTGTCCGCAACCGCCGCCGCGCCGTGGCTGTTGATGACCTCGGACCAACTCTCGACGAAGCGCCTGAGAGGCTGCCGGAGGACGACCCGGTGCCGGGCGGCCAGCGCCCACAGCGCCTGGGGGTCGAACGGCGTCTCCTCGGCCTCCTGGCCGGCCCACACCGCCAAGCGTTCGCGGTAGGTGTCGATGTGGCCCTGGTCCACGCCCTGGGGATCGCCGTGGCGGTCCCGCCGGAGCTCGGCGAGCTGGAGGTTGTAGAGCAGCGTGGCCCCCTCCACGTGCAGGGAGAAGCGGCGCGCCGCCGCCACCAGCTGCTGCAGGTGCTCAGGCGCCTGGCCCACCTCTGGCACTTCCCATAAAAATTGGGTGTCGACGAGCCCGGCGTTGCCCTCACGGGCGAGATAGGCCAGCAGGCTATCGGGGACGGCGCACTCGATGCGGTCCCGCAGGAACGCCGCCTCCTCGCCGGTCAGGGCGAACGTGGTGGCCTGGAGCCAGTCCTCGGGCGGCTCGGGCAGCTGCGGGTGCCAGGTGCGGACCGGCTCCTCCGCCTCCAGGGGCTCGTCCGCCGTGCGCTCGCGGCGAGCGGCCAGCCTGTGGAAGCGATGGTGGTACCACCCCTGGCTTTGGCGGGGGCAGAAGAGGCCCCACCGCGCCAGCGCCGACCAGTACGCCTGGCTCGGCAGGCGGGCCAGCCGCTCCCGGGCGTGGCCGCCGATGACACCCTCCTCCTCCCCGCCGCTGCGGAGCGCGTCGATGACGCGGATCTCCTGCTCGCGCGCCTCGGCGTCAATGTCCTGGACCTGCCGGTGCCGCGCCTCGAGCCGCCGATAGACCCACGGGATGAAGAGCACGTAGCGCAGCCGCGTGTGCAGCGTGGACGTGCCGGGGAGCAGCGTATCCGAGAAGAAGTCCCGGACGGTGCCCAAGCCCAGCTCGTCCACGGTGCCTTGCTCCTCAAAGAGGTCGAGGATCTGCCGGACCTGATTACGGTCGGTGCTGGTGAGGTCGAGCCAGGTGAGGGTGGCCGCAACTGGACTCATGAGCAATTCCCCAGGGTCATCCTATGACCATCGAACGCAATTGTATCCCTTTGCCTCTCCGGTGCCGCCTAACGGAAGTAGTGCGCCGAAGACCACGGCGCCATCTTATAGTCTTCGCGTCCGTTGTCACGAGCCACACGCGAACATCAGCGTCCAAGAGCCCACCAGCTTTCCGCTATGAGACCAGGCTCTACGCCTAAAACGGCTTACAGCTGGCCTTCCTGGTACGATCAGACCGCAGGAGCAGAGGTCACACACACAACGCAGAAAAGCTTGGATATCATGGCCACCCCGCCGTACCCACCTACCAGCCTTCAAGAATTTCTCGCCACCATCCTGGCCAACTACAACAACGCCCGGAAGAGCGAGTCTTTCGGCAAGGAGCATCCGGTCTGGCAGGCGTTCGAGCAGCTGCAGCGGCTCCTCGAGGCGCACCCGGTCGTCCAGCAGCACCCCTCGGTCCAGATCACTTGGTCGGTGGGCCGCGGCAACTGGGCGCGGGTGCCGTGGCTGGCATTCCTCGACGAGCGGGAGACGAACACCACGCAGCACGGTGTCTACGTCGTCTACCTCTTCCGGGAGGATATGAGCGGGGTCTATCTGACCTTCAATCAGGGGGTGACCGATCTCCAGCGGCAACACGGCACGCAGGAGGCCCGCTCGGTCCTGAGACGCCGCGCCGGGCAACTCGCGGAGCTCCTGCCTGAGACCGCATCGGCTTTCCGGACCGATAGCACCATCGACTTGCGCACCCAGGGCAACCTCGGCAAGGCCTACGAGCACTCCACCATCGCCTATAGGCTCTACGAGGCGGGCGACCTGCCGGACGACGAGGTCCTCTTCGCCGACTTGGAGGCGCTCTTGGACGCCTACGAGGCCTACATGAGCTCCGACCTGCGCCGCACCCTGGTGGAGAGCCCGGCGGAGCCTGCCACGACGGAGGATCCAGACCCTCCACCTCAGCCAAGCACCCACTTCGAGCTAGCCACCGGTTTCCAGGAGCTGCGCGACCGGATCCAGGCCGAAGGCTTCATCTTCCCCGACTGGCAGCTGGCGCAGTACGTGACGGCCCTGCGCACCAAGCCGTTCGTCATCCTCGCCGGCATCACCGGCACCGGCAAATCCAGGCTGCCCCGCCTGGTAGCGGAGTACACCGGCGGCAGCGCCGAACTCATCCCCGTCCGGCCGGACTGGACCGACAGCGCCGACGTCCTCGGCTACACCGACCTGCAGGGCACCTTCCGGCCGGGGGCGCTGCTGGAGGTCGCCCACCGTGCCATGGGGGCCGACGACGCCCACGAGGTCGCGATCCTCGACGAGATGAACCTTGCACGCGTGGAGCACTACTTCGCGGAGGTCCTCAGCCGCATCGAGGACCGCCGCCCCGCCGCCGGGGGTGGCTACGCCAGCACCCCGCTACTTCAGGGGACGCTTCCGGCACACGATGCCGAGTGGCAGCAAGTCCAGCTGCCGGCCAACCTGGCCCTGGTGGGGACGGTCAACATGGACGAGAGCGCGCACGGCTTCTCCCGCAAAGTCCTGGACCGCGCCTTCACCCTGGAGCTCTCCGAGGTGGCGCTCGAGCGCTGGGCGCCTGAGGCCCAGGGCGAGGCCCCGCACCCCCAGCCGTGGCCGGTCAGCGCCTGGCAGCCGCGGGCCGCCCGCCTCGCCGATCTGGATGGCCTGACCGCGGCGGAGCGGCACCGGATCCAGGAGGCCATCGACGAGCTGGTCGCGCTCAACCGCATCCTCGCCCAGGCCCAGCTCCAGGTCGGCTACCGCACCCGCGACGAGCTCGCGCTCTTCGTCCTGCACGCCGAGGCCCTCCGCTCCTTCTTCCGCAACGGAGAGGACGAGCCGGTGGAGCCTCTCGACTTGGCCCTACAGATGAAGATCCTGCCGCGCATCGTTGGCGGCAGCGCCAGCATCCAGCGGGTCCTGATTGGCATCCTCGGCTGGGCTTATCGTGGCACGCCATGGACCGAGGAGGAGGACGCCCGCGACCTCCTGGAGCGTTGGGCGGAGACCGGCCGGCCCGGCCGGATCGCCGGCGCCCGCTACCCGGGGCTCGCGGCGCGGGCGTGCCTGATGTGGGACCGGCTGACGGCCGAAGGCTTCACCTCGTACTGGCTCTGAGCTGTGGCCGAGCTCTTCCGCATCGAGACGGACCGCGTGACGCTCATCCTCAGCGGCCCCTTGCCGGAGCACGCCAAGGGGCCGACGGGGGCGTTGCGGATCTGGCCCCAGCGGCGGGACCTCACCCTGAGACCAGGCACGGCGCGCGCCGGCGTATCGGACGCCGTAGCGCGGGACCCGGCGGAGACCGCGGGCCCACCCCTGCACGAGGAGACGGCCTACGACCTGTGGCTCAGCAGCTACCACGGCGAGCGCGTCGAACTCAGCCACCGCGATCCCGCGCTCCTCACTCATCTCCACGCCGCACCCGGCAGGGCGCAGGCCTACGGCCATATCAACTTCGGCGGCCAGGTCGGGCTGAGCCGCTTCAGTGTCCGGGTCGACGGCGAGCCGGAGCTCGACCTGGAGGTGGAGGTCTTCCCGACGAAAATGGCCTACCGCGCCGACTACGTCGCCATGCGCGAGGAGGTCCACGCCTTCGCCGCCGGGCTGGCGCTGGAGTACCTGCGCGCCACCCACTACGGCAGCGCCACCGCGCGCCACCGCCCCAGCGGCCGGCTGGAGTGGCTGGCCCTGCTCCGGCACCTTGTGGGCCAGCTGGAACAGGCCCTGCATCACGTCGCGCAACACCCGGTGCGCAGCCTGCAGCGCCGGGACCGTCCGGTTCGTGCCGAGGCGGTGCGTCGGCCGGATAACCGGGTGCGCCGGGCCTTGCGAACCGGCCGCGGCCAAGGCGGTTGGGCAGGCCAGGTCCAGGGAGGCCTACCAGCCCGACAGCGCGTGCCGGAGCAGCGCCCCGTGCCCTCGCTGGATACCCCGGAGCACCGTTGGCTGGCACAGCAGCTGCGGCGGATCCGTCAGCAGCTGGCCCAGATCGTCCAGGACGAGCGCCATCGGCAGCGCCAGGGCCATCACGCGGGCTCCGGCGGCGCCCAGCGCGACTGCCAGGCCCTGGCCGAGCTCGCGGCGCTGGAGCGTCGCATCGCCACCCTGGAGCGCCTGGAGCCACTCGCCGAGGCCGGCGGCCCACCCCCGCCCGGGTTTGCCTCCCTCCGGCTGCAGGGATCACCGGGCTACAAAGAGGCCTACCAGGTCCTGCTCACCCTGCGCCAAGGCATCAGCATCCGCGGTGGACCAATGGAGCTCTCGGTCAAGGACATCCATCAGCTCTATGAGTACTGGTGCTTCCTGGCCCTGCTGCGCACCGTCGCCGAGGTGCTCGAGCAGCCCATCCCGCCCGAGCGGCTCCTGACCGTACAGGCGGACGGCCTGAGAGTGCGCCTGGCCCGGGGCCGCAAGCATACGGTGCCCTTTGACCTCCCGGGCGAACGCCGCCTGGAGGTGGTCTACAACCCGAGTTTCCGGGACGGGGGCACTTTCCTCCCCCAGCAACCGGATTTCGCCCTGACGCTCAGGGATCCGGCGTGGCCTACAGTGCGTCTGGTCCTAGACGCCAAGTACCGGGTCGAAGACGATGCCGCGACCCGCGAGCGCCTCGGCGCCGCCAGCCCGCCTGCCGACGCCGTCAACGTCCTCCACCGCTACCGTGATGCCATCCTGGAGCAGGAGGGCTCAGGCGCAGGCCACCCCTTAGGAGCGGAGCGCTCGGGCATTGGGGGCTCTGCCGACCAGGGTCGCCCGACGGCGCAGCGGACCGTGATTGAGGGGGCTGCTCTCTACCCGCTCGATGCGGACGGAGCGGCGGACTTCGGCCAGACGCGCCTTTGGCAGGGCCTGGAGCGCCTTGGGGTCGGCGCCCTACCCTTCCTGCCCGGCTCCACCCACTGGGTCCGGCAGTGGCTGCACCACGTACTCCAGCGCTCCGGGTGGCGCACGGCAGAGGCCGTTGTCCCCCACAGCGCGGAGCGCCAGCGCCACGCCTGGCACCGGCTTGCGGCGGAGGTGGTGCTGGTTGCGGTCCTGCGCCCGCAGGAAGAGCGGGCGCACCTCGACTGGATCGCCCGCGCCCAGCGCTACTACACGCCGTGGACGCCCAGCCAGGCGCGCCAGCATCAGGCCGGGATCGTGGCCTTCTACACGCCCGCCTCGGTACGGCCTGGGGACGAGCCGGGGGCGGTCATCCACTGGGCGGAAGTGACGGGCATCGAGGTCCTTCCCCGCGAGCAGATCGCCACGCCCTGGCCTACCCGGCGGGGCGCTGACAAGCTGCAGGTGCTCTACCACCTGGGGCCGCTCCAGGCGCTGGAGGCACCGATCATCAACCGCGACGGTGGTCGCGGGCAGCGCTTCTCCACCAACCGTTGGTCTTCCCGGCTCGCCTTCCAGCGCGCCCGCAACATTACCGAGCTCCTCCTGGAGTCTGCCCCGGAATGGGCCCTGTACGAGGCGCTTCGGGCGCGGGGCGCCGATCTCGAGCTCCGGGCCTTGCCGCCGCGGGATCCCGCCGCCGCGGGCCGGCGCGCTCGGGTCGCCTTCCACGTCGCGGGACGCCGGGCGCACTACCTCGACGGCGAGCGCTTTGAGGTGGTGGGGTCCAACGGCAGCCGGCGGGAGCTGCCCCGTGAGGCTGCGGCAGAGGCACTGATAGGCGCGCGGGAAGATGGCCCACTCTAAGGCGGTTTCCCCGGAACCCATGGAAAAATCTGTGGAAGACGAACGCACTCGCGACGACATGCGGCGGCTCATGGCACATTGATTAGAGTACGGAGAGCCGAACCGGCCTTGAGGAGCCACCCCCAGCATGCAGGACAGCAAGCAGGAGCCGGCGATCCGCTGGTACCACGAGCGCGCCGAGCATGTTGCGGACGACTACGAGTCCCTCTCTTTCCCGGACGTCCACAACTGGCTCATCTACCGTCTGCCACCTGGTGGCGATAGCACTGTCCTGGACGTCGGCGCCGGCTCCGGGCGTGATGCCGCCTGGCTCGCCGAGCGCGGCCACGAGGTGGTTGCCGTCGAACCAGCAGCAGCCCTGCGCCGCGAGGCCGCCCATCGCCACCCCCACCCGCGCATCCGCTGGCTTGACGACCAGCTCCCCGGGCTCGAGGACGTTCACCGCCTGGGCCTGTGCTTCGATACCATCCTGCTCAGCGCAGTCTGGATGCACGTACCGGAGGGGCAACGCGCCCGCGCCTTCCGCAAACTCATTACCCTGCTCAAGCCGGGCGGGCTGCTGGCCTTCACGCTGCGCCTGGGCCCCGAGGCCCCGGAGCGCGGCCTGCGTGCAGTCTCGGTAGCCGAACTCCGTCAGCTCGCCGCGGAACACGGTGCGTACGTCGAGCACGTCGGCGAGAGCGCCGATGCCCTGGGCCGTCCGGAGGTCCACTGGGCCGAGGTGGCCATCCGACTACCGGACGACGGCACCGGGGCACTACCCCTGCTGCGGCACATCATCCTGAACGACGAAAAGAGCGCCACTTACAAGCTGGCGCTGCTGCGCTGTACGTGTCGCGCGGCCGATGGCATGGACGGCCTGGCGCGGTCACCCGGCGATGACGACGACGGGGACGGCCGCGTCGAACTACCACTCGGCCTTGTGGCAATGATCTGGGTCCGGCTCTTCCTGCCGCTGGTCCGTCAGCGCCTGCCGCAGCTGCCACGCCACGACGGTACGCCGCGTGGCCTCGGGTTTGCCGGCGACGGATTTCGCAAGCTCCTCGACCTCGACGTGGCGCCCGAGGAATTGCGCATCGGCATGCGCTTCTCCGATGATCGGGCGCGGGCGCTGTCTATGGCACTGCGCGAAGCAGCCGAAACCATCCGCAACATGCCCGCCCGCTACACGACCTTCCCGGGGGGAGGCCACGTCTTCCACGTCCGCCGCGCTCGCCAGAGCCGCGCGCAGGACGAGGCCCTCATCGATGCCCCGTTCCTCTGGCAGTATGGCGTCTTCCGGATACCTTCGGAGCTTTGGCGAGCCCTGCAGCGATTCAGTGTCTGGGTGGAGCCGGCGCTGATCACCGAATGGAAGCGCCTGATGGCCGACTATGCCGACCGGCAAGGGCGGCAGTTGGCACCGGCCGTGATGGAGCACACCCTCGACTGGCGTGAGCCACAACGCGATGTTCGTCTTGCCCGCGAACGCATCGAGGCGCTGCGCGAAGCTGGCGAACCGATCCACTGTGTCTGGAGCGGTCGGCTTCTCAAGCAAAGCGCCTTCGAGGTCGACCACTGCATTCCCTGGGCGGCATGGCCCTGCGATGACCTCTGGAACCTGGTGCCAGCCACCCCGCAGGTCAATGGCAACAAAGGGGCAAAACTTCCGGACGCGGCGACCCTTCAGGATGCGGAGGACCGTTTGAAGCGCTGGTGGGAGCGCGCCTGGCAAAGCGCACCAGAAACGACCATCGCGGAGCGTTTCCGGCGCGAGGCCGCCGCGACGCTACCCGGACTGAGGGATGATCAGTCGCATGATCTGGACAGCGTTTTCTCCGCCCTGGATCTGCGCCGCATCCGGCTCAAGCAGGATCAGCAGATTCCGGAGTGGTGCTATCGAACCTACCCGGTGCCAACGGTTTCAGGTGGCGGCCGGCGCCTTGACTGAGCCTTTCCACAAAACCTGTGGAAAACTCTGTGAAGAAAGGCGCGCCGCTGGCGGCGATTAGCGGCTTCGAGGTCGATTGGACAGAGATTGTCCAGCCCGCACCAATAGGCGAATCAATAGGTTATGGACACCACCACGGCTATCAGGCAGTTAGCGGCGTCAACCGGCGGGCTTGTGCACAAACCGTATCGTTGAGGCAAGACTCGAATGGGGTTGACTCCACGCCGCACACGATACGGAACATCCCTACACTTTGGCCTTCGCCGACGACCTGAGCCGAGACGACCTCGTCCGTATTCTCCGAGACCTCCCACCGGGGCATCCGCTGGAGCAGCCACTGCTGGTGTATGCCACTGCTGGTGTATATTGCCAGGGTGTATCGGAACATCGCGGAGGCGGAGGTCCGCCATGCTCTCGAGCAAACTCGACCGGATCCTGGACGCCGACCGAGTCGAAGACGTTTTCGCCAATAACTAGCACCCAGCACCAAAACCCGTGACCGACCCAGCCGGCGAACTCACTATCCGACCGTTTGTCGATGACGACTGGCCTCAGGTCTGGGCCGTCATCGAGCCCGTCCTGCGCGCCGGGGAAACCTTCCCGTTCTCACCGGAACTCGACGAGGAGCAGGCCTACCACTTGTGGGTGACAATACCCACCGCCACCTGGATCGCCGAGGACGAGCACCTAGGCCTGGTCGGCTCCTACTACCTCAAGCCCAATCAGCCGCGCCTTGGCGACCATGTCTGCAACTGCGGCTACATCGTCGCCGAGCCCGCCCGCGGACGAGGCATCGGTGGAGCGCTTTGCCGTCACTCCCAGCACATGGCACCGCAGTTCGGGTTCCGAGCCATGCAGTATAATCTGGTCGTCGCCACCAACGAGTCGGCCATCCACACCTGGCAGCGCAACGGCATGACGGTGGTCGGCCGCCTGCCCGGCGCCTTCCGCCATCCGATTCACGGTCACGTCGACGCGCTGATCATGTATCGCTCGCTTTGACGGAGGATCATCTGATGTCTGGCCCCGAGCGCAGCACCATGGACGAGCTCGCCGAGGTCACGGCCAATGCCGACCAGGTACTGGGGTTTTAGGCCGATTGGAGCAACAGCTAAGCGGCAGCTACCACGACGACCCCAAACTTGCTAAGGCGAGACCCATGGCTGAGCGCGTCAACCAACGCAAATTACTCGAGCAGTTGGCCGGTGTTGCCAAGGCCCTCGGCCACGAGTATCGGCTGGAATTGCTTGAACTGCTCGGCCAACGCGAACGTAACGTCGACGAACTCACCCGCCTGACCGGTATTCGGCTGGCCAGCGTCTCGCAGCACCTGCAGCAGCTGCGGCGCATGGGGCTGATCTCGGCGCGCAAGGAGGGAACGCGTGTCTACTACACGCTCGCCGATAAGCAGGTCACGGCCCTGCTCGGCATGCTGCGCGAGGTAGCGGAGCGCAACATCGCAGAGCTGCAGCGGATGACCGAGCAGTACTTCCACGACAGCAACGCGCTCGACGCCATCGACTCGACCGAGCTGCTCGAGCGCCTGCGCGCCGGCATGGTCACCCTCATCGACGTCCGCCCGCCCGAAGAGTTCTCGGCCGGCCACCTACCGGGTGCGATTAATATCCCTGCCGAGGAACTCGAGGCCCGCCTCGGCGAGTTGCCCCGGGATCAAGAGATTGTCGCCTACTGCCGAGGCCCTTACTGCGCACTGTCTGTCGAGGCCGTCCGGCTGCTGCGCAAGCGGGGCCGACGGGCCTACCGTTTCGAGTACGGCTTTCCGGAGTGGAAGGCCGAGGGGCTGCCGGTGCAATAGCAATATGGAATATTTCTGAACTCGCGGGCGCATTCAGCGGAAGGGACAGGAACGCTCGGTCCCTCGCATCGGCCACCCCACAAGAGTATCGGCTCGGGAACCGCAGGCCAGCGGCTAGCATCCAGCCGATTGGGGCCACAATCCTGTCTTTGTTGGCCCCACCCTGGTTTTCATTCCAAAGAGCATGGCGGGTGCCCGCTGCCATCGATACGGGATGACGCCTGCTACCAACTGTAGCAAAATCGGCGCCATGAATCGGACGGAAACAGCCGTAGCGCAGAGGAAAGGACGGCCCTCTAGCTCATACCAGGCGCCAATAAGCGGCCGCTACTGACAGGCCACGAAGCGGAACATCCCGGCGCCAAGACTCCATCACTCGGGCCGAAGACCGGTCCTTTTTTATGAGCCAGCCACGTCTCCGAGCAGCATAATCGAGCCTACCGGCAGCCGTGGCCAGACAAGCCGAGCATTCATTTTTGCCGATCTATACTGTGTCTGAATGCGCCCCGGGAAGAGATACACACACTGGAACCGCCCGGCAGCCCACCGGCCGCGTGCGTCGGATTTTCTACGGCGCAGCGCTTTAGTCGCTACGCTCCTACTTTTAATAAGCATCCCGATACCTCCGGCCATGGCCGGCTACCACTCAGTAGCCCCCAGCGTGGAGGCGCTACTCGCCTTCGACGGTGTGCTCATCGATATCCGCGAACCCCACGAGTGGCAGCAGACCGGGATCGTCGAGGGATCAAAGCCGCTGACCTTATCCGATCCCGAGACCTTCCTGGAGGCGCTGGAACCCCACCTGGAAGACAGCACTCCGATCGCCCTGATCTGCCGCACCGGCAATCGCACCCAACAAGCCGGACGCGCGATCGCAAAGCGCGTGAACGTGCCCGTAATCAATATCGAAGGCGGGATCGTGCGGCTGATGCGTCTGGGGTATGAACCCGTACCTGCCGGGGACCGATAAACCCGCATCCGAATTGCATCATTGATCTCCCGCAAAAGCGCTCCTAGGGTTTGACGAAGGTCAACCCGGCGGCACCGCAGCCTCGTAAACGACAACAACAAGCTGCGGGCCGTGGCGAACGCAGGAGGAGAGGATGGCCGAGCTGCCTGAGGGCAGTGCGGGCGGGTATTGGTTGTTGCGCCCGGATATTGGCGCGCTGGCGTTCCGCCCGGATGCGTGCCTACCGCAGCGCACGCCGCTAGCCAACTGCCGCGCCTGTGCCGAGGCCTGCCCGGTGGACGCCCTGCACCTGTCCGGCGGACCGACGGGACTATCGGATCATTGCCTGAGCTGCGGACAATGTAGCGCGGCCTGCCCCACCGGCGCACTGCACGTCCCGGGGTTTGCCGTAGCCCTCGGGACCGTCGGGCCGGCGCGGCTGGACTGTTATCGGGTTCGTGCCTGCGATGCCGACGGGGCTCGCGTGCCGTGCCTGGGCGGGCTCGGCACGGCGGATCTTGCCGAACTCCACCGCGCCACCCGAGGCGACGGCCCGGTGCTGATCGACCGCGGCTGGTGCGGGGACTGTCCCTTGGGTGGAGCGCGGCATCCGGCCCGCGAGACCGTGGACCGAGTCGCCCGCCTGCTCGGCGAGTGCGGAGTCGACACCGAGCGACGCCCGCGCATGGAAAACCAGCCACTGCCCTTATCCAATGCTCAGCCGGCCCTGCCCAACGCTGCTGACGAGGTTCCAGTCAGCCGCCGCGGCCTGCTGCGCCGGCTGGTCGGCCAGGCCGGTGCCACCGCCGCCGCCCTGGAGGCCAACGCCGAGGACGCCGCCCCACCACGCCCGCTGCGCCATGGCATCACCCCGGCCCCCAGGGTGCGGCTACTGGCCGCCCTGGCGGAACTCGGCCCCACGCCGCCACCGACACTCGCCGCGCAACTCAGGGTCAGCGAGTACTGCCGCGATCACGGCGTCTGCGCCGCCCTATGCCCCACGGGGGCTCTAGACCGGACCCACGATGCAGCGGGCAGCGGACTGGACTTCGACCCGGCAGTCTGCATCGGCTGCCGACTCTGCGAACGGGCGTGCCCCGAGCAGGCCCTGACTGTGACCGAGCAGGGCGGCGCGCCGGCGCGGCAGACCCTGGTCCGGCACCGGCAGCGGCCGTGCGCCGATTGCCAGCGCCCCTTCCCCGCCGAGGCGACGGAAGACCTCTGCCCGACCTGCCGCAAGGCCCGCGCCTTCGCCCGGGAAGCGGCTTCGCTGTTCCGAGCACCTCGCCCCGAACGAGGCAGCGACGCAACCGATCCACAGGAGGAGAGCGCATGAGCGGACTCGATCACCTGGTCTCGCGTCGGCGATTCCTGCAGGCCACCGGCGTCGGCGGTGCCGCCGCGGCCACCGGCGGAATCGGCCATCTACTGAGTCTCAGCGCCGGGGGTAGCCGTGCCCGGGCCGATGCCCACGCCGAGAACCCCGCGACCCAGATCACCAAGAATGTCTGCCACCAGTGCCCGGCGCGGTGCGGAATCGATGTCTACACGACCGATGGGCGCGTCCACGCCATCTACGGCGATCCCGGCAACCCCATCGCCAACGGCCGCCTCTGCCCCAAAGGCCACCTGGGCAGCTACATCCTTTACGATCCGGACCGCTTCAAGGGGCCGATGAAACGGACCAATCCCAACAAGGGCCGGGACGAGGATCCGCAGTTCGAGGCCATCTCCTGGGACGAGGCGCTGGATATCGTCGCCGAACGGCTCAACCGCCTGCGCGAGCGGGAGGAGTCGCACCGCTTTGCGCTCATGTACGGCCGCGGCTGGGGGGCCTCCTGCGCCGGACTGCTTGGACCTTTCGCCCAGCTATACGGCTCGCCGAACGTCATCGGCCACTCCTCGATGTGCTCCGATGGCTCCATGGTGGCCAAGGGGCTGACCGACGGGAATGAGGCCTATAACGCCTACGATTACCGCAACACCAACTACATCCTCAACTTCGGCGCCGGATTTCTGGAGGCCTTCCGCCCCTACAACTACCTGATGCAGGTCTGGGGCCACATGCGCACCAAGAGCCCCAAGACCCGGGTGACGGCGGTGGACGTCCACATGAACCCGACGCTGGCCGCCGCCGACCGGGCGATCACTATCAAGCCGGCCACCGACGGTGCCATGGCCCTGGCCATCGCCCACGAAATGCTGGTCCAGGGCTATTGGGACCGGGACTTCGTCGGCGACTTCACCGACGGCACCAACCGCTTCGAGGCCGGCACCGAGCTCGACCCCGACGACTTCGAAGAAATCTGGACGCAGGGGCTGATCCGCTGGTGGAACGAGGAACTCAAGAATCGGACGCCGGAGTGGGCGGAGGAAGTCACCACGGTGCCCGCGGAGACCATCCGCCGCGTGGCCTACGAGTTCGGGACGACCCGTCCGGCCATGGCCATCATGGAGCGTGGCCCCACGTCTCACTCCAACGGCACCTACAACGGGATGGCCATCCACGCCCTCAACGCCCTGGCCGGATCGCTGTTCGCCAAGGGCGGCCTGTTCTACCAGATGGACGTGCCCTACGGCGACGGCCCGGCCGAGCCGGATGACTACATGGACGACTACGCCGAGCGCATGCAGGAGCGCTTCGATAACGGCGAGATCCCGCGCATCGACAAGCTCGGCACCGATCACTGGCCCCTGGCGCGGAACATGATGCAGGAGGTCGGACCGAACCACGCCGCCGGCGACCCCTACAAGCTCGATACCATCCTTTTCTACCTCAACAACCCGATCTGGACGGCGCCAGACAGCACCGCCTGGGAGGAGGCGCTCAAGGACGTCTTCATCATCGACACCTCCCCCTTCCCCGGCGAGACGGCCCAATACGCCGACCTGATCCTACCGGATCACACCTATCTGGAGCGCCTCCAAGACGCCCCCACCTACCCCTTCGAGGGCTACCCGATGACGGCCTTGCGCACACCGGCCGTGGAACCGCTCTACGACACCAAGGTCTTCGGCGACATCCTCATCGAGATCGGCAAGCGCCTCGACGGTCCGGCCGGCGAGTACTGGCAGCAGGTGGGCGACACCGAGAACCTGCTCCGCCATCTGGCCGAGGGGTTCAAGGACGAACCCGGCGATAACGGCGTGACCGACTTCGAGAGCTGGAAGGAGAAGGGTGTCTGGTACAAAAAGCCCTACCACTGGAAGCAGGAGCGGGGCGTCTTCTACGAGTGGGTGGCGGAAGACGGAGACTACACCCGTGAGATGTCCGCCGAGGAGGTCCGCGAAAAACTCATGCCGACCCCCTCCGGGCGTTTCGAATTCTTCTCCGAGAAGCTGCAGGAGCATGCGGACTTCGTGGCCTCAGAGTTCGGCATCGACACCGAGCGGGCCGGCCTGATCCAGTGGGTCGATCCGGACCACCCCGGCGGCGGCGATCTTTACTTTTCCACCCCGAAGACCGCGCTTCACGCCGAGGGACGTGGCGCCAACATCCCCCACGCCATCGCCCACGTCCAGCCGGTCATGGGCGGGCGAACCACGGTCTATCTGGAGATCCATCCGCGCACCGCCCACGAGCGGGGCATCACCAGCGGCGACAAGGTCCGGATCATCAGCGACGTGGGCGAAATCGAGGCCTACGCGCGGCTGTTCGAGGGCACCCGGCCGGATACGGTCTGCCTGCCCATGGAGCACGGCCACTGGGCGCAGGGCCGCTGGGCCGAGGGGCGCAAGCCCGGCCACTCCGGCGAGGTCACCGTCAATCAGTCCGACCGCATCTCGGGCCTGGCCAGTTATTACACCACCAAGGTCCGTGTCGAGCGCGCTTAGGAACGCGCTGAGGAGGGTTCATCATGCCGAGATGGGGAATGGTCATCGACCTGGACAAGTGCACCGGCTGTCAGGCCTGTACCACGGCCTGCGCCATGGAGAACAACACCTTGCCCGGTGAGTCCTGGCAGGACGTGCTGTTCTACAACGAGGGGCGTCACCCCCACACCTCGATCAAGTGGTTTCCGCGGCCCTGCATGCAGTGCGAAAACCCGAGCTGCGTCTACGTTTGCCCCACCCGCGCCACCTACAAGACCGAAGACGGCGTGGTGCTGGTGGACTGGGATCGGTGCATCGGCTGCAAGTACTGCATGATCGCCTGCCCATACGGGGTGCGCTTCTACGCCGACGAGAAGCCGCTTATCGAACCGGATCTGCGCGACGTGCACCCCGGCGAGGACGGCCAGATCTGGAGCCCTCCGTACCAGGGCCCCCACCAGGACCACCGCACCGGCGTGGGCATCCAGCCCAAGGGCGTGGTCTCCAAGTGCACCTTCTGCTACCACCGGATCTCTCAGGCCCCGGAAGGCGTGGCCGACCTGGACGAAGACGATCCGGAGTTGGTCGAGTACGTGCCGGCGTGCGTGCGCACCTGTCCGCCGAAGGCACGCTACTTCGGCGACCTGGACAACCCGGAGAGTCGAATCAACCAGCTGATCGCCGACAAGCGCGGCACACGGATCAAGGAGGAGACCGGCAACCGACCGCAGGTCTACTACCTGGGCGAACACGGCACGGTGCCAACGTTCGATCCGCAGTTCGAACACGACGATCCGCAATCGTGACCGCGCACGGCAACCGCTGAGGAGCCAGGATCATGAGTACAGCCGCCGAACAGACTGGGCGCGCCGCGGCCCGGACGTCGCACCTCATCCCGTACATCACGCTGGCCATCGGCATCGTCGGCCTGGCCATCGCCTTCGCCCTGGCGCTGCCCGTCCTGACCGAGGGCGGGCAGGCCATGGCCATGGGCAGCGACATGATCTGGGGGCTGCCCGTGGCCGGCTACGCCTTCCTCGCGCTGACGTCCATGGGAGTCAGCCTGGTAGCAGCCACGGCCCTGCTCTCAGAGCGCACCGAGTGGCATCGGGCAACCCCGCGCCTCTTCGCACTGGCCCTGGGGCTTTCGGTGGGCGCGATTCTCGTCCTCAACCTGGAGCTGGGCAACGCCCTGCGCTCGCTCTGGGCCATCCCGACGGCGATGCAGCTGCGCTCGCCTCTGGTCTGGATGGGCCTGGCCTGGACCGCCTACATGGTGCTGGTCATCGCCGTCGTGGCGCGCCTGCACACCGTGGGCAGCGATGATCAGCTGACCCGGCGGCTGGCCGTGGGCATCATCATCGCCGGTGGGGCAGCCATCTTCACCCAGGGGCTGGCCTACGGGATGTTCGTGTTCCGCCCAGTTTGGTACGGCATGGGCACTCCGCTCTACTTCTTCGCCGGCGCCGTGGCCAGCGGCCTGGCCGTCAGCCTGATCGCCGCCCAAAGCGTCCGGCGTTTTCAGGACAGGGGCAACAGCCCCGAGTGGCGATCCATCCAGACGTACCTGCCAGCCGCCTTCGGTGTGGCACTGGGCGTCTACGCCACGGTCCTGATGGCACGGATTGTCGGCGGGCTCTGGTCGCCGACGGCCGGGGTGCAGGTGGTCTATCTGGAGATCCTGCGCAGCCCGCTTTTCTGGACGGAGACCGTCCTCGGCCTGGTAATCCCGCTGGTATTGATGGCTCGAGCGGCTTGGCGCGTTCAGCCTTGGGCGCAGGTCACCGCCGCGGCGCTGGCACTGATCGGGCTGTTCATCGCCCGCTACGAGCTGACCATCGGCGGACAGATGGTGCCTCTATTCAAAGGCACCTGGATCCCCGGCTTTATCGAGTACAGCCCCAATACCGTCGAGTGGGGCATCGTCCTGGTCGGGGTCTTCACGGCGCTGATCTTCTACGCGCTCGGCGACCGGCTGCTGCGCGCCGCCGGCCCGAACCGGCGCCAAGGCGCGTAGCCACCCCAGCGTGGGGGGGGGGGGGGGGGGGGCGCGCCCCCCCCCCCCCCCCCCCCCCCCGCCCCCCCCCCGCCCCCCCGGGCCACCCCCCCCCCCGCGCCCCCCCGGCCGCGGGCCCCCACCGCAACCGCCCGGAGCAGCGATGGCAGCCACGCAGGCCCCCCAACGCACGGAACTCTACCTGTGCCTGTCGCGGGCTTTCCTGACCCCGCACGACGACGGTTTCCTGGCCGCATTGGCCGAAGATCTCCCAGCGGATCTGGAAGCGCTTCTTGGCGGAGAAGCGACCGAGGCCATCGCCACCCTGCAGCGTGCCGCCCACTCCATTCCAGACGCCCGTGCACTGCGGCGGGGGTACACCGCCTTGTTCCTAACCCCACCCTACCGGGCTCCGCTCAACGCCGGCCTGCAGCTTGAAGGCACGATCAACGGCGCCGCCGTGCAGGGGATCCGCGCCTGCTACCAGCGCCACAGCCTGGAGCGGGCCGAATCCTTCCGGGATTTACCGGATCACCTGGCCGTGCAACTGGAATTCGCCGCCTACCTGTGGGCGCAGCCCGGGGACGAGGAAACCCTCCAGGAACTGCACGCATTCCTGACCTGCTACGTGGCCCCGTGGCTCCCGGAACTCATCCGCCAGCTCAAGGCCGAGCTACCCAATACGCGGGCGGCGGCGCTCTACCTGAGCCTGGCCGAAATCGCTCATGGGGTGGCGGATGCCGACCGACGCCGGCTACCGGCCTTCGAGGCCGGCGTGTCCACACAGGATCCAAAGACACGGCCAACCCCGACAACCTCGCTAGCGGCGGTGGCCTCCGGGCAGGAAGATGCCACGGAGCAAGTCCACTGTCCGCGCTGCCGCTCTACGGTCACGCTACGGGGCGCTGCAGCGGCGGTTTACCGCCGCCTGGAAGCAGCGGGCGCCCATACCGCGCATCTGTCTGTGTGCCATCGGTGCCAGGCGACAGGCCTTAGAAAGCCTCAACGTCGGTTCTAACCTGCGCTTGCCTGCAAAGCGTCTGGCCAACACCCGCCTATGACGCAGTGGCAGGCACCAGGACAACCAAACGCTGGCTCGCCCGGCAAACCCCCTCGGCAGTGCTCCCTAAAAGCAGTTCCTGCAGACGGTTATGCCCTCGCCGGCCGATTATGATCATATCGGCGTTTTGCTCCTCGGCCACCCGGACGATCTCCATACTCGGCTGTCCCTGCTCGACCAACACCACATCAAAGGGGTCAGCTGTGCCGACGCGCCTTAGAAGCGCGTCGAGATGCCTCTCGATACATGCCTTGGCATCCCCGGGCCCGTCGCACTCCTGCCAAGGCCCTACGGAGACGGCCGCGCCGCGGGCGCAGTGGGGCAAAGACTCCAGGAAGAGTGCCTCCGCGCCGGCGGCGGCGGCAGAGCCGTCGGTAGCGAGCAGTGGCCGGCACTGCCGGGGCATGGGTTCAGGCTGCCTGCCATTGATTGGGGCTAGTAGCACAGGGCGGTCCGCGAGTCGGACGAGATCCAGAGCCGTGCGGCCAAGTAACAGGTCATGAAGGACGCCGTGGCCCTGGCTGCCAACGAGCAATGCCTCGGCTCGCGTCTCAGCAGCGGCGGCGATCAGTTCCGGCACCACCGGACCAACCCGCAGCGCCCAATCCACCTCTATCTGAGCAGTGACCCTCAAGGCCTCCGCCGCCTCGGCAAGACGGGATTCGTAGTGCTGAGCGTGACTCAGTTGCGGGGCTTGAGCGTAGCTCTCCGCCATCACATAAACCAGCGTAACGCGTTGACATCCCAGCCGGGGCAAACGCTCCAAGTGAGCCTGTAGCTGAGTCCAGGCCGGCGAGAAATCGATGGCGGCGATGATTTGCTTGAACATGGCGGTTCTCCGGCTACCCCGCTGACATAGGTCCTGATCGCGCGAGTGAGCGTTCCGCCGTGGCGCTGCACCCAGTCCCGGGCCGCCACAGTCAGGGTGACCGAGCCCGTGGTTCACCCACCCGTCGTCGGCGCCAGCCCCGGTTGCGTCTCCTCCGGGAACCAGTGTTTGGTCCGGTTGGCGATGCGCACCAGTGCCAGCATCAATGGCACCTCTACCAGCACACCCACCACCGTAGCCAGCGCCGCCCCCGACTGCAGGCCGAAGAGCGCAATGGCCGCGGCGACGGCCAGCTCGAAGAAGTTGCTCGCGCCGATCATGGCACCGGGGGCGGCCACCGAGTGCTGCACCCGCCACGCCCTGGCCCACCGATAGGCGATGAAAAAGATCAGGAACGTCTGAATGATCAGCGGGATGGCGATCAGCAGGATGTGCAACGGGTTGTTGAGAATGACCTCACCCTGGAAGGCGAACAGCAGGATCAGCGTGAGGATCAGCCCGATCGGGGTCACCGGCGCCAGGCGCTTCATGAAGACGTTATCGAACCACTCCACGCCCCTGTAGCGAATGAGCAACACCCGGGTCAGGTAGCCGGCGGTCAGTGGGATGACGATGTAGAGGAAGACCGAGAGCGCCACGGTATCCCAGGGAACCTGGATGTCCGAGATCCCCAGCAGCAGCACCACGATCGGAGCAAAGGCGAAGAGCATGATGATGTCGTTCACCGACACCTGCACCAGGGTGTAGGCGGCATCGCCCCGGGTCAGATAGCTCCAGACGAAGACCATCGCGGTGCAGGGGGCTGCCCCCAACAGGATGGCCCCGGCCAGGTACTCGCGGGCCAGATCCTCCGGGATGAAGGGCTGGAAGACCACTAGCAGGAAGAACCAGGCGATGGCGAACATGGTGAACGGCTTGATCAACCAGTTCACCGTGGTGGTGATCACCAGCCCCTTCGGCTGCCGACGCACCCCCAGGATGGAGGTGAAGTCGATCTGCACCATCATCGGGTAGATCATGGCCCAGATGAGGATGGCCACCGGGATGGAGACCTGCGCGTATTCGAACTGCGCGAGCGTATCCGGCACCACCGGCAGGTACTGCCCAAGGAGCACACCGGCGATCATCCCGAGCGCCACCCAGACGGTCAGATAGCGCTCGAACAGGCCCATGCCCTCCTTGGTGGAGGGCGCATCATCGACAGCAGCGCGCTGGGTTTCGCTCATGCGTACTCCTCACTCCAGGGTTCGATGACCAGCCGGCTGTGGTGCCCTGCCAGGATCTCCTGGAGGTAACGTGCCTCCTGTGCCTGACGGGCGCGCAGCACCGGGTCGGTCACGGTTCGAGGGCTCAGTGCCTGATTGGCGATCCAGGCAGCGGGCTCGATGCCGGCTCGGTGGAGATCCGCCTGCAAAGCGGCCGCCTCATGTACCGGGGTGGCCTCCGGCAGGGTGCAGATCAGCATCTGGGTGCAGTGCGGGTCGCGCAGGCGCGGTAACAGCTGCTCTACCTCCGGGGCCACGCCGTGGCTCTGCCGACCTAGCTCGCGGTGGTATGCCTGGGCCGCATCCAGCAGCAGGATGGTATGCCCGGTCGGGGCCGTATCCAGTACCACAATCTCGTCCTTGGCGCGGGCTACGGTACGAGCAGAGGCCTGGAAGACCGCAATCTCCTCTTCCGGTGAAAAAGAGGTTTCGGCTGGCGTTGTCGAGAAAGTCCATCGACCAGGAAGACTGGCAGGGCGTCCTCGCCCCAGCGCTCAAGGATGCCCTTGATCGTGGCGTTCTCCACAAACGCGCCCGGCTGTTGGGAGAGGTTGTAGCGGGTCACCGCCACCCCCTGGTTCTTCAACCAATCCAGATCAGCGGCCAGCCTCGAGAGCTTCGGATCGACGCTGGGCCCGCAGACCCCGGTACTGCAACATTGCGGGGGGTCATAAACCGTCAGTTGCCGCATGGCTTCATTACCTCCTGCAGTAGTTCGGTTACCCGCCGCCTCACCTCATCCCGCACGGCACGGAACTCGCCCATGATCTCCTCTTCAGTTCCCCGCGCCTTGGCCGGGTCGGGCAACGGCCAGTGGTATCTTTCGATTCCGCCCGGCACCACCGGGCAGTGTTCATCGGCGTGGCCGCACACGGTGACCAACACATCGGCCTGGGCCAGCAGTTCATCGGTCAGCTGCGTGGACTCCTGCCCGGAGATGTCCACGCCCTCCTCAGCCATGACGGCGATGGCACGAGGGTTTTTGCCGTGGGCCTCGATCCCGGCAGAAAGCGCCGTCAGGCGGTCGCCGCCCAGGGCTCGGGTGTAGCCCTCGGCCATTTGCGAGCGGCAGGAGTTGCCGGTACACAGAAACAGCACAGTCCTCGGATCGCTCATGTCGGAATCCTGCGTTATTCGAGTGGGGGGCGGTTGGGCATACAACCGAGACGCTGCTGCGCCACCCGCCAGGACCGTTGAGTGGCGGCGGCCTCAATGACCTGGTGCACCCAACCCGGCAGATCGTCGACGAGCCGGTAGTGCACCCACTGCCCCCGCCGCTCGTCCACCACCAAACCGGCATCACGCAGTTGCGCAAGATGCCGGGAGATCTTGGGCTGGGACTGCTCAAGGGCGTGGGTGAGCTCGCAGACGCACAGCCGCCCCTCGCTGTGCAGCAGCAACACACTCTGCAGCCGCGTCGTGTCCGCCAGCAGGCGAAAGAGTCTCTCGGGTGCGATGTCCATGGATTGATATACGCCGATCCGGATATGCGTGTACACATATACTATGGGCCAGGCGCACACAACCAAGAGACCTGGCGCCTCATCCCTTGAGATGGCCCCCTACGTGACCTC
>NZ_JAJNQP010000060.1:0-2266 GCF_022227985.1 Halorhodospira sp. M38
TTGACAGATACCGGGCGATAGGAAAAGCTTAAAAACGCGGCGCGCGGAGCCTGGGAAGCTCCCAGGAAAATGCGTAGCCGACCCTGGAACCGAACTTACCCGATGGCTGCGGACGGGTTCTCTAACACATCGAGCAGATACGCATGGGGCGCTAGGCCGTTCAGCTTAGCGGTTTCGATTGGGCCATAGATGACGGCGCTTTCTTGCGCACCCGGCCGGATCTGGCTGTGCAGGCAGGTCTTATGCGCGACGAGAAAACGGTTGGAAGGTGCTCCGCACAGGCCTGTTATCAAGCAGGATGCGACCCAGTGGGAACCCGCTAGTCTGGGCAAGTATCGTCTGTTAGCGTAACTGAAAAGGGGCTGAGAAGGCTGTCATCCAATGATTCTTCCTTCCTGGCGATCCATCGAGGAGAACTATCGACAAGCTGGGCATGAGGTCTGGATTTGCCTCAGCTCTTCGAATCCCGATCCGCAGCTCTTCAAGAACTACTGGCGGATCTTCACACGTGACAGCCCCTGGGAGGGGCATGATTTCCTCGCCCACTCGCCACTGACTCCCACCTACGAAACCAACGTGGTCATTGATCAGCACCGCGAGGCTAACGAACCGGTCTGGCTTTACGCACTACGCCGGCCGCGTTGGGACCCCTCTCGAATGCCCTGGGATCTCAGCAGCAGGCGATGGAGGGACGTTCAGATTTGGGCGCCAGCCTACGACGATGACCCGGATCCCGTGACCTCCGATGGCTTCCGCTAACTTGGTACCCGTCCATCATCTAAATGGCAGATAAGCCGCGAATCCACCTTGGCGGATGAGATAAACCATGAGTGAACTCCCAGGCAGCGGCGCACCAAGTCGCAGCCACATCCTCATGCTGCAAGAGGCCTTGGAATGGCGCACCAAGGAAAGCCGCCTTCGAACTCAAACGGGTCAGCGGTTCAACCCTTTCACCGCTGTCAGCTCGTTACGCGACGAGACCCGGCACTCCCGAGTTCTCGCGACATTCCTGGACCCAGCCAGCTCTCACGGCCAAGGGGCGGTCTTGCTCGCGCTCTTTCTTCGGGAACTCGGTCTGACGGATGAAGAATCAGCGCCGACTGATGAGGCCGCGTGGCGCATCGCGACGGAGATCACGCTGGGAAACGGCAGCCGCATCGACATCCTCGTCGAAGGTCCCCGCTGGGTGATAGGCATTGAGAACAAGGTCGACGCCGAGGAAGGTCATGGACAGCTGACCGGCTACGCGCAGGAGCTAGCCAAACTCGCCGCTTCCCAACGCGCGGTAGGTCGCAACACACGCGCTGCACTCGTCTTCTTGACCCCTCTCGGTCGAGAACCAAAGGAAGGACGTGAGCACCTGCAGCATCAAGGACTCGATCGCGTTTTGACGTGTAGCTATCCCACCCTGCACGACGAATTGCCGAGTCTGGAGGCGTGGCTGAATCGGGCGCGGCAGGAAACCTCCAATGCCCCGCCCGTCGAACACTTCCTGACGCAGTACCGACGCTTGGTCTCATATTTGGGGGGACAACCAATGGATAAGGACGAAAGCCGGGAATTAGCCAGAGCGCTGATTACGGACGCGGAAACCTTCGCGACCGCCGGGGAACTCGCGCAGGCCTTCTTCGAACGATGCGTAGAGGCGCAGTTGTGGTTCTGGAATGAGTTGGAGACAAAGCTAGGTAACAAGGTTGTTTACACGAATAATCTGAGCGAGGGCCCGGTTCGCGGATATCTGAGTGGCTCTGGGAGAGAGTCTCTTAGTATGTACTACGACACCGGCCTGGTCTGGCACGATTACCGGATCGTGATCGACATCGAGATGCTCGGCGCCAGGGATCGGGACAACCTTACCTGGAAAGTCATGTGCAGTCGGATACGGGAGACCGGCTCCGATTCCGACGATCCAGCGGTCCCGAGAACGCAAATCCCTGCCCACCCGGAGCTCGATAGGCAACTCGCCCCCTTGAAATCGGGATGGGATGATTCACCTTGGTCGTTCCTGACTTCCGACCTCGAGCTCGACAACGGGCACACGCTCGATCTGACCAAGTTCTCTGGCTACGCGCAGCAACTCGCGGGAAACCGAAATGAAGCGTCGACGATCGTGGACGAGGTTGTCAGTCGCATTACGCAGCTCCGCACATCATTGAGTGAGCACCTTCCCGCAGCGCATCACTTGGAGCAATGAAACTAGAAAACTGGACAGCGCTGAAATGCCAGCCATTACGGGGCCTCGGATGTTGGAATGAGGCCCCTGTAT
>NZ_JAJNQP010000061.1:0-1992 GCF_022227985.1 Halorhodospira sp. M38
CCCGGTCAAGCTCCGGGACACCGTCCCTCAAACATTGTTAGACCCAAGGTACGCCATTCTCACCGCCGGCAGCGATCCGTACCCGCCCGTGCCAGCTCCGCGGGCTCATGCCCCTGCCAGACGAGCTCTAGGATCTTCTGCCGGTACTCCGCCGAGTACGGGGGACGGTCCTGGCTCATGGTGGATACCTCCTCTGGTCAAACGGTCAGGTATCCACTGCAGCGGGTCAAGCCCAGCCCGGCTGCTTATCGCACGCACGCCTCACCCTGCTCTTTGATATCGCCCACCCGCGCCGGTCCGAGGCCATGGATTGCATTGAGTTCCGAGACCGAGGACCAAGGGCGATCGTCGATGATGGCCTCGGCTCGGACCGAGCCGATGTGGACGATCTCCTCGAGCGCCTCGTCGGAGGCCTCGTTGAGGTCGATGCAGCCGGCCTCCGCCTCGGTCGCCGGCGGCTCCTCTGCACGCACCCCAGCTGCGGCCCCGCCCCCCCGATCGCCTGCGACGACTGGACCCCGCGCCTCGGCGCGCGCCTCCCACACACCGCCGCTGCAGCGCATGCGGATGGTGCCGTGGGCGCCGGTTCCAAGCATCTCGGCACCCACGCGCTCAACCCGGTCGAGCACCTCACCGTGCGGGTGGCCGTAGTGATTCCCCTCGCCGTACTGGGCCACGACGTAATCCGGGTCCACGGCCTCGAGCCAGCGCTGGCCCGTGGACGTACGGCTCCCGTGGTGACCGAGTTCTAGGACGTCCGCATCCACTTCCATGCCGGAGCGCAGGATGCCGAGCTCGCCGTCGGTCTCGATGTCGCCGGTGATGACCGCTGAGCACCCACCCTCGCTGACACGCACCACGATGTTGCGGTCGTGGAGGTGGCCACCCTGGGTGTCACCACCCGGGTGGAGAGCCGTTACCTCGAGGCCGCCGAGCGCCTTGGTACGGCCGCGTGTAGGTTCGACGTAACGGGCTTCACTGTCGAGGGCGGCGTCGAGGAAGGCCTCAAAGGTCTGGGTGGTGTGCTCGTCGCCGTTGTACCAAAGCGTGTCCACCGACTTGTCCTCGAGCACAGAGATTAGACCGCCGGTGTGGTCGGCGTGGGCGTGGGTGGCGACGACCAGATCCAGCTGCCGGATGCCCTTGTGCCGGAGCGGGACGATGGCGTCGTCCCGGGCTTGGCCGCCGTCGATAAGGACGTGGTGGCCATCGGCAGAGACGAGAGTGGCGTCGCCTTGTCCGACATCGAGGAAGGTGATCGACATTGAGGCGGCCACCGGGGCGCTCATCAACAAGACCGGGAGAAGGGTGGCGCTCCGGCGTGCGTCTCGTCGCAGTCGAGGAGTCATGGATCGGCTTCGTATCAGGAGGCTGACCTCTTACCGTGGCGGAACGCCTTGGGCATCGCAAGGTTTTGTCGCTGGCCTGCGCCGGGCATGCTGAACGCGGGGACGGGATGTCCGCGGTTTGTGACGATCAGGGAGGATCGATCCATGAGGAAACTAGTAAGTTTTGTAGGAGCTGCGCTCGCCTTGCTGTTCGTCTGGGTGGGTGTGGTGATCGCCGGCGCCTATGCGGAGGAGTCGCAGATCATGACTGAAGAGAGCTCGCGGCCAGATACTTCAGCGGCCGGGACGGCGACGGTGGATGCTATCGATGAGGGTGTGGCTCGACTGATCGTCGGGACGCATCCATCCGCGGTGTACAAGGTCGCGGCCGACCGGCTGCCGGAGGGCGCCGAGGAGGGCGCTTCCCTGCGGATTGAGGGGGTGCTGACGGACGGCCTGGAGCACGCGAGCCTCGCACTCGATCCGATGGAGACCGAGCAGCGGCGCAAGCGGATCCGGAGCAAGCTCGAGAGGCTGCGCGGGCGTAGCGATTAACCCAACGACGCTTTCAACCCCCTGGCTTTAGCTCGTGCACCACGACAAAGTCCGCGGTGCTTCGGGGCAGCAAATCGTTTCCAGTGAAGGTTTGTGTTCTGGTCGAATA
>NZ_JAJNQP010000063.1:0-1563 GCF_022227985.1 Halorhodospira sp. M38
CTCAAGCTCGCCGGGCACCTGGCCGAGCGCGGCAAGGGGCGGGGTAAGGGGGCCGAGCCGGGCACCGGCACCTTGCTGATCTTCGACGAGCCCACCACCGGGCTGCACTTCAGCGACTGCCAGGTCCTCCTCGACGCCTTCCAGCGGTTGGTGGACGCTGGCTACAGCCTGTTGGTCATCGAGCACAACCTGGATCTGATCGCCAACGCCGACTGGATCCTCGACCTCGGCCCGGAGGGCGGTGAGGGCGGCGGCCGGCTGCTGGCCAGTGGTACGCCGGCGCAGCTGGCGGCCTCCGCCACGGCGACCGGGCGTGCCCTGGCCGACTACGGCACCGGTCTGGAGGAGGACGCGGGGCTCCTGGCGCCCCCGGCCGTGGCCGAGGCGGCAGCGCCGTATGCCGTGGACGCTCCGGCCGCGATCGAGGTGCACCAGGCCCGCGAGCACAACCTGCGCAACATCGACGTGGCCATCCCCCGGGATCGATTGACCGTGGTCACCGGGGTGTCCGGCTCCGGGAAGTCGACCCTGGCCTTCGATATCCTCTTCGCCGAGGGCCAGCGCCGTTACCTGGAGTCGCTCAACGCTTACGCCCGACAGTTGGTGCAGCCGGCCTCGCGTCCGGACGTCGGCGCGGTGACCGGCATCCCGCCGGCGGTGGCCATCGAGCAGCGCACCAGCCGAGGCGGATACCGCTCCACGGTGGCGACACTCACCGAGATCTACCACTACCTGCGCCTGCTCTACCTGCGTCTCGGCGTGCAGTACTGCCCGGAGTGCCAGGTCGCCATCGAGGCGCAGACGCCGGAGGGCATCGCCGCGCGGTTGCTGCGCGAACACCGTGGGCAGCGGATGGCCTTCTACGCCCCTCTGGTGGTCGCGCGCAAGGGGATCTACAAGGAATTGGCCGCCTGGGCGGCCGGCCGCGGATACGAGCAGTTGCGTGTGGACGGTGAACTCCAGCCCACGGCGCAGTGGCCGCGGCTGGACCGCTACCGGGAGCACGACATCGATCTGCCCCTGGGCAGCATCGAGATCCGGGCCGATGCCGAGGCGGATCTTCGCGAGCGCCTCGAGGAGGCCCTGGATCACGGCAACGGGACCGTGCGCATCGCCCCGTTGGACGGCAGCGGCGCCGACGCCGAGCGGGTCTGGTCCACGCGCCGGGCCTGCCCGGCCTGCGGGCAGGGCTTCGCCGAGCCGGATCCGCGGCTGTTCTCGTTCAACGCCCGCCACGGCTGGTGCAGCGGCTGCCACGGCACCGGGCTGCTGGTCCGCGACCCGGACGAGGCCGAGGAGGCGGAGCTTGACGCAGCCCGGGTCTGTCCGGCCTGCCAGGGCGGGCGGCTGAACCCCGTGGCCCGGGCCGTGCGCTTCCACGGCCGGAGCATCACCGAGGTGACCGCGGACTCCGTGGCCGAGCTCCGGCCCTGGCTCGAGGCGCTGACCCTCGACGAGCGCGAGACCGCCATCGGCGCAGACGTCATCGCCGAGATCGGCGCGCGGCTGGCCTTCCTGGAGCGGGTCGGCCTCGGCTACCTGTCGCTGGATCGCGCCGCGCCG
>NZ_JAJNQP010000064.1:0-1548 GCF_022227985.1 Halorhodospira sp. M38
CGTGCTCATCGTGGTGTCTCCTCGGCCGGTCAAGCTGCCCCAACATATTGGGTCCGGTCGTCAGCACGCTACCCTCGCGCAACCGCCTGCCACCCACCAAAATCGCGAAAGGGCCCCGTCACCGCCGCCTCGATCCGGTTGGCGATGACGACCTTCTCGGAGAGTTACCGTTACGCAGTAACAACCTCGTAGTACCGGCCCTGATCGTCCAGGGAGCCTACCAGCGCCGATCCCGCTTCTGAAAGCACCTCTCCAGCATCCTCCGCTGACTGACCCCGCAGTGGCGTGTCAGGGGTTCAAGTTCCCCTCGCGAGGCGGTGGGTATGGTGTCAGACGTGGGCATTGACGCGGACAGCGACTAGCTCCGTGCCGACTTCGTGAGCTGGCAGGAGGACGCCATCCGGCAGGTTGCCGATGGAATCCGCGAGCTGTCAGGCCGCTACAAGGCGAGCTACCTGGCGGTCGGGGACGGAACCTATGGACAAACGGTGATCCGGGAAAACCATGTTGCCCTGGTCGAGAAAGGCCGCTCCGGTTCAGCGCAGCGGATTGGGGGGGGTAACCCCCTTGGGGCCGGTTCCCGTGCGCCGGTTGTCTCCTTCCGGCGGGGTGTTTTACTGCGGACGCAACAGCATGCTAGCGAGCCATGCATGAGGGGCAGTCACAATCAACATCACGGTTACGAAAATGTAGGAGTCCGTGCACGCGCCCTTCCTCGTCCGCATCAAAGTCGCGACGGATGACGTCGAAGAACTCTGAGTCATTGTGTTCGAAATGGCGCCAGAGTGCATGCGCGACGAGGTCCGCATATTGGATAACCCTCGTCGCTGCAGAATCCACAAATAAGGGAACATCGGCGAGATTGGTGGCACGCCCCCATCGGTGCCCATCATGACGAAAGCGCCTAGTGAGATTCTGCAATGTGTTCTCCATCGCAGACCGATCCAGGATCATGAGGCCTCGCTGCTTGTCGTCAGCCTGAGCCCTGCGCTGAAGATAACGGTCAAATCGGTTACACAGCTGCTCAAAGGCGTACTCAGCCGGTTCCTCTCGAGCGGGCAGCTGCCGCTTATCCAACACAGCACCAAAGAGCGCGGGCGGATCACCTTTCAACTCCCGGATCGCTGCGAGCCCATGTCTCATAACGCGACGCCGGTCCGCCTTTTGGACCCTTTTCCAAGCATTTTTTCCGCGCAACAAAGGGTTGGCATGCAATTCTATTTCGCGAGGATCGCGAGGGAGTCCGTCTGTACCGGCTACAACCTTCTCAAGAGCCTCTGAAAGCCAGTAAGCCTGGCCTTCATACAGACAAATGCCGGCGAGTATGAAGTGTTGTTGTTCGCGGTCTCCGGGAGTGCCTGAATCGTCGAGATAAAGAAGACGCATGAAGACTCTTTCGGAGGCCAAAAAGATGCGATCAGGCGACCCGAATGGGCCGACGGGCTGCCCAAATGCTGCCCTCCTGACCGCTGCACCTTCGAATGTAGGTGTCAGACTGCCCCTATGTCAACACTCTTTTTGCTCTCGTGCGCGGTCGTGGGAAAACGA
>NZ_JAJNQP010000065.1:0-1548 GCF_022227985.1 Halorhodospira sp. M38
GGTCAAGTGGTACGTGCTCCACGCGCAGCGTTACATCGACACGCATTCAAGTAAAACACTGCGTAAGGTTGGGCGGGAAGAGTTAACACGCTACCTCGCGAGAATGGCGCGGGCGCCCAATCTTGAGGAGTGGCGTCGCCGCCAGGCTGTAGCGGCTATACGGATTCTGTATAAGCTTGTTAACCCGGAACTCGAACATTCGTTCGGCTGGTCTGAGTGGCTTGAGCATGACCCCGCGCCGGGTGCGGATCATCCCTCGGCGGCACCGGCTCGGCCCGCTCCGGACGGACAGGCTTTGGCCGATCGCATGGGGAGGCCGAAATGGGCGGAAACGGTGTCCGCGCATCTGACCCTGTTTCAGGCCCTGTCGCGCACGGTCCGGCTTCGTCGTCTCGCTTTCCGTACCGAAAAGGCTTACTGCAACTGGGTGTGCCGTTTCATCCGGCACCACGGCGGCCGGGCACCGTCCGAGTTGGGTGACGCGGAGGTTCGGGACTTTCTCGAGCACCTAGTTGACCAGCAGAACGTATCCGCGAGCACCCAGTCACAAGCCCTCAACGCCCTCGTATTCCTCTACGGCCAGGTTCTCGACAAACCGATTGGAGATCTCCACGGCTTCAAGCGGGCCAAGAAACCACATCGCCTTCCGGTGGTGCTGTCGGTCGCCGAGGTCCAAGCCCTGCTCGGTCAACTGCGCGGTGTTCACTATCTGATTTGTGCCCTGCTGTACGGAACCGGGATGCGGCTACTTGAGTGCCTGTCCCTCCGTGTGCGCGATCTCGACTTCGACCGGCATGCGATCCACATCCGCGCCGCGAAGGGGCAGAAGGACAGGACCGTGGCCCTGCCGGAGCGTCTGGCTCCGCAGCTGAGGGATCACCTGGCCGGTGTGCACGCACTCCACCAAGAGGACCTAGCGGCTGGCTACGGGGAGGCCGCTTTACCGGGTTCTCTGGCCCGCAAGTACCCCCATGCGGGCCGTGAATGGGGGTGGCAGTACGTCTTTCCGAGTACGCGCCTCTCCCCCGAACCGGATACGGGGGTCATCCGGCGTTACCATTTACATGAGACCGCGGTTCAGAAGAGCGTCAAGACCGCCGCCCGCCGGGCGGGCATCACCAAGAAGGCAAGCTGCCATACGCTGCGGCACAGCTTTGCAACCCACCTCTTGGAACGTGGCCAGGATATCCGCACTATCCAGGAATTGCTCGGGCACAAGGACGTTTCCACGACTATGATCTATACCCACGTCCTTAGCCGCGGCGGGGTCACTGCGGCCAGCCCGCTGGACCTGCTTTGATGCATCAATGCCCACTCACGGCCAGTCACGCTACCGCCAGGGCACATGCAGAGGGGCGCAGTGCCGGTGAACGCACTGGACCGGTGTCGCGGCGGGTTGGCACCAGTCCTTGGTACCCCGGGGAAGGGCTCGATCCCAGTCTACTGATACGGGATCTTTCCGCCAGTCCCCCCGGGGGTTGGAGGCCAGGGGATCATGTCAACGCGACCGGTCCGGTGTTGATGTACTCGCGCTCCCGCTCTTCGTGA
>NZ_JAJNQP010000066.1:0-1445 GCF_022227985.1 Halorhodospira sp. M38
CGTTAGCGGCAAAGGGAGGCATCGTGGAGTACGTTGCAAGGTTCGAAGAGGTAGAGGGTGTTCTTTTCCGTTTCGACACGCGCATCTATCTTGGCTCTTACAATCAAAACAAGGACAGCATTTGTGTGGGCGCCATGGTTGGTAAGAATCCAGGTTCAGCTATGCCAAGTAGCCTAGGGAAATTGGGTCCACTTGAACTGCGGAGCGACAAGATGCTGCCCACCGTTGGGAATCGATTTACTGAGGCATTCGCGCTGGCAACTAAACAAGTGCCCCCAAATGCGTTTGTACGGATCTGGAACTTGTTTTATGTCTGCGGAAAAGATCTGAATCAAGCAGCAAAGATCGCTTCACAGTTAACGCATCCACCAATTTGCGAGTCCGAGAAAGGAACCGTTCCGTTTGTCTGGTTCGGCTGGGGCGGCAACAACGCTATGCTGAATCCGTTCAAGAACAGGTTCATCGACCGAAACTACAGTCCCGCATTCTTCTACGACCGCACATGCAGCAGTGTCGTCAGCCGAGCGCCAAGACAAAGTGAATTCGCAAAACACACGCAGGGTATGCCTGCAGACCCGATCACGAAGTATCTGTCTACGGTTGTATGATTTTGTATGCGGCTAACAAGGCGCCGTTATATGGAGTGCTAGCAATGGATCTCGAGTCAGAACTACCACGCCTACTCCCCAAGGCCGTCGAATGGGCAGAACAACAGCAGGCGCACGCACTTGAGAACGGACAGCCGCTTTCCGAAAAGATGATTGACGTCGCCCGCCACGTAGGCGTCATGGCGCCAGAATCGGTCCGAATCCTCGCGGTTGACAGCTTGCCTCGGCCCAGGGACCCTGACCTAAGTGCAGCAGCGGATGCAACCGGGTTACTTGGCCCCGAAATGATTGGTCTGACGCTCGGCTACGCAGTGTTCATAGTCGCTGGTCATGAGACGACCCGGCTTGTATCCCACGAGTGTCGCCACGTATATCAGTACGAGTCGAATGACGGCATTAGCGGCTTTCTCCCGATGTACCTAAGACAGGTCGCTAGGCACGGATACCGAGATGCCCCAATGGAAATCGATGCGAGAAAATACGAGGTGCATTCTATATGACATGCCGCTCGCGGCGCTCAACCGCGTGGCGCCTGAGCGTTCTCGTTGGGTGCGCTAATGGCCGATCTTCCCGAGTGGGTTAAGGAACTTCGGATGGATGCAATTGCGGATCCGTCCGACAAAATACACGAATGCGAGTACTTTCTTGGACTCGCCTCTAATGAGCCAAACCGGGAGCGATTTCGTTGGCTCATCAGCGCGTTCCTTGGTGCGGCATACAGTTATTTCGAGGTCAGAGGTCTCCGTGCCTATCGGGGTCATCCTCCTGTTTTATTCACGAGAAGGCCGTAAGAGCCAAGATGCGGCCTTGTTGATGGCGGTGGTTGGTCAGTTTGTA
>NZ_JAJNQP010000067.1:0-1429 GCF_022227985.1 Halorhodospira sp. M38
GCCCCCCCCCCCCCGGCCGCGCCACCGCTTAGGCGGTGCCCGCCCCCCGCTCGGCGAGGAAGGCCCGCAGGGCCTGCCCGGTGGGCGTCTGCATCGCCGCCACCGCCTCCGGGGTACCCGCCCCGACGACGCGGCCGCCGGCATCCCCGCCCTCCGGGCCCAGATCGATCACGTGGTCCGCCTCGGCGATCACATCCAGGTTGTGCTCGATGACCACCACCGTGTGGCCGGCATCAACCAGGGCGTGGAAGACATCCGTGAGCCGCTGCACATCGGCGATGTGCAGGCCCACGGTGGGCTCGTCGAGCAGGTAGAGCGTCGGCGCCGCCTGCTTGCCCCGCGCCGGGCCGCCATCCACCGGGCGGGCCTTGGCCAGCTCGGTGACCAGCTTCAGGCGCTGCGCCTCGCCGCCGGAGAGCGTCGGGCTCGGCTGCCCCAGGCTCAGGTAACCCAGGCCCACATCGCAGAGCAGACGCAGGACGTGGTGGATGCGCGGATGGGCGCTGAAGAACCCCGCTGCCTCCTCGATGCTCAGCGCCAGCACCTGGTCGATGCTGTGGCCGGCGTAGCGGACCTGGCGCGTCTCCTCGTCGAACCGGGTACCGCCGCACGCCTCGCAGGGGACCTTCACGTCGGGCAGGAAGCTCATCTCCACGGTCTTTACGCCCTGACCACTGCACGCCTCACAGCGCCCCCCCTTGGTGTTGAAAGAGAAGCGCGCCGCGTTCCAGCCGCGCAGCCGTGCCTCTTCCGTGCCGGCAAAGAGCCGGCGGATGGGATCCCAGATCCCCACGTAGGTCGCCGGGCAGGAGCGGGGGGTACGGCCGATGGGGGTCTGATCCACCTCCAGGACCCGCCGCAGGTGCTCGGTGCCGGCCAGCGCCTGACACCCGGTGGGCTCCGGTAGGGCCGCGCCGCGCTTACGGGCGAGCCGGGCACGGACACTGGGCTCGATCACCTCGCGGACCAGGCTCGATTTGCCGGAGCCCGAGACGCCGGTGACCCCGATCAGGCGACCAAGCGGCAGCGCCACATCCACCCGCTGCAGGTTGTGGCGGTGGGCGCCGGTGACCGTCAGCTGCGCCGCCACCTCCTGGCTGCGGCGCTCCCGCGTGGGATGGCGCGGCGGTTCGGCGAGGACCCGGCCGGTCAGCGACTCGGTGTTGCCGGTCAGGGCTGCCAGGTCCCCCTCGGCGACCACACGCCCACCGTGGCGGCCGGCACCGGGGCCGAGGTCGATCAGGTGCCCGGCGGCGCGGATGGTCTCCTCGTCGTGCTCGACCACCACCACGGTGTTGCCGGCCTCGGCCAGCTCGCGCAGGGCGCCGAGGAGCATGGCGTTGTCGCGGGCGTGGAGGCCGATGGTCGGCTCATCGAGCACGTAACAGACGCCCTGCAGGCCGGCACCCAGGCTCGCCGCCAGGCGAAT
>NZ_JAJNQP010000068.1:0-1361 GCF_022227985.1 Halorhodospira sp. M38
GGCAGGCGGCCAAATAGGTTGGCGTGACGCCGGAAGCTCTGGATAATCATGAAGTTGAGAGCTACACGAACCAGAGCCGACGCCACGCCATGGGTGAAACGCTACCGCTCTTCCAGCCATCGTTCAACAAGGCCCTTCGGGTCGAGGCTCGCCCCGAGCGGCTGAGTTCCGACGCCGGGGTGATCCTGCAGCGCGAGGCCCTGGAGCGCACGGGCCTCATCGAGTGGATGACCCAGCGTCTCCAGGACCCGCGCGATCCGCTCCGTGTCTGGCATCCGCTCAGTACGCTGCTGCGCGACAGCCTCACGATGATCGGCCAGGGCTGGGACAGCCAGGGGGATGCCGAGGCCCTCCGGGACGACCCGATGCTCGCCGCCTGCGGCAGCGACCGGCGCGGTGAGCAGGTCATCGAACGACAGCTGGCCTCGCAGCCGACGCTCTCGCGGCTGCTCGATATCCTCGCCGACGAGCAGAACCAGGCGGTGCTCGACGAGGCGCTGCTCAAGCTCGTCGAGCAGCGCGTCCGGGCCCGCAGCCAAGGCGCTCGGACCCGGACGATGACCATCGACATCGACGGTGTCCCGCTGCAGGCCCACGGCCAGCAGCCCGGCAGCGCGTTCAATGGGCACACCGGGCAGCGCCAGCATGACCCGCTGTTCGCCCTCTGCGCCGAGACCGGCGACCTGATCGGGGTGCTGCTGCGCCCGGGCAACGCCGGGCCGGCGAGCCAGGCGGCGGCGTGGATCCCGAAGCTGGTCGAGTACCTGCGCACGCACGTTGCCCGCCAGGTGCGGGTCCGGCTGGACGCGGGCTTCGCGGATGCCGCCACGCTCGCCGCCCTGGATGCGCACGGCATCGGCTACATCGCCCGGCTGCCACGCAACGCGGCGCTCGAGCGCCGCTTCGAGCCGCACCGCTACCGCCGGGGACGCCCCGCCAAGCGGGAGCGGGAGTGGACCGAGGCGTTCGCGTACCAGGCGGGCACCTGGGAGCGGCCCCGCCGCGTGGTCATGGTCATCCGTGAGCGCCCGGGCGAGCTCTTCCGGGACGCGTTCTACCTGGTCACCAACATCCAGGGCAGCCAGCGCTTCGTCCGGCGCCACTACCAGCAGCGCGGTAAGGCCGAGGCGCACTTCGGTGAGTATAAAGACGTCATGGGCGAGTCCCTGCCCTGCACCCGCCGAGGCCGAGCGACGGAGGCGCAGGCGTTCGCCCGCAGCCAGGCGCTGCTCACCCTCCGGGCGCTCGCCTACCAGCTCCTCCATGTGCTGCGCGACAGCCTGGAGCGCGGCACGGGCGACGGCTGGAGCCTGCGCCGGCTGCGCGAGCAGGTGCTCAAGAGCGCGGTGCGCGTCCAGCGC
>NZ_JAJNQP010000069.1:0-1255 GCF_022227985.1 Halorhodospira sp. M38
GAGCACCCTGAACGAGCACCTGCCGCCCCACCACCGGGCCTACGCGGCGCTCGACGGCGGGCAGATGCTGCGTTGGGCTGAGGGCGTCGGTGTGGCGACCGCCACACTCCTGCGCCAAGAACTCGAAAACGGCCCCCTACGTCGTGCACGGCGTCTGGCCGAAGGACTCCAGCGCCTAGCCCGACATTACAGCCCACAGCGCCTGGAGGCGGCCTCGGAGCGGGCACTGAGCCTGGGGGTGGGCAGCTACACGAACCTGGAGTCGATCCTGCGTCGCGGTCTGGACCGTCAGCCGCTGGATGGGGAGCGGCGAACCGAGGCCACGCCCATCGAGCACACCAATGTGCGCGGCCCCGGCTACTACCACTGATCGCCCCCACCACGGAGAGATCTTGATCATGTTACCGCATCCGACCCTGGAGAAGCTCTCGGCGCTAAAACTCAATGGCATGCGTGCTGCCGTCGAGGAGCAACTGGGCCGCACGGACCTGGAGGCGATGCCCTTTCTCGATCGCCTCGCCCTGCTTGTTGAGCGTGAGGCCGCGGTCCGTGCCGATCGCCAGCTCACTGCCCGGCTGCGTGCCGCCAAGCTGCGTTATCCCGAGGCCTGCGTCGAGGGAATCAACCGCCACGCCCGCCGCAAGCTCTCAGGTGCTGTGCTTGAGCCGCTTTTCACCAGCCGATGGGTCACGGATCAGCGCAATGTGCTGATCACCGGTCCAACCGGCGTCGGCAAGTCCTATCTCGCCTGCGCCCTGGCGCAGAAGGCCTGCCGCGACGGCTACCGGGCCTACTATGCACGTCTGCCCCGGCTGCTTGGTGAGCTGACCCTCGCCCGGGCGGATGGCACTTATGCCCGCCGCTTTGCCGAGCTGGCCAAGGCCCAAGTCCTGGTGCTCGACGACTTCGGTCTCGGGGCTCTGGATGACGCCGACCGACGGGAGCTTCTGGAACTTCTCGAGGACCGCTACCGACGCCGCTCCACGGTCATCGCCAGTCAGCTGCCCATCGCCCAGTGGTACGAGGTCATCGGCGATGCCACGCTGGCCGACGCCATCCTCGATCGGGTGGTGCACAACAGCTACCGCCTCGAGATGCAGGGTGAATCCATGCGTCGCTCCCAGGATGCCCTCGAGGCAACCACCTCGGAGTCGACCCCATGAGCCGCTGGCTTGGCGTGGAACTACTGCCTGCAGAGGCACCCCAGCTTAGTGGAATGGCCCCACCACTTCCCGTGGAACGGGCCCACCACTTC